>CAZHPW010000064.1:0-14188 GCA_964534515.1 uncultured Christensenella sp.
TGATGTTGAGCGCCGCCGCGCGGCCGCCGCGCCAATCCTTCTTGGAGGGGCCGTCCACCGTCTTCTGGGTGGCGGTGGTGGCGTGCACGGTGGTCATCAGGCCTTCCTTGATGCCGTACTTGTCATTGATAACCTTGGCCAGGGGGGCCAGGCAGTTGGTGGTGCAGGAAGCGTTGGAAACGACGTTCATTTCCTTCTTGTATTCCTTGTTGTTCACGCCCATAACGAACATGGGGGTTTCCTTGTCCTTGGCGGGGGCGGTGATGATGACTTTCTTCGCGCCGCCCTGCAGGTGAGCGCTGGCTTTGGGTGTATCGGTGAACACGCCGGTCGCGTCGGCGATGTACTCAGCACCGGTTTCCTTCCATGGAATCTCTTCCGGCTTCATATAGGCATAGGCCTTGATGGTGTTGCCGTTGATGGTGATGGTGTTGTTCTCTTTGTCGACGGTGATTTCGCCGTCAAAGCGGCCATGAACGCTGTCGTACTTCATCATGTACGCCATATATTCCACATCGATAAAGGGGTCGTTGATGGCGACCACTTGAACTTCCTTGGGATACTGCAAAGCAGCCGCGAGAACCAGACCGCCGATGCGGCCAAAACCGTTGATACCAATCTTAACCATGGAACTCCTCCTTATTGTTACCCTCTTGGGGTTGTGAGTAATTAAGTATCCACCGGATACCCGAACAAGTTTATCATACATGCGCTTTAAGACGCAAGGGATAAAATTGCTCCCACTGGGCGGAAACCGTCCCTCAATGGCGCGAATTTCGTCTTAAACCCTGGGAAGAAGCAAAAACCTGTCACTTGGACAGGTTTTGATTGGCCTTAATACTTGCGCTTGCGTGCGGCTTCCGCCTTCTTCTTGCGCTTCACGCTGGGCTTTTCATAATGCTCGCGTTTGCGAACCTCGGCCAAAACGCCGCTGCGGGCGCACTGACGCTTAAAACGCTTTAACGCGCTTTCGAGCGTTTCGTTTTCCTTGACACGAATCTCAGACACTTGTTTTCCCCCCCTTCGCACATCTCGCCTGGCTGGCGCCGTAAAAAAACGGCGGATGGCGACCGTATGCATCATTATATCCTTTGAATCCAGCCTCGTCAACTGTTAAAAATGGGGGAGGAATGAATTTGAGTTTCCAGTATTCATTGACAGAAACACCGCGCAACCATAAGATGAAGCAGCAAGAATTTTTGTGAGGTTTAATTCATGAAGTATGATGTCGCCATTATCGGCGCGGGTCCCGCGGGCATCTTTACCGCCCTGGAACTGGTTCGCCACGGCAGCAAAAAGAAAATTGTCATTATCGAAAAAGGCCAACCCATCGGCAAGCGTCACTGCCCCAAGGACAGGACAGGCCGCTGTGTCAATTGCAGACCTTATTGCCACATCACTACCGGTTTTTCCGGCGCCGGCGCTTTTTCAGACGGCAAGCTTTCCCTTTCCTATGAAGTGGGCGGCCAATTGCCTGACCTCATCGGCGCTGACAAGTGTCAGGAACTGATTGACTATACCGACAAGATCTATCTGGAGTTCGGCGCGGACACCCAGGTCGAGGGCCTGGTGGATGACGAGCGCATCCGCCGCATCCGCCTGCGCGCCATCAAGGCCGGCCTGCGCCTGGTGGATTGCCCCATCCGCCACATGGGCACGGAGAAAGCCCAGGAAATCTACGGCGCCATCCAGACTTATTTGTTGGAAAACGGTGTTGAAATCCTCTTTGGCATCAACTGCGTGGATTTGATTTTAAAGGACAATGCCTGCCAAGGCGTCGTGATTGAAAAACCCAATGGCTCTGACAGGCGGGAGATTCTCTCTGATGACCTGGTGGTGGCCACCGGCCGCCGCGGGGCGGAATGGCTGGAAAAGCTCTGCCAGGAGCATGGTATCGCCCATCAGCCGGGCACGGTGGATGTCGGTGTGCGGGTTGAGGTTCGCAACGAGGTCATGGAAGAGGTCAATGACGCGCTGTACGAGGGTAAGTTTGTGGGCTACCCCGCCCCTTTCCGGGACCAGGTGCGCACCTTCTGCCAGAATCCCGGGGGCTTTGTCAGCCAGGAAAACTACGACAACGACCTGGCAGTGGTCAACGGCCACAGCTACAAGGACATGAAGTCGCCCAACACCAACCTGTCCATCCTGTCCTCCCACAACTTCACAACGCCCTTTAACCAGCCCATCGCCTATGCCCAGAAAATCGGCGAGGTAACCAACATGCTGGGCAACGGGCAGATTCTGGTCCAGCGCTTTGGCGACATTTTAAACGGCAAGCGGACCTGGGAGAAGGAACTGCACCGCTCCAACGTCAAGCCCACCTTAAAAGACGCGGTCGCGGGGGATATCACCGCCGCCATGCCGTACCGGGCCATGACCAACATCATCGCCTTCATCCAGGCGCTGGAGCAGGTGGTGCCGGGGTTCGCCGGGCCTGAAACCCTGCTGTACTCGCCGGAGCTCAAGTTCTATTCCAACAAGGTCAGGATGGATGAGGAATTGACCACCAACATCAAGGGTTTTTATTCCCTGGGCGATTCCAGCGGCTGGACACGCGGCCTCATGATGGCCTCCGCCATGGGCGTCATGATGGGCCAGCGTCTGTTGAAAGAGGAAAAGATCAAGGCCTGACACGCGTTTTTCGTCATCTTTGGGCTGTCGATACCCGGCAGCCTATTTTTATGCCCAAATTGTAAACAATTATTTCTGATTGTATTTATTTTATCGTGGTATCTTGCAATTATGTGACGCTTTTGTTACAGTCAACCTGACTAAGTGTGTGAGGTACGAAATGAAGCGTATTTTATCCTTGATTCTGGCATTGCTCTTCCTGCTTCCTTCAACCGCCTGGGTCTCCCTGGCAGAGGAAGACCAGGAGCCGACCCCGCAGGAAGACACAATCATTGTGACCTCAGAAGGCCGGGGCCTCAAATTCGGCGACAAGGGCGATGATGTCAAACTCCTCCAGACCCGTTTAAAGGACTTGCGGTACTACAACGGACCGGTAACCGGCAACTACCTGGAGGCGACGCGCAAGTCCGTCCGCGCGGTTCAGGAAGCCTATGGCCTTGAGTCCACGGGCGACGCTGATTTGGCGCTGCAGGAAATCATCTATGGCGATGCCCACCGGCCTTTGAAAAAAGGGGATACCGGCAAGGATGTCAGCCGCCTGCAAACCCGCCTGGGCGAAATCGGCTATTACTGGGGCAAGGTTTCCGGTAATTACCTGGATGGTACCACGGCCGCTGTCGGCAACTTCCAGGAAAAGAACGGCCTTGAGAAAACCGGCAAGGCGGATGTGCCTACCTTAATGAAGCTGTATTCCGATGACATCGTCATCCCGACGCCCGACCCCAATGTCACCCCCCGGCCCATTCCCACCCCGCCGCCTGAGGCCAAGTACACCGGCGTCATCTCCTACGGAGAAAAGAACAAACAGGTGTCCCTCATCCAGGAAAGGCTGACTGCGCTTGGCTTCTTTGACAGAAAAATCACCGGCGGCTTCTATGAGCACACTTTCAACGCCGTCAAGAAATTCCAGCAGTACAATGGCTTGGTGGCGGATGGCGTCGTCGGGGAGCAGACCTTTAATGTCCTATTCTCCCTGGATGTTATTCGCGCTGACGGCATTCCCAAGCCCTCACCGGCACCCACACCCATCCCGTACGCGGTTACGGTGGACGTCGCCAACCAGTTAATCAAGATTTATGGCCTGGATGAGCAGGGCGGGCATACGAAGTTGGAAAAAATCTTCCACGCTTCCACCGGTACTGAGCGCTTCCCCAGCGCGGTAGGGGACTACACTTTGACCGGACGCCGCGCCCGCTGGGCTGAGTTCCCCAACTGGGGTGGCGGCAAGGCGCGCTGGTGGCTGCGCATTGACTCTGAAATCGCCTTCCATTCCGTCATCTATAATTCAAACGAGTTGAACTCCGTCAACATGAACTCCGTTCGCAAACTGGGTTCCCGCGCCTCCCACGGCTGCATCAGGCTGACAGTCGCCGACGCCAAGTGGATGTATGACAACGTTGGCAAGGGCACGGTGGTCACCATCCGGGAAGACCTGCCGGTAGACCCGGAATTAAAGGCCGCGCACAAACCAGGTGAGTTCTCAAAGAAGACCTGGCTGCATAGCGCGACCCCGGCGCCCACCCAGGAGCCTTACTATGACGGCACCAGGGCGCCCGGCTTCACCCGTACGCTGAAGAACGGTGTCAGCGGTGAGGATGTCTACTGGCTGCAGATGAAATTGGCTGAAATGGGCTACTACAAGGGCACGGTTACCGGCACCTACCTGGACGGGACCAAAGCCGCTGTCCGCGCCTTCCAGAAAGATAACAAGCTGAGCGTCAACGGCACAGCGGACAAGAAGACCCAGGAAGCGCTCTACGCCCTTGTCGCCCTGACAACCACCCCGGCGCCGACCCCCATGCCGACTGACCCGCCTGAACTTGTCGTGGACGTCACCCCGGAAGTGGAGGACGCCTACCAGGTTGAGGAGAGCAATCCGGCCTAAGCTTTCAAAAAACTGTCTGTACAGGCAGTTTTTTTATGCCCCCGCTTGTACAAACAGGCCGAAAAGCCCGGGTATAATCTCTATTGATTTGCTGGGGACTTCGTGCCTATAATGCATTGCGAAAGCCCTCAGCGGCTGACAAAGATCAACCTGAAAAGAGGACAACGATGGCGGAATCTTTGCTTGAGTTATTGCAGCGTTCCTGCCCGATAACCCTGCCCATGCATATGCCGGGTCACAAGCGTAACCTGGCCCTGGCGCCTTATCTTAAAACCCTGGCAGCCCAGATTGACATCACGGAAATCAAGGGCTTTGACCACCTGCACGCCGCCGGCGGCATTTTGCAGGAGGCCATGGATTTGGCCGCCCATGTTTTCGGTGCGAATCACAGCTTTTTTCTGGTCAACGGCAGCACTGTGGGCATCCTCAGCGCCATCCGCGCGGTCACTCAGCCCGGGGACAGCATCATCATGGCGCGCAACTGCCACAAATCGGTCTATAACGCCCTGGCCTTAAACAACCTGCGCCCTTATTTCATTTATCCCCAAACCAATATGCGCTACCAAATCGCGGCGTCCACTTCCCTGGAGTCGGTTGAGCAAGCCATCCTCCAGCATCAGGATGCCCGGGTTTTAATGCTCACCTGTCCCACCTATGAGGGCGTCATCAGCGATTTACCGGCCATCATTGCCCTTGCTCACCGCCACGGCCTGACAGTCATTATCGATGAGGCGCATGGCTCCCACCTGGGCTTTTCGCCCTATTTTCCTTCCGGTGCTGTCAAAGCGGGGGCGGACATCGTGATTCAATCCCTACACAAGACCATGCCGTCCCTCACCCAAACGGCCTTGGCCCATGTGCGCACCCCTGCGCTCGCCCACGAGATGCAGCGGCAGTTGGCCATTTTTGAAACCACCAGCCCTTCCTTTTTGCTCTTGGCCAGTATTGACAGCTGCGTGCGCCTGATTCAAAGCCATCATGATGAATTGTTTACTGCCTGGCACAAGGCGCTGGAAGTCTTCCATGAGAAGGCCAAGGGCTTGAACCTGCTTCGCGTCCTGGGCTATGGCAAGGAACGCGGGCTGGAGTTGGAGAATGTGGTCGGTCTTGAGCCCAGCAAGGTCTTCATTTCCACCATTGATACCAACATAGACGGCTATGAACTGGCTGAGATTTTGCGTGACCGCTTCAGTACGGAGCCGGAGATGATTTCACCCCAGGGCGTGCTGTGTATGACCGGCATGGGGGATACGGAAGAGACCATGGGTTTCCTGGGTGATGCCCTGCTTGAGATTGACAAGAGCCTCAGCCTGGCCGTGGTCAATAAAGTTCCGCTCATGGCGCCTCAGGTACAGACCAAGGTGCCCATCGCTAGGGCGGAGCGCGCGCCCTTCATCTGCCTGCCCATTGAGGAGACGGACGGCTATGTTGTCGCTGAGACCATTGTGGTTTACCCGCCCGGCATCCCGGTTGTGGTGCCTGGTGAATTGATGAACAAACAAGCCATCTCTTATCTCTTAGCGGCAAAGGCCGCGCACAATACCATCCTGCGCTCCAGAAGCGATGTGGACGGTGAAATCGCGGTTCTGCGCGACGCCTGATTGTGTAAAGATTCTGTAACACATCCGCCGGTTTCCTTGATGGATTGGGCGGAAGATGTAATAATGGATTTGTCATGGTACCAATGAAAGGATAGATTGAATGAATAAGAAGTTACTGGCCCTCCTGCTTGCCCTCTTAATGGGCTTAAGCGCGGTTTCCTTCGCCGAAACGGCAGCACCCTTGGCCGAAGAAAAAGTCGTGCTTGCCACAGTCAACGGCGTTGAAATCACCAAGGCTCAGGTTGAAAGCTACATCCCCATGATGCTGGAAAACCAGTACATCATGGATGCCACGGATTACCAGACGGTGGTAACCACCCTGGTGCGCCAGGAAATCATGAAAAAGAAGATTGCTGACCTGGGCTTTGACAAGTTCTCCCAGGAAGAGGAAGATTCCTTCATGGCGGAGGCCAACAAGCAGTGGGATGACGCCATCAACAACTACGCCGCCTATTTCCAGAGCGCTGACACCGAGGAAGCCAGGCTGGAAGCCGTCAAGCAGGCGGAAGAGGTCTTTGCCGCCCAGGGCATCAGCAAGGATACCATCCTGGAAGATGTGCGCTACGGCGCGGCCTTTGACAGGCTCAATGATTATCTCCTGGCGGGATATGAACCCAGCGAGGATGAAATCAACGCCATGTTCAACGAGGTCGGTGCTTTATATCAGCAGACCTATGAGAATGACATTGCCCAGTATGAATACATGACCCAGTATTCCGGCCAGTCCAGCTGGTACACCCCCGCCGGTTACAGGGGCATTGTCCACATCCTTCTAAGTGTGGACGAAGCTCTGCTGCAAACCTACCAGACCTTGTCCGCGGCCCTGGAAGAGCAGACCCAGCAGGCTGAAGTTCCGGTGCAGGAAGACGAAACAACCACTGAGCCCGCCGCCGAGACGACCAATGAACCCGTGGCCAGTGAACAGGAGGTTACCCAGGAAATGGTGGACCAGGCCAGGCAGGCCATCCTGGATTCCAAGAAGGCCGACATCGACATGATTTATGAGCGTCTGGGCCGCGGCGAGAGCTTCCTGGACCTCATCAAGGAATACGGCAATGACCCCGGCATGACCCAGGAGAGCAACCTGGCTGAAGGCTACGCGGTCAACGCCCAGTCCATCATCTATGACCCCGTCTTTACTGCGGCCGCCTTCTCTGAGAAGATGAAAGCTGTCGGTGATGTCAGCGACCCGGTGGTGGGCTCCTACGGCATCCATATCCTCCAGTACTTAAGGGATGTTCCCTCCGGCCTCATCCTCACCGACGCCATCCGCCAGGAGATTGAGGATTACCTGATTACCGTCAAGACCAATGAAATCTACGCCCAGTCCTTTGAAACCTGGATGACCCAGGAAAACGTGGTGTTCAACCAGGAAGCCATTGACACGGCTAGCAAGGCCGCGGCGGAGTTTGTCCAGTCCCCGGAGGAGCTGCCCTTGGAAGCGCTGCCGGAGACAGAAGAGACTCCTGAAGAGGGCGAAGGCGCAAACTAAACCCTTGACAGGTTCTCCATTTCGCGTTATGATACTCCTTGCGATAAGCAGAAGCATCCCGCTTCTCACCTGACGGACTCGATTTGTCTGGTGCAAGAGTTTGAAATTTATTTCGAATTGGCGGGTTTTTGCCCGCCAATTTATTTATGTGGAGGTGCACAACAATCAGCACAGAACTGACAATCAACGAAGGAATCCGTGACCGCGAGGTGCGTGTCATCGGCGCGGATGGCGCCCAGCTGGGCATCATGCCGACCGAACAAGCCATGCAATTGGCAGAGGAGCAGCGTCTTGACCTGGTCAAGATTGTGCCCAAGGCACAGCCGCCGGTCTGCAAGCTGATGGACTATGACAAGCACCGCTTTGAGCAGGCCAAACGCGAGAAGGAGATGCGCAAGAACCAGAAAACCATCTCCCTCAAGGAAGTACAGCTGTCCGCCACCATCGAAGAGAACG
Source organism: uncultured Christensenella sp. (assembly GCA_964534515.1). GTDB lineage: Bacteria > Bacillota > Clostridia > Christensenellales > Aristaeellaceae > UBA6115. Next base: position 8,066 of record CAZHPW010000064.1, read on the forward strand.
ACATTCAGGTGAAAGCCAAGAACGCCATCAAGTTCTTGAAGGCGGGGGACAAGGTCAAGGTCACCATCCGCTTCCGCGGTCGCCAGATTACCCACAGCGAAATCGGCTACAAGGTTATGAAGGAGTTTGCCGAGCGTCTGAGTGACATCGCTTCCATTGAGCGCATGCCCAATCTGGAAGGCCGGCACATGATCATGATTCTTGTTCCCAAGGTTGAAAAACCAGCCAAACCCGAAAAAGAACCACAGCCGCAAGGTTAATCACGCTTTGTTCGGCACAAGAAGGAGGGCATACAAATGCCAAAAATGAAATCCCACCGCGGCGCGGCCAAACGGTTCCGCGTCACCAAGTCCGGTAAAGTCAAACACAAGAGCATGAACCTTGGCCATATCATGACCAAGAAGAAGACCAAGCGCACCCGTCAGCTCCGCGCCGGCGGTTTCCTGACCAACAAAAAAGAAGCGGCCACCATCCGCTTGCTCATTCAGCAGTAATCTACGCTTTTTAAGGAGGAATCAACATGGCTCGCATTAAGAGGGCAGTCAACGCCCAGAAAAAGCGTCGGAAGATGCTCAAGTTGGCAAAAGGTTACTACGGCGCCAAATCCAAACAATACCGTGCCGCAAGTGAACAGGTCCGCCGTTCACTGCGTTATGCCTACATCGGCCGCAAACTGCGCAAGCGCGATTTCCGCCGCCTGTGGATCGTCCGCATCAACGCGGCCGCCCGCCTCAACGGCCTGAACTACTCCGGGCTCATCAACGGCCTGAAGCGCAAGGGTATCGTCATCAACCGCAAGATGCTGGCTGACCTGGCCGTCAATGACGCCAAGGCCTTTGCCCAGCTGGCCGAACAGGCGAAAACCGCCTAAGTTTATTCGGCTTTGAAACCGCGTCCAATCGGCCGCGGTTTTTTGTATCCATTTTGATAAAATCATCTGTTCACCCGAACGAATAGCTTTTCATACATATTCCGTTATTTTTGTGGGAAATAATGGGCTGGATTGAATAGATAACATGACTTTTGTACAAATAACTTGCAGTATAAAATTGCCCTGTGCTATAATCTGGTAAAATACATGAGCAAAATCTACAAACCTTACAGAAAGGGACTGAGTTATGTTACGGATGCATATCTTTTTAGTGGGTATGTCCGGTGGCGGCAAGACCACTTTGGGTCGCAAAGCAGCCGCGAACCTGAACCTTCGTTTCGTTGACACAGACCAGCGCATCAGCGAGTTGCTCGGCCTTTCTGTCAATGAGATTTATGGTACCCTGGGGGAGGCTTTCTTCCGGAACGCTGAATCAGGCGTGTTGATTGAATTGGCGGGGGAAGCGCCTTGTGTGGTATCAACTGGCGGCGGCCTGCCAACGGTAAAGGACAATGTCCTGCTCATGCAAAACCATGGGATTATCATTCATGTGGACCGCCCTCTTGATCAGATTCTCTCTGACATCAAAATAGACCGCAGGCCTACCTTGAAGGACGGCGGTCATGAGGAGGTTATCCTGGAATACCGTCGGCAGATTGGCTTTTACCATGCCTGCGCGGACTATACCCTGGACAATTCCTTTGGTTACGCGATGGGCGTGTCCAAACTGACGGAGATGATTCAAAGCTTCATGTAACCAGGACCGGCATCAAGAATTATCATCTGGAAATCTGCGCCATGAATCACAAGGTCTTTTGGAAATCTATGCTCTAAAACAATTTAAACTTTCAAATAGTTATATACAAGGTAGTATTATGTGACATCAGGACTGCATCAGGTCTTTTTTTTTGTCCCTTAAAACCGGCTCATGTCGCCATGCACCAGCCCGCCCACCCTGGCGATTTCGTGGGGAACCTTTTCCTCTACAAACCACCGGTTGTAATCATCCAAAAACAAATAGGTCTTTCTCTGCGCGATGCGCACGGTATAGCGCAGGCCGTTTCCGCCCACATTTATGGCGGTTGCCTGCCGGGCTTCCAATACCCTGTCAATCATATACCGCCTCTGGTGAAAAACCAGGCAGAGGGGAGTGATGTCACCCACCTCATTGGTCTCAAACTCTACCTGCACATAGGTCTTAATCGCCATCCCGCGCTCACCTCCGATCTCACTATAACACGAACACATGTTCCCGTAAAGCGTCAAAAAATGAACCGGCAGCCCGAGTCAGACTGCCGGTTACTATGCGCCTTACGCGTCTATATTGGGTTAAAAAATGATGGTGTTGATGCTTTTTGGCGGTAAGATAAAGTCTTGTTCTTTTATGGAAATGGCCTGTTCATGCTCCATTGGGTTGGCAATCACATTGACCAGACTCCCGTCTTGGTTTTCAAAGGCCAAGGTGAAGGCAGACCAATTGCCGGAGACGGACACCTTATTTGCTCCTTCATGAACAAAACTTGAAAAATGCTTCATCAAATAGAACTCAGGGTTAAAGCGCACTTGTTTGCTGGACGCGTCAACACTGACCAGAGAGTTCTGTTTCCATCCCCAGGTGCTGACCGCGTCGCTTTCCAAGGCGAAATTCCAATAGACAAAGGCACTGGCGCCGTGATTAAAATACTGCCACATCAAGTCAAAAACATAGAAGACAGAGGCGTAATCATTTTTTCCGTCTCCGCATTCGCATTCGCTTTGCTTCCAGCTCTGGTCGTTATCAGCTGAAAAGGGCTATCCTGTGTTGTGCATATCCATTTCTTCATCGCATTCTCCTAAAATAAAGGCGGAGAGCCGTTTGACGGCTCTCCGCGGCTTAGGTTAAATTATTTCTTACCCTGCTCGGCAAAGAAGGCGTCAACTTGTTTTTGGAACGCGGCTTTGCAGGCTTCATTGCCGGCAATTTCCGCCTGCTGCACAAGTTTTGCCAGGTCAGCTTCCACATCATTTGTGATGCCGGCGGCCAGGGTGTTGTAGTACTGGGCATACACGTTTTGCATCGCGGCGTACTCGTTCTTCACCTCTTCAGTTGACATGTTGAAACTTCTGAACACGTTGGGTACAACGGCCGCTTCCAACTTGTCACGCTCTTCATAATAGGTGGGAGGTGAGCCGGCGGACTGCTTATTGAATTCGTCAGTACGGAACCCCCAGGTGCCGGGGCCGCCTGAGAACAGGTCTGTGTTGACGGTTGTCATAAAATTGTTCTCATCCAGCGTGTAGTCAACGCCTTCGATACCATTTGTCAGCATCATGTAATAGCGCTCATCCGAACGAATCTTGTCAAGCAGCATCAAGGCGCGCTCGGGATGCTCGCTTGTGGACGGGATGGCCATGGCGTCTTGCATGAAGCTCAAGTGGTTAATTTTGGGAACCAAATTAAACCACCTCATATCCCAATCGGGGTTTTGAATGTAGGCACCAACCCAGGAATCAAAGTTATGGACGCGGCTGGCGCCGATTCCCTGGTTTAGTTGAGTTTCTGCACTGTCAGTGATGCTCAATACACTCTTGGGCCAGTAACCGGCATCGGAGTATTCCTTCAGTTTGACCGCCGCGTCTTTGAATCCTTCCCACTCATGAGCCGCAAATACCTTGTGCTCTGGATCTTCGGGGTCAATGTAGTAAATTCCACCGGTGCTGCCGGTCAGAGGATACAATCCTGCTTCAAACAGATAAACTTCATCAAACAGAATGTCGTTGAATGCTGAGGTCGGGTTGGTGAACTGCGGGTCATTGTCACGCACAGCCTGGAGGTATTTGGCATAATCGGCAAAGTTTGTAATCTCTGTCAAGCCGTACTTGTCCATCAGGTCGCCGCGAACAATCGCGCCATACGCGCTATAAGTCTTCAGGTTGGAAGTGTAGGCATATACATGCCCGCTCACTGTGGCCTGCAAGAGCGCTTCGGGCGGATGTTTTTTCATACTTTCCACAGCGTAAACGGGAAGCAAATCTTCCAGAGGCAGGAACGCGCCGCGGTGCGCGAGGTTGGCGTAGTCCAGCCAGGTCGCCACATAAACCAGGTCAAATTTCTCGCCGGAGCTGAACAACAAGGGGTACTTTGTCTGATACTCGCCCCAGCCGATAAAATTGACAACCAGTTCGCAGTTGAGCTCTTCTTTTGCCATTTTGTTAAACTCAACCAGCATGTCTTTGTACCTGGGGGGTTCTTCACTGATGAGGTACATGGTGATGGTCACAAACTCTGAAGTGTCGACTGTTTGAGCGTTGGCAGTGACGCTAAACAATCCAAACAACATACAGACAGCCAGAACCAGAGACAGGAAATTCCTTTTCTTCATCATGGGTCCTCCTTATTTATTTTCCATCAGCCCTTCACAGCGCCGATGGTGATTCCCTTTACAAAATATTTCTGAACAAACGGATATACCAACAATATCGGCCCTGTAGCGACAACGGCCATGGCCATCTTGAGGCTCTGCCCCGGAAGATCAGCCACGCGCGCACCTACCTGGGCCGCGATTCTTGCCATGGCTTGTGACGCGGACAAGGTTCGGTAGAGCAGGTACTGCATGGGGAACAGTTCGCTCTTGTTGATGTAGAGCATGGCGTTGTACCAGTCATTCCAGTATTCCAAGGCGACAAACAAGCCAATGGTTGCCAAACCAGGCTTGGCTAGGGGCAGGATTAACTGATAAAAAATCTTGAACTCACTGGCGCCGTCAATTTTTGCCGACTCAATGATGGATGAGGGGATACCCTGCATAAAGGAACGCATAATCAAGAGATAAAAAACATTGAACATCAAGGGCAAAATCAAGGCCAGAAGGTTGTCTTTCAGCCCAAGGTAGCGGATGAAAAATATGTAAGTAGAAATCAATCCGCCGTTGAAGAGGGTAGTAAAATAGAAGAAAAAAGTGATTTGGAAACGATACTTCAGGTCTTTGCGGCTAATGACATAGGCGGACAGCGAGACGATGAACAAACTCAGCATGGTGCCCAGTATGGTTATTAAAATGGTGACGCCGTACGCGCGGATAATGTCCTCTGTGTTTTTAAATAAGGTTGTATAAGCGTCGGTAGCAAATTCCCCGGGCCACAAGCCATACCCATGGGTCACGATGTAGCTTTCCTTGGTCAGGGACGCTGAAACAAGCATGATAAAGGGGACCAGGCACATTAAGGCTACAAGGGCAACCAGGATGTAACTGACAGCGTAAAACACTTTCTGTGAGGCAGTTGTCCTGATGCGGCTGCTTCGTTTTGTGATGGGTTTTGTGCTCATATCCTCTCCCTCCTTAAAACAACGCGTAATCCGGCTCTATCTTCTTTACAATGGCATTCACCACAGTAATAATGATAAAGCACAGAACGGATTGGTACAGGGTGGCCGCGGCTGTCATGCCGACATCGCCGCCTGAAAGCAGGGAACGGAAGACATAGGTGTCAATAACATCGGTCGCGTCAAACAATTGGCCATTCATACCGATAATCTGGTAAAACATCTGGAAATCACCACGCAGTATCCTACCGATATTCAACAGGAAAATGACAATGATGGTTGGCCGGATGGAAGGAAGGACAACATACCAAATGCGCTGCCAAATGTTCGCGCCGTCGATGTCGGCTGCCTCGTAACATTCCTGGTCCACGCTGGTGATGGCCGCGATATAGACCACCGAATTATATCCCACCCACTTCCAGGCGTTAAAAAACATGATGACAAAAACCCATACGCCGGGCATGGAGTACAGGTTGATTTTATCCAGGCCAAACATAGCCCGGATGTTGTTGAAAGTGCCATATTCGTAATTGAAGAGGTTATAAACAAAGGTACCAACAATAATCCAGCTGATGAAGTACGGCAGGAATATCATGGATTGGCTGATTTTCTTAAAATATTTGCCTCTCATTTCTGTGATGGCGATGGCAACAATGATGGCAAGAATCTGGGAAGAGAACAGGTTGGCAAGGTTGAAGAATATCGTATTCAGTGTGATGCTGAGGCCTTTGCCTGATTGAAACAGGAACCGGAAGTTATCCAGCCCATTGTTAGCCGCCCATTCGCTGCCAAATATCCCCAGGTTATAGCGATAATTTTTAAACGCAACCAACAAACCGCTCATGGGGATATAACTGAGAACCAACACCAGCAAAATTGCTGGCAACACCATGATATATAGGGCCTGCTGAATAACCCTCAACACGTTGAAAACACTGGATAAATCGCG
>CAZHPW010000065.1:0-13098 GCA_964534515.1 uncultured Christensenella sp.
AGGCAAGGTGCATGACCGTCCCTCCTTCGGGTGGTGTGAATGCGCTTTTGGAATAATACATTGGTGTCTGTCATTGTAATTCACAGGCATAATTTTGTCAAGCAACACAAGGAATTCAGGGCCTTTTGAACCGGTCTTGGCCCATCGGGCGAACCATGGTTTGAATTAATTCCCTTTGATTGCTACAATTATCATCCGCGGCCAAACCTGTTGCGGAATCGCCGTGCGCATGAAATGAAAAGGAGGCCCGCATGGATATCAGGCCATACACCGTTTATCTGGAAGAAGAAGTGCTGTCCCTGTATGACAGCGTGGGCTGGACCAACTACACCAAAAGACCTGAGATGTTAAAGGCTGCATATGCCGCGTCCCTGATGGCCTTGGGCGCGTATGAGGACAATCAGTTGGTCGGCATCATCAGGGTGGTGGGGGACGGCGCGTCCATCCTCTACATACAGGACATCATTGTGCTTCCGCACTACCAGCGCCGTGGTATCGGAAAACAGCTTCTGTTTTCTGCGCTTGAACGCTATCCCGATATTTATCAGACGGTTTTACTAACGGATGACACGCCGGAAACCATGGCTTTTTACCGGGCCTGCGGCTTTCAAAAGGACACGGACCTGGGCCTTTGCGCCTTCATCCGTATCAAAGCGCCTTCCGCTTCAAACCCTTGATTGAAGCCCCGGCTGTGCTATAATCTTTCTATCCATTTTAAGGAGGAAGTCCCATCAGCAGACTGTTTGGTCATCCGCCTGCTCCGGAAGAGCAAGGGCAGGAGGTTTTAACAGAAAACAAGGAGCGTTTTTCGCTTTTCAAACGCCGCACGCGCAAGCCCAGCTTTGTGCTGGCGGTCATTATCAATTGCTTCAGGATGCTCATGCTTCTGGTGCTCATCGCGGGCTTATCCGGTATCGGCGCCATCGCGGGCATCGCCAAGACCTATGTGGACACCGCCCCGGTCCTTGACATCGCCAAAATTGACGACCAGGCGCAGACCTCCTTTTTCTATGACAAGGATTCCAACCTCATCACCGACTACAAAGGCACGGAGAACCGCATCATGCTGTCCATTGATACCATGCCCCATATTTTGCGTGACGCCTTTGTGGCGGCGGAGGACGTCCGCTTTTACAGCCACAACGGCGTTGACATCAAGCGCATCATCGGCGCCTTCATCACCAACTTTGTCTCCGGCTCCCAGCAGGGCGGTTCCACCATCACCCAGCAGTTAATCAAGAACACGGTGCTGACCAATGAGCTGAGCTACAAGCGCAAAATCCAGGAAGCCTACCTGGCCATGCAATTGGAAGCCAGCTATAGCAAGGAAGAAATCCTGGAATCCTACCTCAACACCATCTACTTAGGCGAGAACTATTATGGCGTCAAGGTCGCGGCCATGGGCTACTTTGGCAAGGAGCTCAATGAGTTAACTCTGCGCGAGTGCGCGATGCTGGCCGGCATGACCACCAATCCCTACTATTACAACGCCAGGCGCAACCTCTACACCCGCACGTCTGAAACCACCGATTACGTCACCCGTACCAATATCAGGACGGACTATGTCCTCCGGGCGATGTATGAAAGCCAGATGATTACCCTCAAGCAGTTCACCGAGGCGCAAAACCCCGCCACCGCCAATGTCCTGCGGGAGGATCCCGAGTCCAAGGCGCTATATCCCTACACGCACTATGTGGAGTACGCCGTGCGCGACACGGTGCAGGTGCTGCTGTCCATCAATAAATTGGAGAACACCTCCGCCAACCGCGCCAAAATGGAAAACGAGCTGCGTACCGGCGGCTACAAGGTCTATCTGGCCTTGGACACCAAGATGCAGACAACGCTGGAGGATGTCCTGTACAACTACAAGGATTATCCCGGCCTGCGGGACCCCGGCACGGATGTCTTCCGCTCCCGCAATCCTGACGGCACCTACACCGACATTATCCAGCCCCAGGCGGGCGCCGCCATTGTGGATTACCGGACGGGTGAGCTAAAGGCCATCGTCGGCAGCCGCACCCAGCCCACCACAAGGAAGACCCTAAACCGCGCCGTTGACATGAACATGCCGGTTGGCTCCTCAATCAAGCCCATTTCGGTCTATGCTCCGGCTTTTGACATGGGTGCGGGCGCCGGCTCCATCGCCTACAACATGCCCCTGCCCATCACCGGTTGGCGGGGCAGCGACGGCCAGGATTCCTGGCCCAAGAACTACGGCGGAAGCAGCTACCGCGGCCCTGAGACTTTCAGAACCGCGCTGGTTCAGTCTGACAACACCGCGGCAGCCTACGCGCTGACAAATTATGTGGGTGTTGAGCGCTCAGTTGACTATTTGCGCAGGCTGGGTGTATCTGATGAGCACATCAACGCGACGCCTTTTGGCGTGGCCCTTGGCTCCTCCGGCATCACGCCGGTTGAAATGGCGGTGGCCTTTGGTGTGCTAGCCAATGGCGGCGTCTACCAACAGCCCATCAGCATCCTGGGCATCCTGGACAGCAATGACAAGGTCATTTATGACGCCCACCAAAGCCAGGCGCGCCGCCAGGTGTTCAAACCGTCCACCGCCTGGCTGACGGTTGACATCTTAAAAGAGGTCGTATCCAAGGGCACCGGCCGCGCCGCCCGCATCTCCGGGCAGACCGTCGCCGGCAAGACCGGCACCAACTCCGAGCAAAAGGGCGTTTTCTTCGCCGGCATGACCGGTTGGTATTCTGGCGCCGTCTGGATTGGTCATGACAATTACAAAGCCCTGTCCAGCAGAACCACCGGCGGCAACTCCGCCGCCAAGCTCTGGCAGGCCTTCATGCAAAGAATCCACCAGGAGCAGGGTTTGCAAGACCGTGACATCCTCCAGGGCGGGGCTGAGAGCTATGGTCTGGTTCGGGTGACCACCTGCAATGTCTCCGGCCAACTGGCCACGGAAGCCTGCCGCCATGACGCCATGGGCTATGGCACGACCACGGATTATGTGGCGGCTGAGTCAGCGCCCAGCGTGAACTGTCAGATGCACCATCAAATGAGCGTGTGCACAGTCAGCAATCAGATTGCCGGTCCTTATTGTCCGCCTGAAACGGTGACAACAAGGGGCGTCTCTGTCTTGCCCCTGGGCCATCCGCTTGAGAAGTTCGCGGGCACCCAGTATTCCAATGTCTTGTCTGAGTACCTGGGCTCCTACGCGACCATCCGGTTTACCGATAATCAAAACGCGAACCAGGCCCTGCTCTCCGCGACTACCTGCTCAGTTCACCAGCATCCAAGCGACTTGACAGGCGGTATCGTCAACAACACCCTGTTGCCGGACGCGCAGAACCTGATTGTCCAGGCGTCGCAGCAGTTGTCCTCCCTCCAGCCCGGCAGCCCGCAGTATGACATTCTGCTGTCCGCCATCAACAACCTAAACCAGGTCTTAAACGTCAACCCCTCAGTTGAGGAATTGGCCAATGCCATGGCGCAGTTGACCCAGGCCATGGCTTCCACGCTCTATTAAACTATTAAATAAAGAATTGAACAGGTGCGCATGAGCAAGTTTAGACAGACCTTTATCGGGGACAAAGCCTTTTACAAGCGCGTCATGGCCATTATGGTGCCGGTGGTTATCCAGAACAGCGTTGCCAATTTTGTTAACCTCCTGGACAACATCATGGTCGGCCAATTGGGTACTGAGCAAATGTCCGGCGTTGCGATTGCCAACCAGCTGCATTTTGTGTACATGCTGTGCATCTTTGGCGGTTTGTCCGGCCCCGGTATCTTTGCCGCGCAGTTTTACGGCGCGGGGGATATGGAAGGCCTGAGAAATACCCACCGCATTAAAATCTGGTTCGCCTTTATCATCACGGCGCTGGCTTTGGTCGTCTTCAACGTCTGGCAGACGCCGCTCATCCGCCTCTTTTTACAGGGCGAGGGCGACCCAATCATTGCCCAGCACATGATGGACTACGCCCATGATTACCTGATGTACATCATGCTGGGCATGCTGCCCATGGCGCTGTCCTTTTCCTATGGCTCCACTTTCCGTGAAGCCGGCGAGTCCGTCCTGCCGATGAAGGCGGGCATCGCGGCTGTGTTCGCCAACCTCATCGGCAACTGGCTGCTCATTTTCGGCAACCTGGGCTTCCCGGCCATGGGGGTCAAAGGCGCCGCCATCGCGACGGTCATCTCCCGACTGGTTGAGTTGTCCATTTTGGTAACGGTTGCCCATCGCTCCCAGCGCTTCAGTTTCTTCCAAAAAATCTACAAGACGATGCGCGTGCCCATGGATCTCCTGCGCCGGGTCGCGGGCAAGGGCATGCCGCTTTTAGTCAACGAATTTCTCTGGTCAACCGGCATGGCGACCATGACCCAGGCTTATTCCATGCGCGGCTTGCTGGTCATGTCCGCCATCAACATTTCTTCAACAGTGACCAACCTATTCAATGTCTTCTTCCTGGGCATTGGCAACGCCACCGCCATCTTGGTGGGTCACGCCCTGGGAGCGGGGGATTTGAAGAAGGCGCGCGCGGATGTGTGGAAGCTCTTCTTCCTTACTTTTACCATGTGCATCGTCATCGGCGGTGTGCTGGCTGCTTTCTCCGGCATCTTCCCGCACCTGTACAATGTGGAAGACTCCGTCCGTCAGATGGCCGGCACCTTCATCCTCATTTCTGCTGTGCTGATGCCTTTCCACGCCATTTCCCACGCCAGCTACTTCACCCTGCGCGCGGGCGGCTCATCGCTGTTGACCTTCATCTTTGACAGCGCCTATACCTGGCTGTTGTTGATTCCTCCGACCATGGCGCTGATTTACTGGACAAAGATGCCCATCATCCCGCTTTATCTGTTGACCCAGGGCACCAACATCATCAAGAGTTTTGCCGGCATCCTGCTGGTCAAGAGCGGGGTCTGGCAGAAAAACATCGTCGCGGGTGCCGACGCCGCCCCCCAGGACGCCTAAATCAAGTAAAAAAGGGTACATACTCCCTTGAAAGTATGTGACAACAAGGAGGTTATCATGATTAATTTTGATCTCTACATGCCCGCACGCATCGTGTTTGGCCGCGGAACCCAGGCCCAAATCGGCGAACTGCTCAAGCCCCATGCCAAAAAGGTGCTTTTGCACTATGGCGGCGGCAGCATCAAGCGCTCCGGTCTTTATGACGAGGTGGTCAAGTCCTTAAATGACGCCGGCATCGATTTTGTTGAGCTGGGCGGCGTTGTTCCAAACCCCAGGCTGTCCCTGGTCCATGAAGGCATTGAACTGTGCCGCAAGGAGAATGTGGATCTGGTTTTGGCCGTTGGCGGCGGCAGCGCCATTGACTCCGCCAAAGCCATTGCCATGGGTGTATATTATGACGGCGATGTCTGGGACATCTACAACCAAGGCAAGCCCATTGAGAAGGCGCTCCCCGTTGCCATCATCCTGACCATTCCCGCTGCCGGCAGCGAGTCCAGCGGGGATACCGTCATTTCCAACGAGGAAACTGGCCGCAAATACGGCTATGGCAGCCCCAAGCTGCGCCCGCTCATCAGCATCATGAACCCCGAATTGTTCTTTACCCTGCCCAAGAACCAAATTGCAAACGGCGTCGCCGATATGATGAGCCACATCTTTGAGCGCTACTTCACCAACACCACCCATGTGGATTTGACGGATGCCCTGTGTGAGGCCACCCTGCGTACCATCATGTCAAACGCTCCCCGGCTGATGGATGACCCGCATGATTATGACGCCTGGGCTGAAATCGGCTTTGCCGGTACCGTCGCGCACAACGGCCTTTTGGGCATGGGCCGCGAGCAGGATTGGGCCTGCCATGGCATGGAGCATGAACTGTCCGCCGCCTATGACGTGGCACACGGCGCTGGCCTGGCTGTCTTGACCCCGGCCTGGATGAAGTATGTGCACAAGGACAAACTGGACATGTTTGTCCAGTTCGCCGTTAACGTGATGGGCGTTAGCAAGGGCTTGCGTGACAAGGAAGAGGTCATCAGGGAAGGCATCGCCAGGCTGCAAAACTTCTACCGCGTGATGGGTCTGCCGCAGACCCTGACCGAGCTGGGCATTGATGAGAGCCGCCATGAGGAAATGTCGAAAAAATGTACCGAAGTCTATTTTGGTGAGGAGTATCCCATCGGCGGGCTGAAGAAGCTCCGCTGGCAGGATGTGCTCAACATCTACACCATCGCGAAGTAAAAAAATTATTGAATGTTTACCGGGGGCGCTCAAAGCGGGTGTCCCTGTTTTTTGTATTGCATTCTTTTACTAAAGACGACTTTGTCCATGTTGCGCTTTCAAGTCCGGAGTGTCATACTTGAAGCAGAAATAAAAAAGGATGGGTGAAGCCATTGAAACAGTTTGCCGACATGAGCTTGCAGGAATTGATTGATCCCAAGGGGCATCCCTGTGATTGCGGGCGGGTGCACAAGGTGGACCTGAAGGTGCTTGAAATCAGGAACAATGCCATTGACGCCCTGCCGGAAGCTCTTAGTAAGGTCGGGGTCAAAAAGCCCTTTGTCATCATGGATAAGAACACCAGAAAAGCCGCCTGGCACCTGGTTGAGCCGGTGCTGAAGGCAGCAGGCATTCCTTATGTGCCTTATGTCTATTTAAAGGAGCACATCGAGCCGGATGAGCAGGCCCTGGGCAGCCTGGTCATGGCGTTTGATACAGATTGTGACGGTATCCTGGCCATTGGTTCCGGGGTCTTGAATGACCTGGCCAAGGTGTACGCCCACGCGTCCAAATTGCCCTCCCTGGTGGTTGCGACCGCGCCTTCCATGGACGGCTATGCCTCAGACAGCGCTTCCATGATAAAAGACCAGGTCAAGGTGTCCCTGTACAACGCTTGCCCTCAGGCGATTTTGGCGGATACAAGGGTATTGAAGGACGCGCCCCTTCGCCTTTTGCAGGCGGGGCTGGGGGACATGCTGGCAAAATATGTGTCGGTCTGCGAATGGCGGATTTCGAACCTCATCACCGGGGAATACTATTGTGAAAACGTCGCGGGCCTTGTTCGCAAGTCCCTCAAGAAAATTGTGGACAATGTGGAAGGCCTAAAGGCGCGGGAAGATACCGCGGTGGAAGCGGTCGCGGAGGGGCTGGTGCTGTCGGGCATCGCCATGGCCTATGCCGGTATTTCACGTCCTGCTTCCGGCTTGGAGCATTATTTTTCCCACCTCTGGGAGATGATGTCCCTGGAGCGCCGCACCCCTGTTGAACTGCATGGCATCCAGGTGGGCATCGGCACCCTGCTGACACTGCAAATCTGGGAGTATATCAAAGGCATCAAACCAAACAAAAAGCAGGCGCTCAACTTCATCAATACCTTTGACGAAAACGCCTGGGAGAACATGGTACGCCGCATCTTTGGCAGCGCGGCTGAGGCCGTGCTCTTGACCGCCAAAAAGGAAGGACGGAACGCCAAGGAAGCGCACGCTGTACGCCTTGAGCGCACCATTGACAACTGGGATACCATCCTAAAAATTGCCGATGAAGAACTGCCCTCCTACCGGGCGATTCATGATCTGATGGCGTACATGGATATGCCCATGACGCCGCAAGATATTGGTTTTAACAGGCAGGATACCATTGACGCCCTGCATGGTGCGCGTGAAATCCGCAGCAAGTACCTGACCAGTTCCTTGCTGTGGGACTTGGGGCTGCTGTACACGCTGCCCTTCCCGATGGACTGACAATAAATTACTCGTTGATAATCCGGGCATTGGTAAAGTGAAAATACCGATGCCCGTCTTCATAGTAGGGCTCAAACACGCCGTAAAGGGTGAATTCCTCGCCTATTTCAGGGTACGGCGCTTCAGGGTCCTGAAGCTCAAACTCCAGCCCCTGCGCGCAGCATGCGGCCGCGTCCGCGATGTAAATGTAGCGGTAGGTTCGGCTGGCGGTGTCCCAACTTTGCTCGGAATAAGTGCCCTTTAGCTTGAAGGCCTGACCGATGTAATCATTGGGGGCCATCATGATGTTGAAGATATAGGAATAGACCATGGTCGGTCCCATGCCGGTCAAGTCAAGCACCATTTTTTCCGGCTCTGGGGAAGCGCTTGGCTCCGGTGCCGCCGTTGGAACAGGGGCTGAACTGGCGCTGCCGCCACAGCCGGAAAGGAATACAACCATGAACAAACAGAGCGTCAGGGTAAGGGCTTTTTTCATTTGGGTTACCTCCAAAGCGCTTTAATCAGTGTGAAGAGAAGATAGGTCACGATGTTGACCGCGACGATGGTCGCGCCGACCGGGGTTGAATACAGGATGGAAACCAGGATGCCAAGTACTGCGCAGATGACCGAGAAAACCGCGGAGAAGATTATGACCTGACGGTAGCGCTTAAAAACGCGCATCGCGGTCAGCGCGGGGAAGACAATCAGGGCGGAAGTTAAGAGCGAACCCACCAGGTTCATCGCCAGCACGATGACTATGGCTGTCACTACCGCCTTAACCAGGTCATAAACGCCAGCGGGCACCCCGGTGGCTGAGGCGAAGGGCTCATCAAAGGTAATCGCGAAGATTTTGTTGTGAAAGAAGCTGAACATAAAAATCACAACAAGGGCCATGCCAATGGTCAGCCACACCTCAGTGACGCTGAGCGTCAGGATGGACGTTGAGCCAAACAGGGTGGAACACACATCGCCTGACAGATTGGATGTCTTTGAAAACACATTCATCAGCAAATAGCCAATCGCCAGTGCGCCGACTGAGACCATGGCCAAGACCGCGTCTCCGTTTTGGCTTTTCCTGCGGTTTCCCAAAAGCAGCAAAACCGCGCTTAGAATGGTGATGGGCATGACAACCAGCATATCGCTGCTCACATTTAAATGGCCGCGACCGCGGTTGCGCCAAAGGCCACGTGGGACAATCCGTCGCCCAGAAAAGAAAAACGCTTGAGCACCAGGGGAACGCCCAAAAGGGAGGCGGACAGGGCGATGAGCACCCCGGCTATCAGGGCGTACTGTACAAAGGGGAAGGCCAGGTACTCGCTTAAAGTCTTTATCATTGCGCCTTTCCTCCTGAAGCCTTCAGGTACAATTTGCCCGTATCGCTGCTTACATATTCCTCACTCGTCCCAAAAAACAAGGGGCGCTGCGCCAGGTGTAGAATGTGGCTGGCCTGGGAAACGGCGGAGGTGATGTCATGGGAAATCATCAAGATGGTGATGCCAAGCTCCTGGTTGAGCTCCTTGATGAGCGCGTACAAATCCATTGCGGCGTTTGGGTCAAGCCCGGAGACCGGCTCATCCAGCAGCAGCACCTTGCCGGTCGCGCAAAGGGCCCTGGCTAATAAAACCCTTTGCTGCTGGCCGCCTGACAATTCCTGATAGCTTTGATTCTTCAGGTTCAAGATGCCCAGCCGCTCCATATTGTTTTCGGCGATTGCCTTTTCTTCCCTGTTGTAAAACGGGCGGATGCCGCAGCGGTTCAAGCATCCTGAAATGACCACCTCATAGACTGAAGCGGGAAAGTTTCTCTGATAGGGGCTTTGCTGGGGCAGGTAGCCCAGCTCGCTGGGCTTTAGGTCCGGGGAGAAGACAATCTCACCCTTGATAATGGGGTGAAGGCCAAGCAAGGCCCGCATCAAGGTGGTTTTTCCCGTTCCGTTCTCCCCGACAATCATCAGGTAATCCCCCTTGGAGACCATGAAACTGATGTCCTCGCTTACGACCCGGTGACCAAAACCCAGGGACAGGTTTGTGCATGTGATTTGCATGTTCATCGTCCTTCCGGAAAAATGCCCGGGAGAGGGGGAAAGACCCAACTCCCGGGTGCTTTAGTTCAACGCGGTTTTTAATACTTTGAGGTTATCCGTCATCAGTTTAATGTAAGTGATTCCCTTCTCCAGGTCCTCCTGGCTCACGGACTGAAGGGAATTCATGACCAGGATGTCCTGGTTCTTTTCTTGGGAGTTGGCGATAACTGTTTCCGCGATTCTATGGTTCGCGCCTTCAATCACCAGGGCTGGCTTAAGAAAAACGCTACAAAGTACGGAATTGAGCCAAGCATGGTACATGATGACAGCGTGCTTGTCCGAGTGCGCGACAGCGGAGCGGGCTTTGACCGTGTAGGCTTTACTGAAAAAACAAATGTGCCTACTGTAGCGGCTTACAGCGAAACCGAAAACGCGGCCATGGACGCGAAGAAGCTAACCCCAACAATCCTTGCGACAGCTGAGGTCAAAGGCGGGGAGCTGAACACTTCTGGAAATAGCGGGTTCATCCTGCGCTTTATCAACGGTGTTATCCCCGCAAGCGAGCGTGGGAGCTTTGTTGATTCTAAAGGAGAAGTTAGTCAGCGTGGCCTCCTGCGCATCCGCAACGCCCTGTTCCAGCGCGCATACGGAAACCAGCGCATGACTGACCAGTTGGCTGAGGTCGCTGATCCTGATGCCAAGAATGTCATCAAGGCCATGACCAATGTGGCTCCGATGATTGCCCTGATGGCTGAGGACATTAAGAAGGGCAGGATGCACGATGTTCTCCCTGTGAAGGAGATTGTGAAGGCGTATGAGGTCTATAAGAACTTAAAGGCCAATGACATCAAGGTTGTTAACTGGCTGGGACAGCAAGAGTTCATAGACCGTCATATCCCCACAGACTACCTCCTTGTTGAGCTATTTGAGAAGAACAAGGGGTCTGCTGCCGCATTGACCAACGCGTTTGAGAGCATCCTGAGCGCTGTGCAGCGGCATGGCAACCCCAACCAGACGATGTTCCCCGGCCTTGAGACAGCCAAGCCCAACGCCGAGGCGATCATCCGAGAGGGCATTGCCGCCTTTGAGAGCGAACGGGAGGCGGCGAGCAGGAGGTTTAGCAACCGTGATGAGTTTGGAATTGATGAACTAAGCAAAGAGAGCAAGAACAACATTAAAATGCGTGGCGATGTTGTAGTTTCATCTATTGAAGCTCTCAATCACCACATTAAGCAGGCGATGCTCCCGGCGAATAACAAGCTACATACAAATCTTTATATTGGCGCTATTGACACTGATACCAGAAATGCTTTAGAGCAGGCGACAAACACAAAGCTATTTACAAAGCCAAGAGAATATGCTTTTTCTGTATCATATGATGACATCAGGCATATCGACAAACATTTTAAGAAGGCTAGCGAAAAAGCAAATGCAATCATGCGTATGTATGGGATGCTTAAAAACTTTGATTCTGCAAGTGCTTTTAGAACGCCCTTAAATGAGCTGCGCATAAAATTAGAGAAAAGCTTCCCTGACGCGAATTATTTATCAATTAGCGTTATCGGAAATCAGCGTCGCGCTGTTGATTTGGTTACTATCTACATTACTGAATTAAACATAGAAAAAGACGGACAATCTGGTCTGCCTGATGCCTCGAATGGTCCTGGCAACCCTCAGCAGGGCTCGTCCGCCTCTGATACAAGTATACCCCCAACCAGCACCGACAGTCAAGACATCCGCTACTCCACCCGCGACAGCGAGGGGCGGGAGCTGACCCAGGAGCAGCAGGAGTTCTTCAAGGACAGCAAGGTGAGGGACGAAGACGGGAAACTGCTTGTCGTATACCACGGGACAGACGCTAACTTCAATGTGTTCGATAGAACTAAGTCAAGAGCAAACATGGACATTCAGGGTAATTTTTTCAGTCCGTGGGAAGACGACGCGGCAGGATACGGCATGAACGTGCGCAAGTTCTATCTCAATATTAAAAACCCTGCCACAGAATCTATTGGATATAAGGCTTTGCGAAAATTCCAAGGGCAAAACTACGCAGGAGTGAAGGCAAGGGATTACCTTATACAGCTTGGCTACGACGGAGTTAACAACGGCGGCGAAGAATATATCGCCTTCTCCCCCGAGCAAATCAAGTCCGTAGACAACCTGAACCCCACCACGAACCCTGACATTCGGTATTCTTCCAGGCTTAGCCCCGCCGAAAAGCGCAAGCTTGACGCAGACTACATGGCTGCTGTGAAGGCGGGGGACATGGAGACTGCGCAGAGGATGGTCAATGACTATGCTGCCGCGCGTGGCTACGATGCTGATAACGACTTCCGCATGACGCATGAAGCCCCCACGAATGATGGGTTCAACAAGCCGATTTATGACATGACCGCAATCTACCCATCCGACTTCTACGAGAAGGGCGTAGAATACTACGGAAGTTACACCGAGCGTGGACTTGACTATGAAGCCTTAAGCAAGCTTAGAAAGGTGCGTGGGAAACCCGATGCAAGACTTTGGATATACCGGGCTGTACCAGCCGATGTTAAGGGTGACCACTTCCGAAATGGAGATTGGGTGACGATTACCCGCGGTTATGCGCAGATGCATGGCAGAGATAATATTGAAGGAGCTTATCGGGTCATAGAGAAGGCCACGCTGGCCGGGGCGGTGGCGACCAACTCCGATAGCCTGTCCTCCGGCATTGAGTTGGATGCGACAGCAAGCACCTTGCAGCCCTATCTGCCTGTCTATATTTGGACGCGCACAGAGTAAAGGAGAAAACATGGAATTCGACGAAATTGTGGAAAGAGTTTTGAACCTTGAAGGCGAGGTCGGCAGTCTGAAAATGGCAGTATTTGGAGCAGAAGCGCCTTTGGAAGAGCCTTTGGAGGAGCCTTTGGAGGAGCCTTTGGAGGAGCCGAACGTTCCGCAGTACAAGATTGTTGCCGGCGTTATCCGAGGCTTTCCGGGCGGCACATGGGGGGTCATCAAGGACGATGCGCATGAGCCGCTGAACATCAAATCGGTCAGCGTGAACGGCAACCGCGTGATTGTCAACTACAGTTTTACCGCCAAAAAAGTGGTGTCCCTGATTGCCGCGCCGGACGAGTATTACACCCAAATGGGCGTGTCAACCGGGGCAAGCGTGGGCAAGGCCGCGGCGGCTGTGTATTTTAACAAGAGGCCTGCGACCGGGTATGCCGACCCGATGAGCCTGCGCAGCGGCAACGCCAATGTTTGGATTTACGGGATTTTTGAGGTGTGAAAAAGAGAAAACCCAGTAATCAAACACCAACCCGCTCACTCTCATTTAGACAGAACTTCCATTAACCTTTTACCAAGGAGGGCGAAATCATGGCAATCAATTTTAATTAGTGTCCCCTGAACACCTGAAATCATCAACAAAATCAACACTTTTGGGCACT
>CAZHPW010000066.1:0-12618 GCA_964534515.1 uncultured Christensenella sp.
GCAGATGCAGCAGAAGACCGAGGAGATTGTGGGCCCCTACCCTTTGATTGATTTCCTGCTGCACCACTTTCTCACCGGGCATTTGGAGCCCAGGGAGCTGTATCACCTGGCCCTGGACGCCTTCCGGGATGTGTACACCTCCAAGCAGATCCTCACCACCCTGCGGGGCTTGCTGCGCCGCTTTTTCATGAACCAGTTCAAGCGGAACTGCCTGCCCGACGGCCCCATGGCGCTGGGCGTTTCCCTGTCGCCCAGGGAGGTGTCCCTTTCCCCCCGCGGGGGCTTGTCGCTCCCCAGCGATTTGTCCGCCGGCCTCTGGGCGGAGCAGGCCAGGGAATTGAAAGAAACGCTGGCAAACACCCCAAACGAACAAAAAGGACGGCATGGGATATGAAAGACCGCAACCTGACCTTGCTGACGGACCTGTACGAACTGACCATGCTTTATGGCTACCACCGGCATGGAATGGCGAGCCTGAAGGCGAGCTTCTACATGTTCTTCCGCGCGGCCCCGGGGCTGAACTACGCCGTCATGGCCGGCAACCAGCAGCTGAAGGAATACCTCCTCTCCCTGCGGTTTCATGAGCAGGATCTGTCCTATCTGGACAGCCTGCATCTGTTTGACCGGGCATTCCTGGAAAGGCTGAAGGACTTCCGCTTCACCGGGGACATCCGCCTGATGCCGGAGGGCAGCTTTATCTTCCCCGACTAGCCGATGGTGCGGGTGGATGCACCCCTGGCCGAGGCGCAGTTCATCGAGACCGCGCTGCTCAACCTCATCGGGCACCAATCCCTGATTGCCACCAAGGGCAACCGGGTCTCCCGCGCCGCGACCACCGGGCAGGTGATGGAGTTTGGCCTGCGCCGCGCGCAGGGCCCGGATGCGGGCAACCTGGGCGCCCGCGCCGCGGTCATCGGCGGCTGCGCCTCCACCTCCAACGTGCAGGCCGGACAGATGTTTGACCTGAAGATTTCCGGCACCCACGCCCACAGCTGGGTGATGAGCTTTGACAGCGAATTGGAGGCCTTCAGGGCC
The DNA here is from genome assembly GCA_964534515.1 of uncultured Christensenella sp. Lineage (GTDB taxonomy): Bacteria > Bacillota > Clostridia > Christensenellales > Aristaeellaceae > UBA6115. The sequence continues at coordinate 1,036 of CAZHPW010000066.1, forward strand.
TACGCGAATTGCTTCCCCAACAACGCGCTGCTCTTGGTGGACACCTATGACACCCTGCACTCCGGCGTGCCAAACGCCATTACGGTGTTCCGCGAGTTGCGCGAGCAGGGGTACAAGCCCCTGGGCATCCGCCTGGACTCCGGCGACCTGGCCTACCTGAGCATTCAGGCGCGCAAGATGCTGGACGAGGCCGGCTTCCCGGAGGTTATCATCTGCGCGTCCAATGACCTGGACGAGACCATCATCCGCGACCTGAAATTACAAGGCGCGAAGATTGACCTGTGGGGCGTTGGCACCAAACTGATTACCAGCTTTGACCGCGCGGCCTTTGGCGGCGTGTACAAGATGAACGCGCTGGAAAAAGACGGCGTGATGGTGCCCAAAATCAAGCTGTCCGACAACCCCATCAAGGTGACCCTGCCCGGCAGGCAGGAGCTCTACCGCCTGTACACGGACGACGGCATGGCGGTGGCCGACCTGATTACACTGGATGATGAAGTGATTGATGAGAGCCAGCCGCTCACCATCTTCGACCCGGTGGACACCTGGAAAAAGATGACGCTGACCAACTACAAGGCGGAAAAGCTGCTGACCCCCTTTATCCGCGGCGGCAAAGCCGTGAACGAAAAGCAGAGCTTAAGGGACATCAGAAAGCACCGGGAAGCGCAGGAGAAGACCATTTGGGACCAGCACCTGCGCCTGATTTACCCCTCCGCCTTCAAGGTGGACTGGAGCCAGAAGCTATGGGATTTGCGCAACGACATGCTGCACGAGAACGACAGGGGCTAAACGAAAACAGCCACCAAAAAACCGCCGGAAACGGCGGTTTTTGATTTGCGGGTATTTACGAAAATGCGGTCTAAAAATCCGGGGGGACGTTCTGGTTCAAGTGCTCATTCATCGCGTTGGCCTGCAGGTTGGTCGTGTTGAGGTCCCGGTCAGGCGCGGTGGGCGTGAAGGGCTCATCCGACTTGGCAGTGGGCGCGGGCACCTGGTCCATCTCTTTGACTTCAGGCGTGCCGATGGCCTCCTCAGACTGGGGGTCCTTGCCTTCGGGGTTGCTGTTGTCGGTGGGATGGGTGTCGCGGTATTCTTCCAGAAGATCATTAAAGACATCCAATTGCTGGGCGTCCAGCTCAGCGACCTGTTTGGCCAGGTTGGTCAGACGCGCTTTTTCTTTTTCAACACGGTCTTTGAGTTCGCCCTCGGTCATAAAATCCTTAACCTTGGTAAACGCCTTGTTGCCGGCGTCCAGGGCCGACTGCACGGCCTTTTCGCCTTTATCGGCCAAGTCCTTGGCCGTGTCGCTGGTCACAAAGTCCGCGATGGCATCCTTGGTCTTCTCCGCGGCGCCCACGATGGCGCCGACACCGGTCATAACGATTTTTTTGAGTTTATCTTCTAAATTATCCATGGTTTCACCTCCGTAATCTCATTATACCCAACTCGGTTTAAATCATGCCGTTTAAACCATTTTTCTCAGGTAAAAACAAAGTGACCCGGTAGCTGCTCAAGTAAAAAGAAGAGCCTGGGCTCTTCTTTTCTTGGTTGTATTTAAAGGTTCAATCGCTCAAGTCGTCCCGCAGCACCTCATAGACCATGAGCCCGGCCGCGACCGCCGCATTTAAGGACTCGGCCTGGCCTGGGATGGGCAGTTTGTAGCGCAGGTGGGCCAGGGCCAGCACCCCCTCCTCCAGCCCCTGGCCCTCATTGCCGATTAAGAAGCAGACCTTTTTGGGGAAGGGTGGGTGGCTGTAAAAGGGCGTGCCCTTTAAATCCCCCGCGATGAGGCTGTGGCCGGGCAGCATTGTGAGCCCTTCCTTTAAATCATCGCAAAAGTAGACCGGCACGCGGAAGATGGCGCCCATGGAGGCGCGGACGGCCTTGGGCGAAAAAGGATCGGCACAGCCCGGGTCCAGCAGCAGGCCGTCAAACTTGGCCGCGTCCAGGGTGCGCAAAATGGTGCCCACATTGCCCGGGTCCTGGAGGCGGTTGAGCGCGACCAGGCGAGGGCCGGCTTCACCAAGCGGCAAGGCCTCCGGCATCGGGCAGACCGCGATGACGCCCTGGGGCGTTTTGCTGTCAGCGACGGAAGAGAGCACCTGGGGGGATACCAAATAGATGTCCGTTTCGGCGTTGAGGAACGCCGGGTACTCCTCCGCCCTGTCCTTTTGGATGAGGAGGGCGGATACCCGCCCTTCCTTGAGCCCTTCCAGGCAAAGGTGCTCCCCCTCCGCCAGGAAGAGGCCATGCGCCTTGCGGCCGGAGGCGGAGCCCAACTGCCGCCACATTTTACAAAGCGGGTTTTGTGTGCTGGTGATTTCCTTCATGGGCTCAGACGCTTTGCTCGTCATTGTCCAGGTTGGACAGCCAGGGCTCCACAAAGGCAGCGTAAATGAAGGGGTAGTGCGCTTCCTTTTGGATGCCCTCCACCGTGAGCGCGGGCAGGAGGTAATCCACCATCATCCGGCGCAGGCGCAGCGGAATGGGCTTGCCCTCTTCCCGGGCTTCGCCTAACAGCCCGCTAATGATTTGGACCGCGTCCGCCTCGTTGTCTTCCATGTCCAGGTAGGGCAGAAGGGCGTCCTCCTCCACCTCGTCCACATCAATGTAAACCGGGATATCATCGCCCGAATTTAGTTTGAGCATCGGCCAGGGCTTTTTGCTGAAGCGTTCCTTGTCCTGCGCCAGGAGGCTGGAAGCGCAGAGCAATTTGGGCTGAATGTATTCGGGAATCAAGTCCTTGATCACACGCTTGGCCAGCGCCGCGTCCGCCAGGTTCTCACACACCAGCTGCACCTTTTTGGAGGTGACTAGCAGCATCAGCGCCTGCATGGCCTGGGTTTCGTCCATGACAAAGCCGTAGGCCGAGAGTGTGCCGGCGAAGTCCTTCGCGGCCTCCTCAAAGCAGGGCAGCTCCTCCGGAAGCTCATCCTCAACCAGGTCCATTTCCACTTCAACTTCAGGTTCATTTGCGATGTCGGGCAGGACATCCAGCAGTTCGCCCAGGGGCCTGGTTTCCGGCTCCGCTGTTTCACTCAAGTCGCGGGCTTCTTCCTGGGGCCAATAGAACATCTTGCTCGTTTTGTCCGGCAGCTCCACAAAAAAGAGGCGGTCGTTGTCGGGCATGAGCGTGTGGGACGCGGGGCAGGACAGCGCGCCCGATTTGCAGTACGGGCCTGAAATGCGGCCGCCGGACCTTAAATAATACTGCCCGGTAGACGCGCTCGCGCTTTTGTCCTCACTGACCACCTCGTACAATAAGCCGTCGGGTACGGCGATGATGGCGTCAGAATAAATAATATAGCGGTTGTTCTCGTTCTTGCCCCGGCCGAAGTTCTTGTTGGGGCGAACCTTGCCAAGGGCGGCCTGGGAGCCCACCAGGTTGATGAGGCAGACATTGCCCAGGGAGCGCATTCTTTCCTTAAAGGTGTGCTGCTCCAGGCGGTCCGGCGCCACGCGCAGGAAGCCCTCCGATTCCAACTCTTCCACGTCCTCAGACCCCAAAACGCCATTTGTGGTCATCAAGGGGCGAACGCGGAACAGGACGCGGCGGGTGTCATCCTCTTCCAGGTAGGCCAATATTTTCTGTCCGGTTAAGTCCACAGAATCCCTCCTTTATTACGGTTATCCCAAACAATTCTATAATTGTACACAGCTTGCGTCAAGCCCGGACAAGGCCTTGCCCCATCGTCCTTGACGCTGATAAGGGGCATTTGTTAGAATGACTTGGTATACAAAGAAACGAACGGGGAATTTATGAAGAAAACCTTGGCCTTCCTCCTGACCCTCCTCCTCATGTTCCAGGTCATTTTACCCGCTGCCAAAGCGCTTGATATGGCGGAAATTGACAGCGAAGTGGATAGAATCTTCTCCCGCTATAAGACCGTGGGCGGTTCCGTCGTGGTAATGAAGGACGGCGACATCGTCTATGAGCGGGACTACGGCCTGCGCAATATTACCAAGAAGCTGCCGGTGGACGAGAACACCTATTTCAAGATGGGCTGTGTCACCAAGATGGTGTCGTCCCTGGCCATTTTGCAGCTGGTGGATGACGGGACGCTGGATTTGGACGCGGACATCAGCCAGTACTTTGGCTATGACATCATCAACCCCTATTTCCCCAAAACGCCCATCACCCTGCGCCAGCTCTTGAGCCACACGTCCACCGTGTCCGAAACCGGCGGCTATACCCGCATTCGGAACACCGTAAAAGATATCCTGTACGACAAGAGCCGGGGCACCGGCAACTACACCAAGTTTGAGCCGGGCAGCAAATACAAGTATTCCAACTTTGGCTCAGGCCTGGTGGGCAGCATCGTGGAAGCGGTGAGCGGGCAGAGCGTGAACCGCTTTGTGACCGAAAGGCTGTTTGAGCCGCTGAACATGGACGCCTCCCTGGCGGCCAGCTGGCTCAAGTCCCCGGATGACATCGCGAGCCTGTACACGGGCAGAAAACTGCACCGGGCCGCGACCAAGTACATCGCCGAGGGCTATGAGGACACCGCCTCGCCTGAGACCCATTTCAGGACCATGGTGGGTTCCCTGTTCATCCGCTCCCGCGACCTGGCCAAAATCGTTTATGGCCTGTCAACTGACGGCAGCGTTGACGGCGTGCAGTTCCTAAAGCCCGAGACCGTGCAATTAATGCGGGAGGAGCAGCACCTTCTGGGCAAGTCCGTCACCGGCAAAAGCCCTTACGGCCTCTTCCTGGAGCGCAACACCCTGGTGCTGCCCGGGCACACGGTCTATGGCCATCAGGGCATGACCGGCGTCTCCTCCAACAATGTTTATTTTGAGCCGGAGAGCGGCTTTGTCTTTGTGGTCACCACCAACGGCAGCTCCCAGGCCCGTGACCACGGCACCATGCTCTTAGCGCAAACCATGCTCCGCTACACCTATTCCCAGTTTTCAGGCGCTGAGCAATAAAAGGAAAAGAAGGCAGAACATGACAGAACAATTAAGGGCTGAGGACGGAACGCGCAACCTAAGCCACCAGCGCAGAGAATTGGGCGAGGTGGTCTATTTTGACCGCGGCCTCATCAAGGGCGAAGAAGGCCGGGAATACCAGCGCTTTGCCATCCAGACCCATTTTGTAAAGCCCCATGAGGACCAGGCCCAGCTGCTGGAGCGCTATGTCCGCCCGCTGTACAAAGAGGGCGACGTGTTGAGCTTTGGCGCCAAGGTGATGGGCATGTGCGTAGGCAGCGTTAAAACCCGTGAGCAGGTCAAGCCCGGCTTTTGGGCCAATTTGCTCTACCGCTTCGCCGGGCACAACTCCACCGGCATTGGCATGCACGAGCCCTACAAACTGCAGATGACCATTGAAATCGCGGGCCTGCCCCGGGTGCTGCTCGCCACCTTTTTGTCCGCCGTCACCAAGCCCTTTGGTGTCAAAGGCGTGTTTTACAAGGTCTGCGGCCATGACATCGCCGGCATTGACGGCTTTTACCCGGATTCTGACTTCAAGGAATACCACGAGCTGGCCGTCATCAACCCGCCGGACGCGGACAAGCTGTGCGATGAACTGACGCGCAAGACCGGCATCCCGGTTGTCATCATGGACGCGAATGACTTTCACCGCAACCAACTGGGCAAGAGCAAGGCCTGCCCGCTAAGTGATGAGGAACTTCAGGAAGCGATGCAGGACAACCCCTCCGGCCAGGGCGCGGAGCTGACGCCGTTTATCTTGATTCGGCCCATGAAAGGACAAAGAGTTTGAACATCGCCATCATCCACCACGGTTCGGCCAAAATCGCCGAGATTGAAGGCCAGGACAAGGAAATCAAGAGCACGGAGGACATCACGGCCCTCATGGACCAGGCCGTGTCCCAGCAGGCGGACAAGCTGCTCGCCAGGCGCAAACTGATTGACGAATCCTTCTTTGACTTAAAAAGCGGCTTTGCCGGCAAACTGACCGACCGGTTAAAGGAAAAAAATTTGAAGCTGGCGGTGGTAGGCGAGTTTAATTTTATTGAGAACATTGCGCTGAAAGCCTACATCAAGGAAAAGAAGCTGGGTGACCTGGTGATGGTCAGCCGCAACAGAGAAGAAGCCCTGGACTGGCTCAGCCGGGCATAACAAAAAAGCACAAGCAAAAACGCCCCGAAGGGCGTTTTTTAATTACCTCAGATGGGCTTACTCAAAATTGTAATTGGTGAGGATTTTATCCCGCCCGGTGACGGCATCCTGGTAAAACTCCGTCCATGACAGCGCCAGGAAGGAGCCCATGACGTTGTAGACCTCGGAAAAGCCGTTTTGCATGAGCAAACGCTGGGCGTTGTAGCTGCGGGCACCGGTGCGGCAGTGGACATAGACCGGCTTGTCACGGGGCACTTCGCTTAGACGCTTGGACAGTTGGCTCAGGGGGATGTTGACAGCGCCCTTGATGTGGGCATAGTCGTACTCTTCCTGCTCGCGCACGTCCAGGATAAAGGCTTTTTCAGCGACTAAGCGGCGCAGGTTGGAGAACAGCACCTGTTTGGTGAAGCCCTCAAAGGCATTGACCGCTGTCAGCCCGGCCTGGTTGACCACGTCCCTGGCGGTTGAGAAGACCGGGGAATAGGCCAATTCCAAATCCTTGAGGTCATAGATGCTGCCCTCAAAGCGCAGCAGGGTGGCAATGACATCAATGCGCTTGTCAGCGGCGCCCCAGCCGATGGCCTGCGCGCCCAAGACCTTGCCATTTTCCTTATCATACGTCAGTTTAAAAAACATGGGGGCGGCCGTGGGCATGATGGACACCTTGTCATAGGCGACCACAAAGGACACGCCATAGTCTTTGCCCTCAGCCTGGCAGGCGCGCTCATTGAGGCCCACGCTGGCGGCGTTTAGGTTAAACACCCGGATGGCGCTGGCGCCCAGCACGCCGCAGATTTTATCCGCCTTGCCCACGGCGTTGTTGGCTGCGACACGCGCCTGACGAAGGGCGGGGCCTGCCAGGGCCAACTTGGTTTTCTTGCCGGTCTGGCGGTTTTTAACCTCAATCGCATCGCCAACGGCGTAGATGGAAGGGTCTGAGGTTTGCATGCGGTCATCAACCAGGATGGCCCCGGTCTGACCCAATTCCAGCCCCGCGTCCGCGGCCAGGCCGGTTTCAGGCCGCACGCCGATGGCCATGATGACCGCCTGGGCGGGCACAAAACGGTCAGAGGACAGGGTAACCCCCTCCTCTGAAATGGATTTGAGGCCATCGCCCAGAATCAATTCCACATTGTGGTCCACGATTTCCTTGTGCAAAAACTGGGCCATGTCAACATCCAAGGGCAGCATGACCTGCTCAGCCATGTCAATCAGGCTGATGTCATAGCCCTGCTCGCGCAGGTTTTCCATGACCTCAAGGCCGATAAAGCCGCCGCCGATGACGGCGACCTTCTTGACCGCCTTTTCCTTGAGATAGCGGTCAATTTTTTCCACGTCCTCCACGTTGCGCACGGAGAAGACCTGGGGTAGACGGATGCCCGGGATGCTGCCCGGCATGATGGGCGAGGCGCCGGGGGATAAAAACAGGGTGTCGTAGGCAAAATCGCTCACGCTGCCATCGGGCAGGCGGACAGCCACCGTTTTTTGCTCGCGGTTGATTTTGAGCGCCTCATGCCGGGTGAGCGCCTTGATTTGATAGCGGTCCAGGAAGAGGCCTTCGTTCATCAGCTTGAGGTACTCGCTGTCCTCAATCTCGCCGCCCAGAAAATAAGGCAGGGAGCAATTGGAAAAGGACACGTCCCTCCCCCGCTCCAGCATCGTGATGTCCGCCTTGGCGTCAAGCCGCCTGAGGCGCGCGGCGATGGAGGCGCCGCCGGCGACGCCGCCGATGATGAGGTACTTCTTAACCTGGGTTTGCATTCTAAATTTGTTTCTCCTTGGTGATTTCGACAGTGAGCTCGCTCCCGCGCAGCTTTGTGAGCATGTCCGGGCTCAGCTTGGCCTCCGCCATTTCGCCTGGGGTCAGGATGAGACGCTTCTGGCTTGAGAGCACTTCATTCCCGGAGCGCAGGGTAACAAAATGGTTCTGGTAGACCTTGTCCGGGCGGAACATGAGGTCAACCGGCGAAGTAATGTCGCCGTTTGGGATGTCCAATTTCTGAGGGACAACGCCGCGCACGCCCTGGCCGTCCTTGACGGGGATGCGGGTGAAGGGCGCTTTATCGCCAGTTAAGTAACGCGCGGCGGCCTCGCCCGCCAGCATGCTCTCCCGGCTGACATAGTCCACCAGGTCATGCACGTGCAGCACATTGCCGCAGGCAAATATACCCATTATGTTGGTTTCAAAGCTGTTGGTGACGACAGCGCCTTGGGTGATGGGCGATATGCGCACGCCGGCCTGCAGGGACAGCTCGTTTTCCGGAATCAGGCCGACGGACAAAAGCAGGGTATCACAGTCAAAGCGCTGCTCGGTGCCGGGGATGGGCCGCCTGTCTTCCCCCACCTGGGCGACGGTGACGCCGGTGAGCCGGCCGCGGCCATGGATATCCACCACCGTGTGGGACAGGAGCAGAGGGATGTCATAATCGTGCAGGCACTGGACGATGTTGCGGTTGAGGCCGCTGGAATAGGGCATCAACTCCACGCAGGCCAAGACCTTAGCCCCCTGCAGGGTCATGCGGCGGGCCATGATGAGGCCAATGTCGCCGCTGCCTAAGATAACCACGCGCTTGCCCGGCATCAGGCCTTCCATGTTGACCAGTTTTTGCGCGGTGCCGGCTGAAAAGACGCCCGCCGGGCGGGAACCCGGGATGGCCAAAGCGCCGCGGGGGCGCTCCCTGCAGCCCATGGCCAGGATGACAGCGCGCGCCTGGTAGACCTCCACCCCGCGCTCCCGGCTGACCGCGGTGACCTGTTTGCCACGGGTTAAAGACAAGACCGTGGTGCCGGTGTGCACGGTGATGTTCAAATCCCGCGCTTCCTTGATGTCACGCAGCGCGTACTCAGGCCCGGTCAACTCCTCCTTGAAGCGGTGTAGGCCAAAGCCGTTGTGGATGCACTGGTTTAAAATGCCGCCCTGCTCATCCTCGCGCTCCAGCACCACCAGGTCCATCACGCCCGCCTTCTTGGCGGCGATGGCGGCGGCCAAGCCCGCGGGGCCCGCGCCGATAATCAATAAATCAACTTTGATGGCTGTCTCACTCATGTTTTTCCTCCCCAATCTGCCCCACGATGACTTCGCTCCCCTTGCCTGACTTGGTGATGTCCGTTAGGGGCAGACCCAATTCCTCCGAGAGAATCTGCATCACGCGGGTGGAGCAAAAGCCGCTCTGGCAGCGGCCCATGCCGGCGCGGGTGCGCCGCTTGACGCCGTCCAAGGTGGTCGCCCCCTGCGGCCGTCTGATGGCCTGGCGGATTTCAGCCTCGGTTACCTGCTCACAGCGGCAGACGATGCGCCCGTAGTCCGGGTCGTTTTCATAGGCGCTGCGGCGCTCCTTTTCGCTCATGGCGGAGAAGGGCTTGGGCAGGGGTGTGGGCAGGACATAATTGGGCTCCTTCTCAAGCCCCAGGGAATAGGCCACCCAATCGCCCAGTTCCAGGCCAATGGCGGGCGCCGCGGACAAGCCCGGGCTTTCGATACCGATGGCCTCAAACGCGCCCTGCGGCGCGCCTTCCACAGCGCCGATGATGAAGTCCCCGCCCGCCTCGTGCGCGCGGATGCCGGAGAAGGTGGTGATGACCTGGCGAAGATTGACGTCCGGGTAGGTCAGGCGGGATTTCTGCAAAATGTCATCCAGGCCCAGGGCTGTCGTGCCGGTGTCGAAGCCGTCATCAATGTCCTCCGCCGTTGGGCCCAGGAGCAGGTTGCCATGCGTGGTCGGGCTGACCAAAACGCCCTTGCCCATCTTGGTGGGCACCTGGAAAATGGTGCGGGTAAAGAGCAGGGGCTGGGTGTGGTCCAAAAGATAATACTGGCCGCGGCGGGCGACAATTTTGATTTTGCGGGGGGAAATCTGGTTGTGCAGGACATCGGCAAATGCCCCGGCGCAGTTGATGACAGCGCGGGATTGATAGACGCCTTTGTCGGTCACGACCTCCCAGACGTCATTCTTATAAGAAAGCGCGGTCACCTTGTGGTCCAGCAGAAAATCAACACCGTTTTCCTTGGCACTGTCGGCCAGGGCATGGGTCAGCTCATAGGGGCTGACAAGGCCGGAAGCCGGCACGTCCAGCGCCAAAAGCACCTCAGGGTTGAGGTTGGGCTCCAGCTTCAAAACCTCGTCCCTTTCAATCAGCCGGCAGCCCTTGACGCCGTTCACTAAAGCGTTGTCATACAGCGCCTGCAATGTCGCGCGGTCGTCCTCCGTAAAGCCCAATACCAGGGCGCCGGGCTGGCCGTAGGGCACGCCAAAGGCGGCGCAGTAATCCTTCATCATGGCGGCGCCCTTGACGTTCAGCCTGGCCTTTTGTGTGCCGGCCTTGGCGTCATAGCCCGCGTGCACAATGCCGCTGTTGGCCTTGCTGGCGCCCTGGGACACATCGTCCGCCTGCTCTAAAACCGCCATTTTTCCCCTGTACAAGCCCAAGCGCTGCGCGATGGCGCAGCCAATGACCCCCGCACCGATGATGAGAATGTCGAACATGATTCCCCCGAATGTTGATTTGATGCGACAATTGTAACACTTTGCTGCAAGAGCGTCTATCAAGCGGGCAAGTTTCATCCACCAAAAAATCAAGCGACGCAAGGTTCATAAAGGAAGACGGATTTGTTAAAATTCGTTTCAAAATTTACTTGACACTGTAATATTTTTGTAATATATTGGTCGCACACAAAGTTGTCCGACCCAGTCAGGAGGAATCATGAAAAAGAAACTGCTCCGCCTTATCGCGCTGTGCTTAACAGCCATCAGCATAACAAGCGCCCTGCCCCAGACCGCTCTTGCCGCTTCCTACTCCGGCACCGTCAACAAGGACAAGGTCTTCTTCCGCGCCAAGCCCGACACCGACAGCATCTACTTCGCCAAACTTAACAAAGGAACCAAGATAACTATCGTCGGCGCCAGCGGCAAATTCTACAAAGTTGAATATGACGACAAGACCGGCTACATCATGAAAAACCTGGTCAACGCCTCTGACGCGGCGGAGGAAGCCTTCGGCGAAAAGGTAGAGCCCAGCAAGTACGCCAAGGTGTCCAGCATCTCAGGTCTGGGCGACGCGCCCAAGGCCACCAGGAAAGGTTCAAGCGGGGATGCGGTTGAAAAACTGCAGCGCGCGCTTCAAATCAAAGGCTACCTAAAGGGCACCGTGGACGGCAAATACGGCGACATGACGGTAGACGCGGTGGAGCGCTTCCAAAAGGCCATGAAGTTGTCCGTCACCGGGGACGCCAACAGTAAAACCATCGCAAAATTATTTGGATTGAGCGTTGACGTGCCTGCCAAGGAAGACCCGGGCATGGACGGCATCACCAGCATCAGGAAGATTGACGTCCCCAACACCACCAAGCCCGGCAACTCCGGCCGCCATGTCAAAGCGCTCCAGCAGGCGCTCAAACTCAAGGGCTATTACAAGGCCGCGATTGACTCCTCCTATGGCCAAAAGACCGAGGACGCCGTGAAGCGCTACCAGAAGGCCGTTGGCATCAAGGCGGACGGCATCGCG
>CAZHPW010000067.1:0-12608 GCA_964534515.1 uncultured Christensenella sp.
TGTGCGTGCCGTTGCCGCCCAGGGCTACCAGGCAGTCCAGCCGCATTGCGCGGTAGTTCATCTTCATCGCGTGCACCTTGTCCACATTGTCCTCTTCCACCAGGCGCATGTTGCGGAAGGGGGTGCGGCTGGTGCCCAGGATGGTGCCGCCCATGGTGAGGATGCCGGAAAACTGGGACTGCTGCATGACCTGGTAGTCCCCGTCAATCAAGCCGCGGTAGCCGGCGCGGATGCCGACAATCTCCGCGTCCAGGGTTTGGTAGGCCGCCCTGGCGACGCCGCGGATGGCCGCGTTGAGGCCGGGACAGTCGCCGCCTGAGGTCAAAATGCCGATTCTTGTGCTCATATGGTAGACCTCCTGTTAAACAAATATGGGGCGGCTCAAGCCGCCCCGGGTGATAGAAATTACTTGATGCCGAAGATGCCCAGGATGCCGCGGGAAATGGTGCGGCCCATGGTGTAGCCGGCGCCGGAGGCGGTGGAGCGGGTGAAGTTTTCCAGCATCCTTTCGCCCAAGCCCTTGACCGTCTTGGTCGTCTTGCTTTCCTTGACTTTGACTTCCTTCACCGGCTCCTGAACGGCAGGCACCTGCGCCTGGGGCTCATACTGACCGGTTTGAGGGTTATAAACCAGAACGGGCGGCGGAGACTGCTCCACCTTTTTGACCTGGGCGGGAACGGGAGCCGGCTCCTGGTAAACAGGCGCCTCATACTCCACCTGGGTTTGCATCTCGCGCTCCACATAGGTGCCGGTTGCCGGGTCAAAGACCTGCATCACGGAACGCTTGACCTGGGGCGCTGTCTGCGCGGGGGTGACCGTGCCCAGGATTTCCTCCGCCATCACGCGGGCGGTGCCCATGATGCCCTGGGAGGAGAACTTGGCGCTGAGCATCTCATAGGCGCTCTCGCGGTCAAAGGTCTGGGTGTATTTGTCGCGCAGCTCGCTGGTGTCAATGAGGGTAGCGCGCAGCTGGTCAGAAATCGCGCCGATAGCGGACTGTGGCGGCAGGATGATGGCGCGCTGGGTAACGCTGGGGGCGCCGGATTCCTCCAGGAAGGAGAGCAGCGCTTCGCCGGTCTGCAATTGGGTGATGGCCTGCTCGGTGTCAAAGTCCGGGTTGGGGCGGAAGGTCTGCGCGACCGTGCGGATGATTTTCTGCTCAGCCGGGGTGAAGGCGCGCAGCGCGTGCTGCACACGGGCGGCCAACTGGGACAGGACGCTGGAGGGCACATCGGCCGGGTTCTGGGTGATGAAGAAGACGCCCACGCCCTTAGAACGAATCAGGCGGATGGTGAGCTCAATCTTGTCCATTAACTCCTTGGGGCAGTCATTAAACAAGAGGTGGGCTTCGTCAAAGAAGAAAACCATGCGGGGCAGTTCCTTGTCGCCCTGCTCCGGCAGCAGCTCATACAGTTCCGCCAGCATCCACAAAAGGAAAGCGGAGTACATGTTGGGGCGCAGGAACAATTTGTCGGCGGCCAAGATATTAATCATGCCGTTGCCGTTTTCATCGCGCACCAGCCAGTCAGAGATGTCCAGGGCCGGCTCGCCGAAGAAGACGTTGCCGCCCTGGTCTTCCAAAACCGCGATGGCGCGCTGGATGGCGCCCACGGTGGCCTTGGCGATGTTGCCATAACGCAGGGTGTAATCAGACGCGCGGTCCCCCGCGTAGGTGAGCATGGCGCGCAGGTCCTTTAAGTCAATCAGCAAAAGGCCTTCATCATCCGCGATGCGGAAAACGATGTGCAAAACGCCCGACTGGGTGTCATTGAGCTGGAGCATGCGGGAGAGGAGCAGGGGGCCCATCTCGCTCACCGTGGTCCTGACCGGGTGGCCGGAGACACCAAAGACATCCCACAGGGTGACCGGGCTGCCATGGGGGGCGAAGTGGTCCATGCCCACAGTGGCCATGCGGCTTCTAATTTTGTCATTGGGCTCGCCGGGCTTGGCCAGGCCGGCCAGGTCGCCCTTGACGTCCGCCATGAAGACGGGCACGCCCAACTGGGAGAAGGCTTCCGCCAACACCTGAAGGGTGACGGTTTTGCCGGTGCCGGTGGCGCCGGAGATGAGGCCGTGGCGGTTGGCCAGTTCGGGCAGCATGGTGACAGGCCCGGACGGGGAAGTACCCAACCAGATTTTATTGTTCAGCAGCATGACGAATCCTCCGTTTCATTATTCAAAAGAGACCAAACCTTATTTAGGGTTATTTTATCATAGTCAAGGCCTTGTTACAAACACAAAAACGCCATATTTGTATCAAATTTGCTTGATTTCACGCACCATGGCCACCGCCTGCGCCGAGATGCCCTCCTCCCGCCCCTCAAAGCCCAGGCCTTCGGTGGTCGTCGCCTTGACAGAGACCCGGGATAAGGGCAGATTCAGCGCGTCCGCGATGGTCTGCCGCATTTGCGGGATAAAAGGCGCCAATTTGGGCTTTTGCGCCAGTAGGGTCACATCACACTGCCAGGGCACAAAGCCGTTCTCCAGCATGATGCGCGCCGTTTCCTTTAGCAGCAGCAGGGAGGACACGCCCTTGTACTCCGCCTTGCTGTCGGGGAAATGACTGCCGATGTCCCCCAGGGCACAGGCGCCCAGGAGGGCGTCAGTCAAGGCGTGCAGGGCGACGTCGGCGTCTGAATGACCCAAAAGGCCCAAGGAATGCGGGATGCTGACACCGCAGAGAATGAGTTCCCGATTCTCCACCAGGCGGTGGACATCATAGCCGGTGCCCACGCGCAGACCGGTCAACATGGATTGCTCCGCCATGGCCAAATCCTCCGCGACGGTAATTTTGATATTGGTTGTTTCCCCCTGTACCAACGCCACCGGATGGCCCATTTTCTCCACCAGGCCGGCGTCATCGGTGGTCACCTCGGGGGAAGCGGAATATGCCCTTTTAATCAGGTTCAGGGAAAAGACCTGGGGCGTTTGAACAGCGAACAAGTTCTCCCGGGAGACCGTTTCTGAACGCTCCCCCACTGTTCGGCGCAGGGTGTCAGTGACCGGGATGGCCGGGATGGCGGCGCCGGTCTGCGCGGCCTTGTCAAGCAGGGATTGAATCATATCTTTGCCCGGGAAGGGGCGCGCGGCGTCGTGGATAAGCACCAGGTCAACGCCTTCCCCCACCAATTTCAACGCGTTCTCAACCGAGTTGCGGCGCTGCGCGCCGCCGGGGGCAAAAGTGATGTTGAACACCCCATGCGCCGTGAGAATCGTTTCAAACTCCGCCTGCTCCTCCTTCTTGGTGACCAGAATGACCTGCTCACAAAAGGGCAAAAGCGCCTGCACAGCGTAGAGAAACAGGGGCTTGCCCAAAAGGGGCAGGAGCACCTTGTTTTTTGAAGCCTTCAACCGGCTGCCGGAGCCGCCGGCCACGATGATGCCGCAGGCTTTCATGGCAAATCCTCACCGGAGAGGGTCTTAAAAATAAAGTCATAAATTTCCCGCGCCTTGCCCTGCCAGTTTTCAGAGAACCGGCCGGCCAATTCGGCTGTGGGCAGGGATAAATCCAGGTGCATCAGGCGCATGCTGCCCTCCTGGATGCCCATCTGGGCGTGGTATTCATTGCGGCCCTCATGGCTGATGCCGGCATACAATTCCCGCTGCCTGCGCATCTGCTCGCGGAAGGCGGGCACCGCCAAATTGACCTTGGTCAAAACGCTCTCGCCCAGCCGGCCCAGAAAGAGGCCGATGGCCTCCTCACCTTTGTCCGTGATGGTGTAGCGGTCATCGCCAAAGACGGCTTCCTTTGTGACCTGGCCCCTCTGGGTCAGGTCGTAGAGCGCCTGCTGCAAATCAAAATAATTCATGGTATCGCTTTGCGCCATGAAGGCTATGAGCTGCAGGTTGGTGCAGGTGCCCAACTCGTGCAGGGTGTGCAGGGTGAGCAGCTTGCTTTCCAGCTCCCCCAGCCTGAATTGCGGTATCTCAGCCAAGATTATCCTCCCCTTCCCCGTTTAAGCGCCAGAAGGCCTTTGTCATTTTTGTAATGTCATCAATGGAGTTTACCCGGTTTGTCTCAATATGTGAAGGCAGGAGCGAGGAAACCTCATAGTGACCATAGCGGTCGTCCATGAGCAGCAGGACGCCGCGGTCAGTCTCTGAGCGGATAAGCCGCCCCGCCGCCTGAAGCACCTTGTGGATGCCGGGGTAGCGGTAGGCGTAGGCAAAGCCCTCGCCCATGACCTCTTCCATGCGCGTTTTAAAGCTGTCCCGCTCCTCATTGACCTGGGGCAGGCCGATGCCCACGATGGCGACCGAGGTGAGCGCCTTGCCGGGCAGGTCCACGCTTTCGGAAAACACGCCGCCCAGCACACAGAGGCCAAGAAGGGGCTCATCATCCCTGGTAAAGCCCGATAAAAAGTCCAACCGCTTGGCCTCATCCATGCCGCTTTCCTGCACGGTGAGGGGCAAAGAGGGCGCCAGCTCCAATAGCACAGGTAACACAGCCTTCAGATAAGCAAAGGAGGGAAAGTAAGCCAGCATCTTACCCGGCCGCGCCTCAAACAGCGCTTTGATGGCCCGGGCCGCGGGCAGCAGGCTGCTCTCCCTGGCCTTGTAGCGGGTGTTGAGCGGGAGGTGAAGGGTCAGGAGATGCTCCTTGGGAAAGGGCGAGGGCAGCGCCAGACAGGCATCCTCCTCTTCCCCGCCCAGAAGGCCGCGCATGGCATTTAAGGGGTTGAGGGTGGCCGAATAAAAGACGACGCCGGACAGCTTTTTGGTGCAGTCCATCAAATGCGGCGCGGGGTTCAAATTGATAACAGAAAAGGAGGAGCGGCTCTTGTCCTTCTTGTGAAGGACGGCGTAGTCCTCGGGCGTTGTCCCGGCGCGGTAGAGAGCGGAAGACAGGCTCAACACGTCCCTGAGGAGGTTCATGACACCGGGCGCGTAGGAGGTGGACAGGGCTGAAAGCAGACCTTCCATTTTACCAGGGAGGAGGTCGCGGTTCTCGGCCAAATCCTCGTTTTCCAGCGTCTTGATGAGTTCCCCCGCTGCCTTGTAGATGGGGCTTTTCCTGTTTATAAATTTGCCGGCTTCGCGCCGGAACTCGCGCAGGGTGGCGGAACTTAGTTTGCCTGAGAGCATGTCCCGCGCGCGGTCGGGCAGGTTGTGGGACTCATCCACCAGCAGGGTGATTTTGCGCATGGCGTCAAAGATGCGCGACAGGCGGACCAGGGGATCAAAGGCGTAATTGTAGTCGCAGATGATGACGTCCGCGATGAGGCTTAGGCTCAAAGAAAACTCAAAGGGGCAAAGCTGGTGGCGGTCAGCCAGGGCAAAGACCTGCTCCGTGTCCCAGTTGGGCAAGTGCAGCGCTTCCTCCATCGCCAAACCCTGGCGCTCAAAATGCCCTTTTGCGCGCTCGCAATGCTCGGGGTGGCAGCGGATGTGCTCCATGGGGCAGCTGCTCTCCCTAGAATTGAGGGTGAGGGCGTGCAGCTTCAGCCCCAGAGCGCGCATGTTGGCCAGCTCTTTTTGCATGGCGATGCGCTGGGTGCCCCGGGCGGTCAGGCAGAAAACCTTGAGTGTCAAGCCCAAAGACAGCGCTTTGAGCGCCGGGTAGAGAACGGCGGCCGACTTGCCGGTGCCGGTGGGCATGACGGCAAACAGCCTGCGTTTTCTTTGGATGGCGGTATAGACCTGGGCCGCCATCTCATACTGCCCGGGGCGGTAATCCGGGTAGGGAAAGGGCAGGGCGGCGATGCTCTCATTCCTGTTTTCAAGGCGATTTAGCAACAGCTTCTGCCAGCGCACATAGGGCGTGAGCAGCTCATAAAAAGAAGACTTCAGGCGCTCAAAGCCCCAGTCTTCCTCAAACATGGCGGTTAAATGCCCGGCCGTATCGGCATAGGACACGCGCAGACGAACCTGTGAAAGCCCCTCTTTTTCACAGAGCATGAAGCCATAGCACACCGCCTGAAAAAGGTGCTCAGGGTAGGGCTCATTAGGCGGGGTCATGGGGGAGAGTTTGATTTCCTCAATGACCGGCGGGGTCACCGTGTCGTCATACAGGTCCATGCGCCCGGTAATGGAAACGGCCAGACCCTCCACCTCGGCCTGGTAGGCCAGGTGCACCTCACTCTTGGCGCCGGATTCCGTCTGCCTGGAGACATGCGCCCGGCGGCCCAACTCCATCGCCTGGGGCGAGAGCGGGGTGATGTCCGGGGGGAAAATGCTATGGGCGACAAGGGAGCGGACCGAAACCTTCAGCGGCGCGCTCACAGCTCATCCTCATACCAGATTTGTTTGAGCGTCAGCCCGCAGGCCGGCGCGGTGACGCCCAACAGCAACCTATCCCCCGTCGCAATGGCCTGCTCAAAGACATTGACGGGCAGTTTGCCCTGGCCAACGCCAATCAAGGTGCCCGCGATGATGCGCACCATGTTGTACAAAAAGGCGTTGCCGACCAGGTGGAGCACCACCTCTTCCCCATTGCGCGTGACCTTGGCCTCGTGGATGGTCCGCACCGTGGTCTTGGCCGTGCCGCCGGAGGCCTGGAGGGCCGCGAAATCATGGGTGCCCAAGAGGGGCAATAGCGCCTCATTCATCAGCTTGACGTCAAGCGGCAGGGGCACAAAGGCGGCAAAATTGCGCAGTAAAGCGCTGGCTTGCCGCCTGTTGTAATAACGGTATTCATAGGCCTTTTTGCGTGCGGAAAAGCGGGCGTGGAGCGTTTCCCCCACGCGGATGCAATCGCTGACCCGGATGTCCCGGGGCAGAAGGGTGTTTAACACATAAGGCCACTTGTGCTCTGGGATGTTGGAATCCGTATCAAAATGCGCGCGCTGGCCCAAGGCGTGGACGCCCGCGTCCGTGCGGCTGGCGCCCATGACGGCGGTCTGAACCCGGGTGGCGGTGAAGATGGCGCGCTCCACCTCTTCCTGGACGCTTTTGTCCTTGAGCTGGCGCTGCCAGCCGGAATAGGCTGTGCCTTCGTATTCAAGGGTTAGGAGAAAGCGTTTCAACGAAGCACTCCGGGCAGGATGATGACAACAAGCAGCGCCAGGATGCTCAAAAAGGCCAGCAGGTCGCCCCGCTTGAACTGCAGTTTGTGCAGCCGGGTCCGCCCCTCGCCCCCGCGGTAGCAGCGGGCTTCCATCGCCATGGCCAAGTCCCCCGCGCGGCGGAAAGCGCTGATGAACAGCGGTACCAAGAGGGGAATCATCGCCCGGGCGCGGGCTAAGAGATTGCCGGACTCAAAGTCAGCGCCGCGCGCGGTCTGCGCCTTCATGATTTTGTCCGCCTCCTCAATGAGGGTGGGGATGAAGCGCAGGGCGATGGTCATCATCATTGCCATCTCATGCGCCGGAAACTTGATGGCTTTCAGCGGTGAAGCCAGTCTCTCCAGGCCGTCTGTCAAGGTAACAGGCGCTGTGGACAGGGTCAAAATGCTGCTGCCGGTGACCAGGAAAACCAAGCGGAAAGAGAAGGTGAGCGCGGTTAAAAGCCCCTGTTTCCAGATGACGATACCAAAGAACTCCACCAATTTTTCCGTGCCGCCGCCAAAGAAGAGGTTTAACACAAAGGTGACGGCCAGCAGGAAGCGCATGGGTTTTAAGCTCTTGATGAGCATGGAGATGGGCAGTTTGGACATGGCCGCGGCGAAAACCAGGTAGAGGGCAACCGGGATGTACAGCCAGAAATTGCGGACCAGGAAGACCGCGATGATGTAGAGGAAGGTGATGATAATCTTGGTGCGCGGGTCCAGGCGATGGACCGGGCTATCCACCGGGTAATACTGGCCCAGGGTAATGTCACGCAGCATCGCCGTCACCCCCTGTCAGTTTCCTGGCCAATTCCTCGGCCAGGTCATTCAGGTTGGAGACCGGCTCCAATACCATGCCCTGCTCAGCGAGCAGCTTTTGCAGTTTATAGGTCTCAGGAATATCAAGCCCCATTTTGGACAATCTCTCCTGCTGGGTGAAGATTTCCTTGGTGGTGCCTTCCATGACCAGGCGGCCGCGCTCCAGGACGGCGACGCGGGTGGCCAGTTTGGCGACGTCATCCATGGCGTGGGAAATGAGCACCACCGTGGTGCCCTCGTCATTTAAGCGCTTGATGTCAGACAGCAGGAAATCCCTCGCTGAGGGGTCCAGCCCCGCTGTCGGCTCATCCAGCACCAGGACGCTGGGCTGCATGGCCAAAACGCCTGCCAGGGCGACCCTGCGCATCTGGCCGCCGGACAGCTCAAAGGGGGAGCGGTCCTTCATCTCGTCATAAACCAGGCCAACGCGCGCCATGGCGTCCCTGACCCGTTTTTCAATCTCATCATTTGAAAGGCCCATGTTTTTGGGGCCAAAGGCGATGTCCTTGAACACCGTTTCCTCAAACAGCTGGTGCTCCGGGTACTGGAAGACCAGGCCGATTTTGAAACGCAATTGACGGCGTTTCTCAGACTTCTCGTTGATGTCTTCGCCATTGAGCAGCACGCGGCCGGAGGAGGGCTCAAGCAGGCCGTTTAAATGCTGGGCCAGGGTGGATTTGCCCGAGCCCGTATGGCCGATGAGCGCCAGCATTTCACCGTCGTTGATGGTGAGGTTGATGTTTTCCAGCGCCGTGGTGGTCTGGGGACCGGACTTGTATAAATGGCTTAATCCTTCAAGCACGATGGGCACAGGCGCTTCACCTCCTTTGCCATGTCATCAACGGTGAGCACATGCTCATCCACTTCAATGCCTTTTTCCCGCAGCAGGTGGGCCAAGGCCGTCATCGGCGGCACATCCAGCTTTAAGGAGCGCAGGCTGTTGACGCGGGAGAATATTTCCTTGGGCGTGCCGTCCATCGCGATGCTGCCATGGTCCATGACAATCACGCGGGCGGCGGCGGCGGCTTCCTCCATGAAGTGGGTAATCCACACCACGGTGATGCCCTGCTCGCGGTTTAGGCGCTGCACGGTCTGGAGCACTTCCTTGCGGCCCTGGGGGTCCAGCATGGCGGTGGCCTCATCCAGCACCAGCGCCTCCGGCTTCATCGCCAGGATGCCGGCGATGGCGACGCGCTGCTTCTGGCCGCCAGAGAGCAGGTGAGGAGCGCGGGTTTTAAACTCGCTCATCCCGGTCATTTTGAGGGCTTCCTCAATGCGCGCGGGCATGTCCTCCGTGGGTACGCCGATGTTCTCCAAGCCAAAGGCGACATCGTCATACACCTGGGTGGCGACCAATTGGTTGTCCGGGTTCTGGAAGACCATGCCGGCCGTGCGCCTGATGTCCCAGATTTTATCGTCATCATTGGTGTCCATGCCGCTGACCAGCACGCTGCCGGAGGTGGGCTGGAACAGGCCGTTTAGTAACTTGGCCAGGGTGGACTTTCCGGAGCCGTTGTGGCCCAGGATCGCCACAAACTGGCCGCGGGGGATGTCCAAGGAGACATCAGAAACAGCCGGAAGCGCGTCCGGCTCATAGCGGTAGGTCAAGTCCTTGACCCTGATGTGCACAGCGTCGCTCAATGCTCCTCCCCCCTGTTGAAAGCCCCGCTCATATCAAACAGGGCGTAAAAATCCTTGACATAGTCCAGGAACCGGTCTTCCAAAATCGCCTGCCTGGCGCCTTCCATCAGCCTGGTCAAATGGCGCAGGTTGTGGATGCTGCACAGGCGGCCGCCGGTGATTTCTCCGGTGTTGATGAGGTGGCGGATGTAGGCGCGGGAATAATGCTGGCAGGCTTCGCAGTCACAGCCTTCCTCAAGGGGGCCAAAATCCTCCTTATATTTGGCGTTGCGAACGACCAGCCGGCCTTCCCGGGTTAGGACAGTGCCGTTTCTGGCGATGCGCGTGGCAAGCACGCAGTCAAACATGTCGACCCCGCGCAGCACACCCTCCAGAAGGCAATCCGGCGTGCCCACGCCCATTAAATAGCGGGGCTTGTTCTCCGGCAGATGGGGAACCAGGGCTTCCAGCATCTCGTACATGATGTCCTTGGGTTCGCCCACGGACAGGCCGCCAATGCCATAGCCGGGGAAGTCCATGTCCGCTAAGGTCTTGGCTGACTCAATGCGCAAATCCTTGTAAAACGCGCCCTGGACAATGCCAAACAGGGCCTGGTCCGGCCTTGTATGCGCGGTCTTGCAGCGCGCTGCCCAGCGGTGGGTGCGCTCCATGTCCTGCTTGGACTGCTCATAGGTGGCGGGGTAGGGCGTGCAGACGTCAAAGGCCATGGCGATGTCAGCGCCCAATTCCTGCTGAATCTGCATGGAGTTTTCCGGGCTCATGGTCAGTTTGCTGCCGTCCAGATGGTTGCGGAAGGTGACGCCGTCCTCGGAAATCTTGTTAAGGTCGGCCAGGGAAAATACCTGGAAGCCACCCGAATCCGTCAGAATCGGCCTGTCCCAGGACATGAACTTGTGCAGGCCGCCCGCCTTCTCAATCAGCTTGCTGCCGGGCCTTAAGTTGAGGTGGTAGGTATTGGATAGCAGGATTTGAGCGCCAAGCTCTTTCATTTCCCGGCCGGTCATCGCCTTGACAACCGCCTGGGTGCCTACCGGCATGTAAACCGGGGTCAAGATATCGCCGTGGGGCGTGTGCACCACACCGGCGCGCGCGCCGGACTGGGCGCAGACATGGCTTAATTCATAGGTGACAGGGCTTTGCAAGGTATCTCCTTTTAGCGGCAAATTATTTACAGAATCGGCGCGACATCCGGCCAGTGGCGCTCAAGCGCGTCCAAATCCCGCCGGTAGTCATCAAAAAAGCGGCTGTGCGGGTAATCCCCCGGCATTCTGCCGGGCGCGCACACAAAGACCAGCGCCTTGCCGGTGATGGGGTGATTAAAGGACAAGCGCATGCCCCACAGCGCGATGAGGCCTTTTTTACCCTCTGTGTTGTAGCGGGCGTCGCCCAAAAGCGGGTGGCCAAAGTGCGCAAGCTGCGCCCGGATTTGGTGGGCGCGCCCGGTCTGAAGCCGGATGGCGACCAGGCTGGTTTCCTCGTTGTCGGTAACCGTTTGGCCAAAGAGGATGGCTTCCTTGCCCTGGCGCTTTAGGTGCGGGGGCAGGACGCGCACGGTGTTGGTTTCCTCGTCTTTGACCAAGTAATCGGTCAACTGGAAATTGGACGGCGCGCGGCCTTCGCACACGGCAATGTACTCACGGCGCAAGGTGTTGTCCTTGATTTGCTCAGACAAGCGGGCCGCGGCCTTGCTGGTTCTGGCAAACACCAGGAGGCCGCCAACCGGGCGGTCCATGCGGTGCACCAGGCCCAAATAGGCCTCACCGGGCTTTTCGTATTTGACCCTGATGTATTCCTTGAGCAGGCTCAGAAGGTCAAGGTCCCCCGTGCTGTCCCCCTGGGTCAGCATCCGGGGCGGCTTGAGCGCGACCAAGAGGTGGTTGTCCTCATAGAGGATGAGATTGCTGATATCACTCACAGTTTGGCTCCTTTGGCTTGCCATCTTCCGCTGGCGCCCGCGGGCAGTAAACCGCCGGAGGCAACCGGCAGGCAGAGTTCCTGGCTTGAGATGTGGCCCTCATGCAGGGGGGAAACCGCCTGCAGAAGGATGTTGTGCAGCACCGTGGGCTGAAAGCCCGTGGTATAGCCGTTGATGAGGAAGAACAGCGGGTCATCGCTCAGCAGGCCCGCGCAGAGGGAAGCCAGCGCGAACAGCTCATCCTCCAGCTTCCAGATTTCACCGGAAGGCCCGCGGCCATAGCTGGGCGGGTCCATTAAAATGCCGTCATAGCGGTTGCCCCGGCGCAGCTCGCGCTGCACAAAGGCCTTGGCGTCCTCGATGATAAAGCGGCACAGGTTCTCCGGCGCGCCGGTGAGCTGGCGGTTTTCCTTGGCCCAGAGCACCATGCCGCGCGCGGCGTCCACATGGGTGACCTGGGCGCCGGCCATCATAAGGGCCACCGTAGCACCCCCGGTATAGGCGAAGAGGTTGAGCACCTGGGCGCCGGGACGGGCTTTCACCAGGCCTGCCATCCAGTCCCAGTTGGCGGCCTGCTCGGGGAAGAGCCCGGTGTGCTTAAAGCCGGTCGGGCGCACATAAAAACGCAGGTCGCGGTAGGCGATCTGCCAGCGCTCCGGCAGCGCGCGGCGAAAGGCCCAGCTGCCCCCGCCCTCGCCCGAGCGCGTGTAGACACCGTCAGCAGTCTCCCAGGCCCTGGGCTCTGCCTTGGGCCAGATCACCTGCGGGTCCGGCCGCGCCAGCACCACCTGGCCCCAGCGCTCCAGCTTCATGCCGTCGCCGGTGTCCAGCACCTCAAAATCCGTCCAGGCATCCGCCAAAAACATCAGCCTTCCTCCTGGCGCAGCCCGGCTTCATAAAGGGCGGTGCGCACGGCGCGCGCCCAGTCCTTCAAGCGGCGAAGCCGCTGTGCTTCCTCCCAGGCGGGTTCAAAGGCCTGCTCCAATTGCCATTGCCCGGCTGCCTCCGCCGGGCTTCTAAACAAGCCGATGCCAAGCCCGGCCAGCAGCGCAACACCCATCGCGGTGGTTTCGCGCACCTGGGGGCGCAATACCTGAATGCCCGAGATGTCCGCCTGCAGCTGCATCAGCAGGCTGTTGGCCGTGGCGCCGCCGTCCACCCGCAGCGCTTTGGGCGGGCTGCCGGCGGCCTGGGCCATCAGGGACAGCAGGTCGTTGGATTGAAAGGCGATGGCCTCCAGCGCCGCGC
>CAZHPW010000068.1:0-12267 GCA_964534515.1 uncultured Christensenella sp.
GAACCTCAGCTTCCTGCCGTCCATGGTTCGGTCTTCCACAAAGTCATAACTCCATGTTGTCTCCCACATTGACCTGCCGGCGACGGTGTTGGACTACATGGCGGGCCTTAAGCCCGTGATGCTGGAGGGAGAGAGCCTGATGCCAGTACTCATGAACCCTGCCCTGCCTACCAACCGGCCGGTTTTTGTGGAGTTTGGCCGGTATGAGATTGACCACGACGGCTTTGGCGGCTTCCAGCCCATGCGCGCCATCATCACCGACGACTACAAACTGGCCGTCCACCTCCTGGACAGCGATGAGCTGTATGACATCAAGAAAGACCCGCACAACCTAAAGAACCTCATTTCTGACAATGACTACGCGGTGAAGCGGGACGAGCTGCATGAGCAGCTGCTGGACTGGATGAACACCACGCGCGACCCCTTCCGCGGCTATCAGTGGCAGTGCCGCCCCTGGCGCAAGGACAAGACCCCCTCCTGGCATGTGGACGGCTACACCCGCCAGCGGGAAAACGAGCCCGGCGAATACAGGCAATTGGACTACAACACCGGGCTGCCCATGGAAAAGGCCACCCGGCACAAGGATTCTTAAACGCATCACACTATTAGATAATCATAAAAAACCTCCGCCCAAAGGACGGAGGTTTTATCGTACAAAAAGGTTAGCGGCTGCGCCTGGTGTCGCCCAGCACGCGGGCGTAGTCACCGGGCCGCTCCAGCACGCGGGCGCAGCCCAGGGCGATGCACTCCTGGGGGTGGTCGGCCACATAGACCGGGATTTGCATCTCACGCTCAATGACCTCGCGCAGGCCGCGCATCTGCGCGCCGCCGCCGGTCAAAAGAATACCGTCTTCAAAGACGTCGTTGGCCAATTCGGCCGGGATGCGCTCAATGACGCTGTGCAGGCCTTCAATGAGGGCGTGTAGCGGCTCTTCCGCGGCCTCCGCGCACTCCATGCCGGTGATATCCGCCTGGCGGGGCAGGCCAGAGACCAGGTTGCGCCCAGCGGCCGGCAGGCTTAAGGCGTTTTGCTCCAGGATGTCGGCGGTGCCAATGGCGCTCTTCAAGTCCTCTGCCGTGCGCCAGCCAATCAGCAGGTTGTGCTTTAGGCGGATGTAGCGGATGAGGGCGTCGGTAAAAGCGTCGCCCGCGGTGTTTAAGATGCTGCGCGCCATGATTTCGCCGCCGGAGATGACAGCGATGTCGGTCGTCGCGCCGCCGATGTCCACCACCATGCGGCCATTGACGTCGTTAATGAGAACGCCGGCGCCAAGGGCTGCCGCTAAGGGGCGCTCAATAATCTGCGTACGGCGGGCGCCCGCTTCCAGCATGCCCAGAATCAGCTGGCGTTTCTCAATCTCATTGGAGGTGGCGGACACGCTCATCAAAGCGCGGGGACGGTTGAACAGATGCTTGCCCACCGCGCGCATGACAAAATAGTTGAGCATGATGGACAGCATGTCAAAATCTTGAATGGTGCCCTTTTGAAGCGGGCGCACCACCGTGATGCCGTTGGGTTCCCGGCCAATCATCTGGTAGGCTTCAAGGCCAATGGAGATGATGTTGCGTGTCTCATGGTTGACCGCCAGCACAGCGGGCTCATTGGTAATGACCCCCTTGCCTCGCTCGGCGATAATCACATTGGACGAACCCAGGTCAATGCCGATATCCTCAACAGAAGCCATCGGAACTCTCCTCATCTTGACAAAATACTAAAATTGAGCGCAGTTCTGTTACAAATGTGCATTCAATTTTCAATACTATATCACAGATTGGTAATAAATACCACATTTTCTTAAAAATAATCCCTGTTTGATGCCGGCATCCCCACTTTTTTGGGTTTCTCCGCCAAGAAAAGGCGGAAATCAAGCGGTCTGCGCCCTAAACCTGGGGCGCGGCTGTCCAAAGGGAGCGGCGGCCCAGCACATCGATGATGAGGATGGCCACCGTGCCCCGAAGCAGGGGCACCTCCAGGGACTGGGCCAGGGCGGGTGTTAATTTGCCGCGCAGGGAGGAGGCGTAGGACACAAAGACGCCCTTGTTGATGAGGCCGGCGTGCCACTGGTCCACCGTGTCCAGGCCGGTCAAAGGCAAGTCCTTGGGCGTCTTGGCAAGGCCCATATAATCCTCCTCATCCGTCGTATAGGCGTTGAGGCTGACGGTGTAATACCCGATGCCGGGCAGGCAGGACGCGTCCACCAGCGCGTTCACCGGCTCAAAGGGCGCCTGGCAGACCAAGCGGTAGGCCGAGAGGCGCTTGCGGCTGACGGAAAAGGCCAGGGGGCTTTTGTCCACACCCAGGAAGCGGCGGTTGTTAAGCGCCGCGCTCATCAGGGCTGTGCCCGAGCCATAGGTCAAATCGGCCACCAAATCGCCCGGCCGGGTGGTGCACAGCAGCATGCGGTCCAATAGCGACTGGGGCTTTTGAGTGGGGTAGCCTGTGCGCTGGGGGTCCTTTTGCTGCATGAGGCTGACATCGCTCCACACATCATCCGGGTAGACCGGCTCATCGTCATAATAGATGTATTCCTTGCCGCCGGAGATGATGCTGCGGTAGGTGCGCCCCTTCTCATCCACATGGCGCTTTAAGTGGTTGCTGCGCGTTTCCTTGCGGGCCAGGGGCACCTGGGTGATGTCAAAAAAGTGGGCGTCCGACTTGGCGTAAAAGAGGATGACCTCGTGCTTGCGGCTAAAGAAGCGCTTGCTGCGCCCGCCGGTCTGGAAGCCCCAGATAATCTGGTTGCGGAAATTGTCCGCGCCGAAAATCTCATCCATCATGATGCGGGCGCGCGCCAAGTCATTGACCTGGAGGTGAACAAAGATAGAGCCCTCCGGGGTGAGCAAACTGTGGGACAGGTTTAGCAGCGCCCGTAAATACTCCAGATATTCCGGGTCATCCGGGCGCTTGTAATCAGAATAGGCAGGCAGGGAGACCGATTGACGGCTTAAAAGCCAGCCGGCTTCGCCCACGCGCTGCCGGTGCAGCTGGGCTGTGCCGCCGGTGGCGGGTGGGTCTAAGTAAATGGCCTGCACCTGGCCCATGAACGCGCTCAAGTCGGCTTTCAGGGCATCACCACAAATCAGCAGGCCGCCTTCCTGCTGAGAATCGTTGATTTCCCGGAAGCACTCGGCACGGTTCCAGATCATCTTGCTCTCCTTAATCCCATAATGGCCGGGTTAATTGTTTGACCCAGTCAGCCTGGTGCACAACCCAAGCCCTTAAAGCCTCATCCTGCCCAAGAAGGGCGGCCGCCTCCCGCGCGGCGTTCACAAACGCTGGTTTCAAACCCTCCATGCCGGATGGCATCAGGGGGCAGACCGGCCAGGCGCGCGGGTCCAGGGAGACATCCAGTTGGCCGTTTTTCTCAACAAACATCAGGGGAAAAATCCGGCAGGCCAGCGGCCTGTCCCCCCGCTCGCAAAACCCTTCACATGTGAGCAGTCTGGAGCCGTGAAGCGCCCGGTCATCCGCAATCACAAAGCCCTCGGGCAAATCGCGGTAAAAGGCCTCCTCCATCGGGTAGAGCAGCATGCCGCCCAGGCCGTCCTCATCCGGGCTGCAGCAGGCAGCCTCGCACAGCGCGCCGCAATCCCGCGAAAGCGGCGTGACTTCAGCCAGTTTTTCCCGCGCCAGGGTCAGAATTTCCAAGGTTTTTCCAGCGTCATTCATTCATGGAATTGTAGCACTTAGTGCCTTCATTGACAAGCAAATGCGCCCCTTCTACAATGGACGCAAGGGATTTTGGGCGATGGGAGAAAGAGATTTGCACCTGCCGGATTTTGTCCTCACAGCAATCACGCATTTGGAGCGCAAAGGCCATGAGGCCTTTGTGGTGGGCGGCTGCGTCCGCGACAGCCTCTTAAGCCGCCCGGCGGGGGATTTTGACCTGGCCACCAGCGCCCTGCCGGAGCAGACCCGTGAGGCTTTTTCTGGCTTTTTCACCATTGATACCGGCATAAGACACGGCACCTTGACCGTGCTGATTGACAAGCACCCCCTTGAAATCACCACCTACCGCACAGACGGCACCTATTCAGACGCGCGCCACCCGGATGAGGTGACCTTTGTGCGCAGTTTGAAGGAGGACCTGGCCCGGCGGGATTTTACCGTGAACGCCATGGCCTATCACCCACAAAGCGGCCTGTTTGACCCTTTTTTGGGGTGGGAGGACTTAATGAACCGCCTGCTGCGCGCGGTGGGCGAACCGCAAAAGCGCATGCGGGAGGACGCGCTGCGCATCGTGCGCGGGCTGCGTTTTGCCTGCCAGCTGGGCTTTGACATTGAGGGCGAAACCCTCAAAGCCATGATGGACTTGAAAGACCGGCTGGCCCTGGTGTCGGTGGAGCGGATTGCCAGGGAGATGAACCTGGCTTTGACAGGGGCGCATGCAGCGGAAGCCCTTCAAAAATACCCGGAATTGGTGGAAACGGCGCTGCCGGAACTGATGGACAGCAATTGGCAGGGCGCTTTGCCCCTCCTCATGGCATTGAAGCCGGACCCCGCCCTGCGCTGGGCGGCCTTATTTATAAACGCAGGTCCCCTCAAGGCGGAGAACGCCATGAACCGCCTCAAGCAGTCCAAAGCGCTGCGGGAGGAAACCGTGCTGCTGTTAAACCATGTCCACCAACCTGTCAATGAGCACACGCTCAAGCAGCTTATCTCCAATCTGGGTTATGCCACTGTCCAAAAGTTGTTGTTACTCAGGCACGCTATGGCTGATAATTCAAACGAAGCGGAAGAATTTTGCCAGCTGGAGAAAGCCTTGCTTTCGTACCAGCAGGAAGGCCGGGATTTCAGCCTGCGCGGTTTGTCTGTCACCGGCAAAGACCTGATGAACCTGGGTTACCTGCCCAAAGAGCACCTGGGGCAGGCGCTCAACCGGCTACTCACCATGACGCTCTTGGGCGACTTGCCAAACGACAAGGCCCTTCTACTGGAAAAAGCCAGGGAATGGCTGACACAGAACCACTCATAATAAAGAGGCCGGGCCGCGTTCGCGGCCCGGCTGTTCATTGGGCAGGTTTGCCCTTTTATTTTCAGGCTTCCGGAATCAGAACGCCCAGGTTGCCGTCCTTCCTCAGGTACAGTACATGGGTCTGGTCGGAATCCACATCAATGTAGACAAAGAAACTGTGTCCCAACAGCTCCATCTGAAGAATGGCGTCTTCCTGGCTCATGGGGCGCACGGTGTAGGTCTTGCTGGGCACCACCTCGCGGTCCTGCTGCTCGGCCTCGGAGAGGTCCTCGATGAACTCGGGGGTGAAGTCCTGGGGCAGTTCATCACGCAGGCGTTTGTCCAGTTTGGTACGGTGACGCAGAATCTGCTTCTCCAGTTTGGCCAGGGATTTGTCAATGGACATGTAGAGGTTGTCCTCACTGCTGGCCTCAGAGCGCAGGGTAACCCCGTTGAAGGGCACGGTAATCTCAACAATGCGCTGGTTTTTTTCCTTGCGCAGGCGCACGAACATCTCCGTGTCCTGGCGCAGGTATTTTTCCATGGTCTGCGTCTTCTTGAGAATGCGGTTGGTGATGCCCGGGGTGATAACCATTCCTTTGGCGGTGATGTTGGTCTTCATAAGGCGCCTCCTTAGCAATATATCTGACCGCCCCACAGGGGCGGATCGGAAATAAATTATTCGGTGTAGATGTCGGCGTACTCAGGGTCGCTGAGCACTTTTTTG
Source organism: uncultured Christensenella sp. (assembly GCA_964534515.1). Lineage (GTDB taxonomy): Bacteria > Bacillota > Clostridia > Christensenellales > Aristaeellaceae > UBA6115. The sequence goes on from CAZHPW010000068.1 coordinate 5,683, forward strand.
GCGTAGGAACAGGTGGCCTTAACCTTGTAGCCGTCTTTCCGGGCGTAGGCCGCGACCTGCTCAACCAGTTTGCGGGCAATGCCCTGGCCACGCAGGCTGGGGTCGGTGAAGGTGTGGTCCACTACCAGCAGTTTGTCCCCCACCCGTTCAAAATTGATTTCGGCCAGGGGCTTTTGCTCCTCACCCATATAGAAGCGGTTGTTATCAAAGAGGAAATCCATGAGAACCCTCTCCCTTCTTTCAATCTTTCTTGTATCAATTGTATACCCATTGTAAAGCCCCTTCAGACTTGAAAACGTTACCGGAATCTGCTATCATTGCGCCGAAGCTATCGCTTCAGAAGGAGATTAACCATGGATAAGAACACTGTGTTTTCACACATCGACCATACATTACTAAAGCCCGACGCCACCTGGAAGGATGTTGAAAAGGTGTGCCGGGAAGCGGTGGACAACGGCATGGCCTCCGCCTGCATTCCCCCGCGCTTTGTCAAGCGCGCCAAGGATGCCTTTGGCAACCGCCTCAACGTGTGCACCGTCATCGGCTTCCCGCTTGGCTATTCCACCACGCGCGTGAAGGTCTTTGAAACCCAGGAAGCCGTGAAGGAAGGCGCCGACGAGATTGATATGGTCATCCACGTGGGCGACGCCAAGGCCGGCGATTTTGACCGCATCACCGAGGAAATCCGCGCGGTGAAGGCCGCTTGCGCCGGCAAAATCCTCAAAGTCATCGTGGAAACCTGCTACCTGAACGAGGAAGAGAAAATCGCGCTGTGCAAGTGTGTCACCGACGGCGGCGCGGACTTCATCAAAACCTCCACCGGCTTTGGCACCGGTGGCGCCACCCCCCAGGACATTGAGCTGTTCAAGCAGCACATTGGCGATGGCATCCGCATGAAGGCGTCCGGCGGCATCCGCACTCGTGAGGCGATTGAAGGCTACATCGCACAGGGCTGTGCCCGCATCGGCGCGTCTTCTGCCTTGAAGGCCTACCAGGACGAAGCCGTCCCCACCGACTCCGGCTACTAAGAGAGCAATTCCCAAGCGGCATGATGTGCCGCTTTTTTATTTGAGCAAATATCGAAGCCCCGCCCCCACAACCCCGGTGAGCAGCATCACCAGGATGGGGCTGAGTTTCCACTTGCGCAATACAAAGAGCGCCAGCGCAAAGGTCAACAGCGCGATGAGGTCTATGTTTGACAAACTCACAGCCCCGCTTCCAAAGAAGGCCAAGACGGCAATGGACAAACCGGCTGAAGCTATGAGGGCGACCGCCGCGGGCCGAAGGCCGGAGAGCACGCCCTGAAAGGCCGCCTTGTCCTTCCACTTTTGATAAATCCGGGCCAATACCAGCACAATCAGCAAACTGGGTGTGATGACCCCCGCGGTCGCCACGACAGCGCCGATGATGCCCCCCACCCGGGTGCCTACAAAGGTGGCGGCGTTGAGCGCGATGGGGCCTGGCGTCATCTCGGCGATGGTGACCAGGTCGGTAAATGTGGCCATGTCCAGCCATGTATGGCTGACCACCACCTGGTCCCGGATGAGCGGCAGTGCCGCCAGCCCGCCGCCAAAGGCAAACAAGCCGACCTGGAAAAATGCCCAATACAAGGTCAGCATCATGCCTTTGTCCTCCCCGGCACCAGCGTCCCGTACAAGAAGCCGATGAGGCCACAGGCCACAAGCACAATCACGATATTGATTTTAAGCACATAGACCGCCAGGAAGGCGGCCACCATGACCACCATGGGCATGGGTTCTTTCTTTTTTACGATATTGGAAGCCATGGTCCAGACCACGTCGGCGATGACCGCCGTGACGCCCGCGCGCATGCCCTCCAGCAGGGCCGCGATGACCTGGTTGCTTTTAAACGCCTCATAAAAGCCGGAGATGATAGTCAGCACCACCAAAGGCGGCAGGGAAGTGCCCAAGGCCGCTACCAGCGCGCCTTTGACGGAAAAGAGCCTGTACCCCAGCATGATGGCGGAATTGACCGCGATGGGCCCGGGGGCGGACTGCGCGATGGCAATCAAATCCAGCATTTCCTCGTTGTTGACCCAGCCCAATTCCTCTGCAAAGCGCTTGCGCATTAGGGGCACAATGACATAGCCGCCCCCAAAGGTAAAGGCGCTGATTTTAAGCACCGATAAAAACAGGACCCACAAACTGGGCTGTCGTTCTTTCATCAATAGTCCTCCAAAGGGGGTTTTCATTATGCTATGCCCCAAAAGCCGCTTTCGTCAAGCGTCAAACCTCAAAAAGACAATCAAAAACAGGAAGGCTTGCCAATCAAAACGCCTGTGTTATACTGAGAAAAAACAGAACATCAGGAGGCTTCATGCATTCATTTTATGGCACCGTGATGGCGGGTGTGATGACGGGACTGGGCGGCGCGGCCTTTCTGGGCGCGGAAAACCGGGAGGTTGGCGCACTCTTGTTCTCCATCGGCATGTTCGCGGCCCTGGCCCTCGGGCTGCCCCTGTACATCGGCCGCTGCGCTGGCGCCATCTGCCACAAACCCCGAAAACTCAACCTGCTGCCCGGCTTGCTGCTGGGCAACCTGCTGGGCGCTGTCCTCTGCGGGCTGGTTTACGGCCAGGCCGTCCAATCCTCCGCCCCATTGCTGCAGGAGGCTCGCCTCACCCAGACCTTTTTGTCCACCCTGGCGCGGGGCACTTTCTGCGGCATGATTATTTACACCGGCAGCCAGAGCTGGCAGAAGATGGAGACCTCAAAGCCCGTGGGCACTCTGCTCGCGGTAACGGCCTTTGTGGTGTCCGGCTTTGAAAACAGCATCGCGGACGCCTTTTATTTCAGCGCCGCCTTCAGCCAGACCGGGGTGTTTGACATCCGTGTGCTGCCTTTTATGTTGGCCGCCATCCTGGGCAATACCTTAGGCCCCGTGCTGCTCTGCCTGGCGCAGGAGAAAGCAAAGCCCGCGCAATAAGCAAAGACAAAAACCGGCCGCATCAAAGGACGCGGCCGGTTTTTAAATGCCCGTTGTCAGTCAAACCGCAAGTCAATCCGGATGTCGGCTACCTTGGAGATGGTCTCATGCACGGAGCAGTACTTGGCAGCCAGATCCGCCGCGCGCTTAAAGCCCTTCTTTTCCTTCGCGCCATGGATAACAAACGCCATGTCCACAGACTTGAGCGTGGTAGGCACTTCCTCGCGCTTCACACCGTGGATGGTAATGTCAGCTCCCTCATACTCCAAACGCATCTTGTCGGCAATCTCAACAAAGGTGTGGTAATAGCAGCTGCCCAGAGCGCCCAGCATCATGTCGTAGGGCTTTAAGCTGTTTTCGCTCCCCTTCCCGATGTGGGCATGGCCCTTGTCCGCGGTCAATTCGCCGGCGAACTCACGCTCAAAGCGCAGGCTGATGTTGGTCTCACTCATTTTCTTTCTCCTTCCATGGGCTTTTGAGCCCAAGTCGCGTAAAAGCAGGGAACACCGTAGTCGTGCAGCAGGCCGCTGCCGTTGGTATCCTCATAAATATCCATCAGGCGGAAGCCCGCCTTCAACTGCCCGCCCACCTGCTCCATGATGGTGTGGGAGAACTGCAGGCTGTCATTATTCGCTTTGACCTTGTCCTCCCAGTCCTTTTCAGCCAGCGCGTCATAGGGCAGCTTGTGCCTGATTTCCAGGCTGTCCTCATCAAACAAGAAATTCATGCCGTTGTCCAGCCCGGACAAGAGGGTGCCGCCCGGCTTTAAAACACGGAAGCATTCCTCCCAAATGGGCTGCACCTCCCTAACATAGCAGTTGGACACCGGGTGGAAGATGAGGTCAAACTGCGCATCCGGGAAAGGAAAACGGCAGGTCATGTCTGCCTTCACAATCTCAATCTCATAGCCTTCGCGCTTGGCCACCAGCGCTTCTGAGGCCAATTGAGCGTCTGACAAATCCATCACGGTACAAATGGCCCCATGCGCCGCGAAGACCGGCATCTGCTGGCCGCCGCCGCTGGCCAGGCCCAGAACCCGCTTGCCAGAAAGATTGCCAAACCAGGCTTTGGGCACCTGCACTGTCGGCGTCAGGAGAACCTTCAGTTCGCCCGCTTTCGCTTTCAAATAATCCTCATGGGAGAGCGGTATCCCCCACTCCCAACCGTCCCGAACCCAAGCATCAATTGCCTCCGCGTTATAGGCGGTGTAAGGCTTTGAATCTCTCATTTCTCACCTCAAAGGGATTCTACCACTTGGGGCGCTCCCACAAGCGGACTTCACCCGCTTCCCGGCTCTTCTTCAAGTCCACCAGGCGCTGGTTCTTGCTGCCCCTGAAATCCAGGTCCAGGGAGCGCTGGCCCAATACAAAAGGCCCGTCCACCAGCACGTCACAGGTGTCCAGCAAGCCTTGCACGGCCCCGTCATCCTTTCTTTTGAGCGCCTCGTACACATAGCCCGAGTAAATCCATACATTCAATCCCCTGGCCTTGGCATCCTTCGCCATTACAAGGCAGGCATCCGCCTGCTCAAAGGGCTCGCCGCCGGACAGGGTCAACCCGTCCAGGAGTGGGTTGTTCTTCAGCATTTCCTTGACCGTATCCGTGTCCATCTCCCGCCCGCCAATTATGTCATGCGTCTCCGGGTTGTGGCAGCCGGCGCAGCCATGGCTGCAGCCCTGGACAAACACCGCCAGGCGCAGCCCGGGGCCGTCCACAATGCTGTCGTTCATGATGCCATTGACGCGGAAAATCATTTTGCTTGCTCCTTTCGGGGGTGGGGACGAAGGGAGAGGAAACGAGTAGAGAGGAAACGAGCGGGGGCATTCTTGAAAGAATGCCCCCAGACCCTCTAAGAACTTTAATAATTCATGTAAAAGATAAAGTTTTTGGGAAGGGGGTTCGGGGGGAACCGCTTTTTCAAAAGCGGTTCCCCCCGTTGATCGTCCCTGTTCTTATTCAGTCACGCCGTGCTTGACGCGCTCGTGCTCCTCTGCCTGCTTGGCGTTGTTGAAGCGGTCGGTGGTGCCCACCAGGTAGCCGGTGATGCGCCTGATGCGCTCAAACTTGTGCTCTTCCTCGTTGCGGCCGCACTGGGGGCAGGCGTCGCCGATAATGCCGTTGTAGCCGCAGACCGGGTCGCGGTCGATGGGGTGGTTGATGGAGCCGTAGCCCACGCCGGTGTCGTGCATGTGGCGCACAATTTTCTCAAACGCGTCCAGGTTCTTGAGCGGGTCGCCGTCCATCTCCACATAGGTGATGTGCCCGGCGTTGGTCAGCGCGGGGTAGGGCGCTTCCAGGCTGATTTTCTGGAACGCGCTGATGGGGAAGTGCACGGGAATGTGGAAGGAGTTGGTGTAGTACTCGCGGTCAGTGATGCCGGGCAGGCTGCCAAACTTCTTGCGGTCCAGGCGCACAAAGCGGCCGGACAGGCCCTCAGCGGGGGTGGCAATCAGGGTGTAGTTGAGGCGGTGCTCCTTGGACTTGCGGTCCAGGTACGCGCGCATGAAGCCCACGATTTCAAGACCCAGGTTCTGGCTCTCCTCGCTCTCGCCGTGGTGCTTGCCGCGCAGGGCGACCAGGGTCTCGGCCAGGCCGATGAAGCCCATGGTGAGGGTGCCGTGCTTTAAGACCTCGCGCACCTCGTCATCCCACTTGAGCTTTTCGCTGTCCTTCCAGACATGCTGGCCCATTAAGAAGGGGAAGTTGTAGACCTTTTTGCGCGCGATGATTTCAAAGCGCTCGTTCAACTGGTCAAAGACCAGGTCCATTTTGCGCTCCAGCTCCTCATAAAACCAGGGGATGTCGCCCTTGGCCTCAATGGCGATGCGCGGGAGGTTGATGGAGGTAAAGGACAGGTTGCCGCGGCGGGGGGCGACCTCCTCGTTCTCGTCATAGGCGTTGGCCATCACGCGGGTGCGGCAGCCCATGTAGCCCACCTCGGTCTCCGGGTGCCCGGGCTTGTAATACTTGAGGTTGTAGGGCGCGTCCAGGAAGGAGAAGTTGGGGAAGAGACGCTTGGCCGAACAGCGGATGGCCAGGCGGAAGATATCATAGTTAGGGTCTTCGGGGTTGTAGTTGATGCCCTCTTTAACGCGCAGGATTTGGATGGGGAAGATGGGCGTCTCCCCGCGGCCCAGGCCGGCTTCGGTGGCGAGGAGCAGCTGCTCCATGACCAGGCGGCCTTCCGGGGAGGTGTCGGTGCCGTAGTTGATGGAGGAGAAGGGCACCTGGGCACCGGCGCGGCTGTTCATGGTGTTCAGGTTATGTACCAGCGCTTCCATGGCCTGGTAGGTGGCGCGCACGATTTCCTTGTCGGAGAACTTGCGGGCTTTCGTCATCAGTTGCTCTGCCCTGGCTTCGTCCATATGCTCGGAAAGTTTAGACTTCAGCGCTTTCTGGAAGGTGTCATTGACGGCCATTTCGGGCACCAGGCCGGTTTCTTCCTGCAGCTCGCTGAGAATCTGGCGGGCGGCGTCCTCGCTGTCCTCCACCCCGACCAGGGCGTCCAGCAAACGGGCGATGTTGTCGCGGAACTGCTTTTTGTAGGTTTTCTTCACCCCCGGCGCCATACCGTAATCGAAGGATACGATGCTCTGCCCGCCGTGCTGGTCGTTCTGGTTGGCCTGGATGGCGATGCAG
>CAZHPW010000069.1:0-12179 GCA_964534515.1 uncultured Christensenella sp.
CCTGGGCGACGCCCAGGCCAGGCGGCTTCAAATCCGTGCCAAGGACAAGGACGGCCGCCGCTTCCTGCCCCATACCTTAAACAACACCGTGGTCGCCCCGCCCCGCATGCTCATCGCCTTCCTGGAGAACAACCTGCAGGAGGACGGCAGTGTGCTCATCCCCAAGGCGCTGCAAATGTACATGGGCGGCAAAACCAGAATCGGTTAAGCCTGGCCTACTATACCGCTCCGGGTGAACCCGGGGCGGTTTTGCGTTCTGATGGGGTGCCGTTCATTGAATCCATCCGGGCGCTATGGTAAACTTGAGGTAGGATTAAAGGAGGTTCGCCCTTGGCCGAATTTTTTGAAGGCTTTTTTTCATCATCACAACTCACGCGCTGGATGAGCGCCATGCCAAAGCGTTTTTCCTGCCGCAATTTTGAGGCGCCTGCTGACCTGGCGCAGTTTTCAGCGCTCCATTACACCGCCGCGCGCATTGGCGTGAAGGGCATCCGCATTGAGCTGTTCAAGGACGGCGCCCAGGACCTGGTTGTGCCCCTGCCGCTCTTCCCCCGCTTTACCGGCCTCACGCAATACGCTGTCATCTACGCGCAAAATGACCTGGAAAACGCCGCGCTCAAGACCGGTGTGTGCGGAGAAGCCCTTCAACTGGAGATGGCCTCCCTGGGTCTGCAGGGCTGCTGGATGACCGGCAACTACCGCAAGATGACCGCCGTTGAACACAAGAAAGCGGATGAGAAGGTCATGGCGGTCATGCCCTTTGGCGTGCCCAGAGATAAGGACGGCGCCAGCCGCATCAAGCGCAAAATCCTGACCGCTTTCTCAAACGATGACCCCACCGCCTGGCCCTATTGGGCCTACCGCGCGGCCGAGGCCGTCCGCAGCGCGCCCAGCTCCTTAAACCGCCAGCCCTGGAAAATGAGCTTTTCCGGCAATACCTTAAGCTTCTCCGGACACAAGCAGGACAGCATTGACACCGGCATCGCCCTTTTGCACCTGCTCTGCGCCATGGAAGGCCTGGCGTACACCGTCAAGAAATCTCAAGACAACAAGACCTGTCTTTTCAACGTAAAGGAACAACATGAGCCTGTTTGACCTGATGCAACACGACACCCGCCCCCTGGCCGACCGGATGCGGCCCCGGAACCTGGATGAGTTTCTGGGGCAGGAGCACCTGGTGGGCAAGGGGCGTTTGCTGCGCCGGGCGATAGAGGCCGACCAGCTCACCAGCAGCATTTTTTACGGCCCGCCCGGCTGCGGGAAGACCACCCTGGCCTTTGTCATCTCAAAGACCACCAAAGGCGCGTTTGAGCGCCTAAACGCCGTCACCAGCGGGGTCAATGAGGTGCGTGAAGTCATCAAGGCCGCGCGCGAGCGCAAGCAGATGTACGGCCAGCACACCTACCTGCTATTGGACGAATGCCACCGCTGGAGCAAGGCGCAGTCCGACTCCATCCTGCCCGCCATTGAGGAGGGCACCATCCGCTTCATCGGCTCCACCACCGAAAACCCCATGATTGCCATGACCCCGGCCATCGTAAGCCGCTGCCGGGTCTTTCAATTTTTCAGACTGAAGGACGAGGACGTCCTAAAAGCGCTTCACCAGGCGATGACAGATACCGAGCGCGGCCTGGGCCAGATGCAGGTGACCGCTGAGCCCGACGCCCTCACCCACTGGGTGCAAGTGGCCGGCGGCGACGTCCGGACCGCGCTTAACGCCCTGGAGCTGGCCGCCCTCACCACGCCCACCGGCAAGGACGGCATCCACTTAACCCGTCAGATTGCCGAGGACAGCATCCAAAAGCCCATGATTCGCGTGGATGAGACCCTCTACTACGACATGCTCTCCGCCTTTTGCAAGAGCCTCAGGGGCTCTGACCCTGACGCCGCCCTGCTCTGGGCCTCACGCCTGCTCTACGCCGGCTGTGACCCGCGGCTCATTGTGCGGCGCATGATTGCCCACGCCAGTGAGGACGTCGGCCTCGCGGACCCTAGCGCTCTGGTTCAGGCCGTCTCTGCCATGCATGCGCTGGAGTTTGTCGGCCTGCCCGAGGCGCGCCTGGCCATGACCCAGGCCATCATCTACATCTGCATGGCGCCCAAGTCCAATTCCGTGGTCTCCGCCATGGGGCTTGCCATGGCCGACGCCGAGCGCGGGCAACTGGGCGAGGTCCCGGTTCACCTTCGAGACACGCACTACATGGGCTCCTCCCGCCTGGGCAACGGCGAGGGCTATCTCTACCCCCATGATTTCCCCGGGCACTGGGTCCGGCAAAACTACCTGCCTGAGGGCTTTGAGGACGCCAGCTATTACACGCCGGGCGAACTGGGCTATGAATCCAAACTACAAAAAAAGAAGGACAGCGATGGATAGAAGCGCTGATATCTTAAGCTTCATCAGGGACTTGGGCATTCCCCACGCCATTTACGAGCACGAGCCCAAGAACACCATTGAGGACTGCCTCAACACCCCCGGGCTCAACCCCGAGACAACAACCGTCCCGCGCAATGTCTTCCTGACCAACCGCCAGCAGACCGCGTTTTACCTGCTGCTCATGCCGCCCAGGAAGCCCTATCAAACGCGCGTGGTCAGCAAGCTCCTGGGCGTTTCCCGCCTCAGTTTCGCGCCAGCTACCCACCTAACCCGCCTGCTTCAGACCGAGCCTGGCGCGGTCAGCCCCCTCAACCTCATCTTTGACCACACCCACCAGGTGCGCCTCATCATTGACGAGGAGCTCACCCAATATGAGCGGCTCTGGTTTCATCCCGGCAACAACACCGCCTCCCTTGAAATCAGGACCGACCACTTCCTCCACCGTTTTCTGCCCGGCATTGCAACCCTGCCCACCCTCTTGTCCATTCCCGTAACCGAAGGAGATTAACATGCACTTTCACTTTTTTGCCTACCTCTCCCGCATGAAGCTCATCAGGCGCTGGGGGCTCATGCGCAACCTCATCCCTGAAAACGACATGGAGCACGCCATGCAAGCCGCCATGATTGCCCACGCCATCGCCATCATCGGCAACACCCGCTACAACCGCAATTACAACGCCGAGCACATCATGGCCCTGGCCCTCTTCCACGATATTTCCGAGGTCATCACCGGCGACCTGCCCACGCCCGTCAAACACAACAACCCCAACATCAAGTCCGAATACCACAAACTGGAGCGCATGGCCGTGCAGCGCCTCAAACAGATGCTGCCCCGCGACCTTCAGCCCGCCTATGACCCCCTCATCGCGCCTGACCCCAACACCGAGGACTGGCGCCTGGTTAAGGCCGCCGACCGCATCTGCGGCTACATCAAGTGCCTGGAGGAGACCAAGGCCGGCAACAACGAGTTCCTGGAAGCCCGCGACAGCATCCTGGCCACCCTGCACGCCATTGACCTGCCCGAGGTACAGGACTTCATCCGCGAGTTTGTGCCCGGCTTTGGCATGAGCCTGGACCAGATTTCCAGATAGGCGACGGGACGGAGGGACGGGGAGACGAGAGGACGGGGGGACGTCGGAAACCTTTTTCTGAAGAAAAAGTGTTTCCGAACCTTCCAAAAAGACTTTAATGGGGTAGGGATGGGAATATGACCCTGTTGGAGTTGATAAGAATTGGGAAGAGGGGGACGTCAGAAACCTTTTTCTGAAGAAAAAGGATTTCCGAACCTTCCAAAAAGACTTTAATGGGGTAGGAATGGGAATATAGCCCTGTTGGAGTTGGTAAGGATTGGAAAAAGGTTTCCAGACCTTCCAAAAAGACTTTAATAGAAAAAAATAACGCGTGCCGAAGCGGCGCGCGTTTTGTTTGTTGGGGCTTGGGTTTAGGGCAGTTGGATTTTGGGCTCCTTGTCGTTGCGGCGGTAGATGGTAAAGCGGCGGCCAATGGTCTGAACAGGGCTGGCGCCGGTCAGGGCGCACAGTTCCTCAGACGCCTCCCTCGCGCTCAGCGGGGAGTTTTGCTGCACGGCGCACTTGACCAATTCGCGTGCCTTTAGCAGGTCATAGGCTTCCTTCTGGGTGTTGGCGGTAATGCCATCCTTGCCCACATACAGGGTGGTCTCCAGGGGATTGGCCAGGGAGCGCAGGTAGGCGCGTTGTTTTCCGTTGAGTTCCATAATATCCTCTTTCTATTAAACGATGTCAATCCAGTAGCGGTGCACGGCTTGGGCTTCCCCGGGTTCCTTGCGGCTGTCTTCATACACACCGCCTGCATTTTCAATGGTGCGCCGGGAGCGCATGTTGCTTTCATCACAGGTGAGCAGCACCCGCTTCAAACCCAACTCCCGGCATTTGTTGAGCCCCAGTTCCAGTTGCTGCCCGGCGTAGCCTTTGCCTCGCTCGATGGGGCGGATGGAGTAACCGATGTGGCCGGCGTAATTCAATAGGTAATCATTGAGCCTGTGGCGGATATCGATGAAGCCAACCATGCGATGATCAGACTGCCGGATACACAGGTACGTGCTGGCCGGCACATGGCTTCCCGGGCAGGTTGCTTCCTGTTCCCGCGCCTTCAGCCTGCCCAGCCACTCCTCCAGGGTGGCGCACTCATCCCAGCCGCCATCGCGAAGAATCACAGGCTCAATCGCCAGGGTATCCACCTTGTAGGCTTCCAGCTCTTTTCTGTGCTCCAGCCCGGGCTTCACCAAAATCAATTCATCCATGATTTTCCCAATTAAAGTCTTTTGAAAGGTTCGGAAAACTTTTCTTCAGAAAAGTTTTCTGACCGTCCCCTCGTCCCTTCGTCCCCGTCCTCAATCCACAAAGTCAAACTCAATGCCTTCTTCGCCGAGCCTGACGGTGTCCCCTTCCTGGGCGCCCATTTCACGGAGCTTGTCAATGACGCCGGAGGCCTTGAGGGTTTTGTGGAACCAGTTCATGGACTCATAGTCGTCAAAATTAACCGCGTCGATGAGGTTGTCCATGGAGCCGCCGGTGACAACAAAGACACCGTCCTCATCCTGCGTGGCTTCCCAGCCGCGCAGGCGCTCCTCCTCAAAGAAGGTTTCCTCTTCAAGCGGCGCGGTCTCAGGCAGAGTGGAGAGCAACTGAACAACGGCGTCCAGCAGGTCATCCAGGCCCTCGCCGCTGGCGGCGGAGACGGCAAAGAAGGGGCGCTCCCCGGCAGCCGCGCGCAGATTGTCCACGTGCTGGGCACTGTCGGGCAGGTCCATCTTGTTGGCAACAACAATCTGGGGCCGCTCATCCAACTTGTTGTAGCGGCGCAATTCCTCGTTGACGGCGTTGAAGTCGGAAACGGGGTCACGGCCCTCCTGGCCGGAGGCATCCACCACGTGGATGAGAAGGCGGGTACGCTCCACATGGCGCAGGAAGGCAAAGCCCAGGCCCGCGCCTTCGGACGCATTTTCAATGAGGCCGGGGATGTCCGCGATGGCAAAGCTCTCCCCCTTGTGCCGGGCGATGCCCAGGTTGGGTGAGAGGGTGGTGAAGGGGTAGTTGGCAATCTTGGGCTGGGCGGCGGTGATGCGCGCTAAAAGGCTGCTCTTGCCGGCGTTGGGGAAGCCGACCAAGCCGACATCCGCGATGGTGCGCAACTCCATGACAAACTCATGCCAGACCGTCTTGATACCGGGCTTGGCAAAGGAGGGTGCCTGGCGGGTGGGGGTGGCGAAGCGCGCGTTGCCATGCCCGCCACGGCCGCCGTGCAGCAGCACGCGGGTTAAACCGCTTTCGAGCATGTCCACCACCACAGCGCCGGTTTCCTTATCCCGGATGACCGTGCCGGCGGGCACCTTGATGATAAGGTCCTCACCGCTCTTGCCGCTGCGGCGCGTGGAGGAGCCGGGCTCCCCGTTTTGCGCCTGGTACTTGGTCTTATAACGGAAGTCCATTAGCGTGTGCATGTTATGGTCAGCCACGAGGATGATGTCCCCGCCCTTGCCGCCATCACCGCCGTCCGGGCCGCCGTTTAATACGTATTTCTCGCGATGGAAGGAAACGCAGCCGTTCCCCCCGTCGCCCGCCTTGAGGCGGATGACCGCCCTGTCCACAAAACTTGCCATGGGTTCCTCCTTGTAGTTGAGAAACCATTATACCACGAGCGGGGAAAGCCGTCACCAAAAAAGCCCCGTCTTGCGACAGGGCATTTGAGAATTAATCATTTGATGGTTAAAGTTCTTTGAAGGCCCGGAAACTTTCTTTCAAGAAAGTTTCCGGCATCCTCCTCCCCCGTCCATCCTTACGGCGCAGCGGTTGAGAAGACCAGCCTGGTCATCATCGCCGTCATGGCGTTTTGGAGCAGGGTCTTCATCTGGGTGGACAGGGTCTCTTTTTGCGCGGCGGTGAGGGTGTCAACGCGGGTGGCGCCCGTCAGGTTGATGTCCTCAATGCTCCAGGGCGGGGCGGTGTTGCCGGAGATGTCGCCCTTGACCTGGGCCTGGGTCTTTTCATCCGTCCAGGTCAGGTTGCCGGTGAAATAGGTGGCGGACCGGGAATTGAGGCGGCTGTTTAAGGACAGCTTGAGGCTGACAAGCTGGGTGGCGGCCTCATCCTCAGCCGGGGTCAGGCGCAGGGAGACGTCAAAATCACGGATGGAGGTCTGCGCGGCCTGGTCAACCACTTCAGCGCCCGGGGTAAAGAGCAGGCTGAAGGCGTATTCCTTGGCAGTCACAACGCCCTGTTGCTCCCCAACGGTGAAGGCGTCACCGGCGTTCTCGGGCAGGACGGAGATGGTGCCCATATAGCTGACTTCCTTGGTGGCCGCGGTCTCGCCGCCCTCATACTTGAGGGTGATGACATTGCCCTTGGTTTTCTGCGGGGTCAGGGGCATTTTGGTGATGACGATATCGGTGACGCCGCCGGCCGCGTCCGCGGTAAAGGTGTAGTCAATCCGGTCGATGCCGCGCACGCCGCCCATGGGCAGGGACAGCTTGTTGGTGAGGATGTTGCCCTGGGTGTCCAACACGCGCTCGGACTCCACATTGCCGTTTAGGGGCAAAAGGTCCAAAGCCTGGGAGAAACTGGTGGCCATGGCGGGCTGCAGGTAGGCAGCGGCCTGGCGCGCGTCCATTTCCCGGGCCAATAGGGCCAGGAGGGCGGTATCGTTGTAGGCGTCAATCATCAGCTGTTTGATTTGCGCCTTGAGCTGGGGCGCGGGCACGGACAGGCTGACCTTGGTCTGCAAGGCGCCAGACACGGTGGAGACCGTTTCGGTCTTGGTATAGCCCTGGAGCCAGACGGAGAGCTTGAGGCTGTACTCGTCCAGTTTGGACTTGACCTCGCCCTGCCAGGTGGATTCGGCGGTGTTGAGCTTCAATAGCACGCCCTCAATGGGCGGCCAGGCCTGCTGATTGCCGGTGAGCAGCGCCATGAGGACGCCGCCGTCACGCAGGTCCACATAGCGGTTGGCGCCAAAGAAGGTGGAGGTCAATTGCTCATACTGCGCGTCCTTGAGAAGGCGGGCCTCGCCAAGGGACTGGCCGTTTTTCTGCAGGGTGAGCTGCAGGTCTTCCTTGCCCTTCAGGGTGCCAACGCCGCTTAGATAGTTCAGGCCGATTTCAGCGCCCGGCAGGAGGGAATTGAGCATGGCGTTGGTAGCCTCATCCAGGACGGAAAAGGCGCCGCCGGTTTTGTCGGTCTTGATGACCAATTTAAAGCCGGAGCCGTCCTTGACCTGCTTGAACAGTTTCTCATCCAACGTGTACTCCGCGGCAAACGCGCCAACGGTGGTCATTAAAAGGACGAGGGCAAGCAGCAGGGAAGTCAGTTTTCTCATGGTGTATCCTCCTTGGTTGGTGGGGTGGTTGTTTCCTCGGTTACGGTAAAGGACAGGTTATCGTTTTGCGGTATATCAACGCTTTCACCCTCAGTCCTCTGCTCCCGCCCCAGGTCATGCAGGACTAAAAGGCGGGTCTCCTGCGGCAGGGCCAGCAGGAAGGACTTGATTTGGGAGACAAGCCGGGTCTTTAGCTGCAGGGCGGCCAGGTCAATCTCGGCCTGAGCGGCGCCATCCAAATGAATCTCAGCCATGGCGGCAGGCGCTTGCAAGCTGCCCGACTGGTCGCCCGAAAGGCGCAGGAGCAGGTCATGGGTGAGGGTTTTGCCGTCTCTACGGCTCAGAACGAGGGTGCCATCCACCTTGGAACCGACAAAAACCAAATCCGGGATGAGGGTGTAGCTCAGGCTGGTTTTGACCTCACCGGTAGTCTTGTACAGGGCGCTGACCTCGCCGGTAACGCCCCTGCCGGAAGGCCCCCGGGCCGTTTTCAGGTCCAGGTCGCCTGTTAAGGTGGCGGTGTTCTTGCCGGTCACTTGTTTCAAGCGCCAGTCGCCGGTTACCCTGTCAGTCTTGGTGGCCAGGGATACCTGGAGTTCCAAGGTGTCCCGGCCGCGGGTGGCGGGCAGTTTGAGGCTCAGGTAGAGCCCGGTGTCGGACAGGCCGTAAAACAGGGTCAGCTTGCGGCTTTGCTCGTTTAGCAGGATGGTGCCGGTCAGCTGCAGGCCCAGGTCCCGGCCTTCTGCGTCCAAAAAGCGTTTGAGGGTCAAGGCGCCGTTCATGTCCAACTGGGTGAGGGCAGCCTTAAATTCTTCCGCGTGGGACGGCAGCAGGGCGTCCGCAAACTGTTCCATCAGGGGTAGCAGTTCGGGCTTGGCTGACGCCCAGGCTTCCTGGGCTTCCGCCTTTTTGAGGGTGTAGACCAGTTGGCTTGTGCCTTTTCCCACGTTCTTGATGGTGATGGTGGTCTTAACCGGCTTTTCATAAGGCACCAGGACGGGGAGGGCTTTTACGGCAAACCGCTTCAGCGCGTCCAGCGCCAGGGAAAACCGGGGCAAAATGGGATTGACGCCCAGCAGCGTCTGCCAGGGCAGGGCAATTTCTGATACATAAACCGTTGTCGCGCCATCGGCGCCGGACACGCTCAGGCGGTTGATATCGCCCTGCTCTGTAAACAGCGATAAAACGGACGTGTCCTTTTGGGTCAGCGTCAAAGCGCTTTGCCCGGCGTTTGGATGGGCGGACAGGCTGAGTTGCGCGTTTTTTAGCCAATCCTGTAAGGTGAGCAGGCTTTGCTCGCTCAAGTCCGGCCAGGTCTTGACCTCGGCCTGCAGGTTCACGGCATAAGCGCCGCCCACAGCAAACTGGTCCAGCAGCGCCTGGTAAACCGGCGCTTCCTGCCCGTAAATCGGCTCTGCCAAAGCCAGGGGGAGCAGGAGCAGCAAGGCCAAAGCCAGCGCTAAAACCCGGCGAATCAGGTGCATTCCTTCCTCCCTTCAAAGGCTTCAGACATCAAACGCATAGAAAATACGCTTTCATGCATCGGGGGTCTCTTTTGCGTGCAGGGCTTCGTACAGTGCCTTGGCCGCGGGCAGGCTCATGCCCGGAACAGCCGCCAGCGCCTCCACCTCCGCCTCCTGGATGCCCTTGATGGAGCGGAAGGCGGTTAGCAGCGCGCGCCGTCTGGCCGGGCCGATGCCAGGTACCTCTTCAAGCCTTGAGCGCAGGGAGGCCTTGCCGCGGAGCTTTCTGTGGTGGGTGATGCCAAAGCGGTGCGCCTCATCGCGCACGCGCTGAATCAGGTGGAGGGCGGGCGAATGCCGGTCCAATAAAATCGGCTCATCCTCCCCCGGCAGGAAGATTTCTTCCATGCGCTTGGCCAGGCCAAACATGGGCACGGTGATGCCCAGGCTGTCCCTGGCCATTAAGGCAAAGGCCAGCTGCTGGGGGCCGCCGTCCACCAAAATCAAATCCGGCAGCGGCCAGGGCTTGTCCTCCGCCTGGGTGCGCTTCAGCCGCCTGATGAGCACCTCATTCATGCTGGCAAAATCGTTCGCGCCTTCCACGGTCTTGATTTTAAAGTGGCGGTATTCCTTCCTCGCCGGCTCGCCGTTGATGAAAACCACCATGCTGGCAACCGACTGGCTGCCCTGGGTGTTGGAAATGTCAAAGCCCTCAATGCGCCGGGGCACGGCGTCAAGGCCCAAGACCTCAGCCAATTCCCGGGAAGCGCCGATGGTCCGCTCCTCCTTGACCTGCTGCCTGGCGTTGCGCTTTTGCAGGGCGTCTTTGGCGTTTTGCAGGGCGTTGTCAATGAGGCGCAGCTTATCCCCGCGCAGGGGGACGGTGACGGTCACGGCGGCGCCTTTTTTCTCGCGCAGCCAGGCTTCGGTGGTGACGGCGTCGGGCAGGGACGGGACGATGACCTCGCGTGCGGGCAAGCGCTCCTCATAAAATTGGGTGATGAAGCTGTCCATGATTTCATCCAGCGGCTCATTGCCCTCCCGGGGCAGGGAGAAGGACTGAGCCTCCAGCATCTTACCGCCGCGGATAAACAGCACCTGGGCCATGGCGTCCAGTCCATCCTGGGCGATGGCGATGACATCCTGGTCCACCGCCGCGGTCTGCAGCGCGTTTTGCTGCTCCATCAAGCCCTTGATGTCCTTGATACTGTCGCGCAGCTCGGCCGCGCGCTCAAACTGCATCTCGCGTGCGGCCTGGGCCATTTCAATTTCCAATCGGTCCACAACGGGCTTGTAGCGGCCTTTTAAAAAGGCGATGACCTCATTGACCAGTTTGCCGTATTCTTCCTCCGTCACATAGCCCGCGCAGGGCGCCAGGCACTGGCCCATCTCATAACTGATGCAGGGGCGCAGCGGCGTTTTGGGCGGCAGTTTGAGCGTGCAGGTGCGCAAGGGGAAACTGCGCCTTAAAATACCGGATACCTGGCGGATGGCGGAGGTGCCGTAGTAAGGGCCAAAATAGCGCGCGCCGTCATTCTCAACCCGGCGGGCAACGGTCAGGCGCGGGAAGGGCTCCTGGACGCTCAAGCGGATGTAGGGGTAGTGCTTGTCGTCCATGAGCTTGATGTTGTAATAGGGCCGGTGGCGCTTGATGAGGTTGCTCTCCAGCACCAGGGCTTCCAGGTTGGTGGCGGCCAGGATGATGTCAAAATCATCAATCCGGTCCACCAGCGCCTGCACCTTGGCGGAGTGGGGCTGGTTGTTAAAATAGCTGCGGACGCGGGAGTTTAGGTTAATCGCTTTGCCGACATACAAAATCTCGCCCTGCTCCTTCATCAGGTAGCAGCCGGGGCTGTCCGGCAACAGGGCGATTTTTTGTTTCAGGGTGTCATTGAGTTGGGCTTGCAATCAGTCTCCGTTTTCTCCGGGTAGCGGGTCATTGAACCGGGCTTTGATAACTGGAATCAGGCGCTCGGCCAGCTCCTCATCCACCGGCTCAAAGTCCTCAATCTCTTCCCCATCCTCATCCTTGGAGATGGCGACGCGCATGATGTACAGCGTTTGATTCTCCGCGTTTTCGCTCTGGGGCTTGTCCTCGTCATATTCCCTGAGCAGGACATATTCCTCGCCATTGTAGAAAAAATATTTTTCAACGGTCAGCAGCAGGCGGTTGCCATCCTCATCCGTGCCTTCAACAATATCCAGGCGTTCGTCTTCAGACATGATTTTGCTCCCCTTTCGGTGAAATTCCATGCTCAGATTATACCTTCTTTCAAAGAGGCTGACAACCAAACCGCGGGATTGACGGGATTTTATCAGGAAAATGTTGATGGTTTCAAAGTTCAGCGGAACCGCTTTTCCTTCTGATTGAATGTACTGGTTTTCTTGCGTGAAGATGCCCAGATATGCTACAATGCGCAAGCCGCACAACCTGCGGCCTTTGTTCCCGTAGCTCAGCAGGATAGAGCGTTCGCCTCCTAAGCGAAAGGCCTTGGGTTCGAATCCCGACGGGAACGCCAGTCAACCGGTCTCCGAATGCGGAGGCCGTTTTTTTGACGCATTATTCACAGTGATTGCATGAAAGAACTTAAAAGGAGTGCCTTGCGGCACTCCTTATTGGGTCTTACTTGTTTGTCTTACGCCCTGCGCAGCAGCCTGACAATCAGGATGACGATGATGGCGCCGACAACGGCAACCAGCAGGGAGCCGATGCTGAAGCCCGCGTCATAGCTGATGCCCAGCGCGCCGGCAACAAAGCCGCCGACGACCGCGCCGACGATGCCCAGCAGGATGTTGACGCCCAGGGTGTTGCTGCCGCCCATAATTTTTGAAGCGATCCAACCGGCCACGGCACCAAACAGAACCCAAATCAATAAATTCACTAACATTAAGAATTACCTCCAAATTTTGTGTTGCCTTCAATTGGCACGCTTATTATTGCTCCCCCGACTAAACAATGGACGAATTACGCGGCGTAAATTGTCGTCTTC
>CAZHPW010000070.1:0-12150 GCA_964534515.1 uncultured Christensenella sp.
GATGTCGATCAGGCGCTTGTGAGTCCTGCGTTCGAACTGCTCGCGGCTGTCCTTGTACTTGTGCGGGGCACGCAGGATGGTGACGATTTCCTTCTCCGTGGGGAGCGGAACCGGGCCTGAGACCCTGGCACCTGTGCGCTTGGCGGTTTCGACGATGCTCTCGGCTGATTTGTCAATCAGGTGATGCTCATACGCCTTGAGTTTGATGCGGATTTTCTGGCTGGCCATTAGATTTCCTCCTTTAAAGTCGTACTCATTGCAGGGTTTCCTGCTGCCGGCTGCTACCGGCCTTGTGAGTCCGTCGCCCGATTATCGGGCATGGTCCGTGATAATGACCCGCCCAAGGCCGGGGCGGCAACCTATCGCTTCATCCCAAAACAGACAGCCTTGTCATTATACGCAGGTTCATATCAGAATGCAAGCATTTTTTCACTTAAATTTGACATTTTTTTGTAAAGTCGAAAAACAATTCCTTGCTCTTGCATCATGAATCCGGCCTTTTTGTCCTGACCCTCTATCCCGTCACCCGGGCGTGTCATTTTTCTGGAATATACGCAATTGGTTGGAAACGGCATCCCGGAAAGACCAAAGAAAACTGATGAAGCAGCCAAAAAATCAGCGGGAATTTGCTGGCTTTTCCTTATTTTTAGTAGAAAGAAAGACATCTTCGTGTAAAAAAGCCTAGCCAAAAGTTTTTTACGTGGCGAAGGTCAACAGAAAGCAAGTGTTTTTTATAGGTATTTGGCCTAAAACAATGCTTTTATCCTTGATGTAGCTGAGCATCGGGAGTGCAGTGACACACGTTGCAAGGAGAAGACATGATACAAAACAAGAAGTATCCCGGATGATGCGATTTTGTTTGGATGCCTCTTCTTTCATAACATGCTCCATCTTCTCCCCCGCTTCAAACGCCCCTAGAAAGACTTTCCCAAGGAAGAACTATATATAGAAGAAGTTCTATTTATCATCAACCAAACAGCAGTGAGTTTTCAAGGCGCCGCTTCAAGGCAGAGCACCAGGCGGTCATCCATCTATTAACTTGACACTGTATATAGAAGAAACTCCTTCCAAGGCATCCCCCATTGTTTCAAAGCGTCAACAAGAATCCTTGATTTACAACCGTGAAACACGCGCAAACCTTCTGTCGTTTTCTGGTTCTACAACGCTTTAAATACGCTTTCCCAAATCGGCATTCACCCGCGCTTCACCCACAAAACCGCCCTTCATAACCCGCCCGCTTGTACAAAACCTGTACCCAAAACCGGCAAATGGCGCAAGCGGTTTTATATCCGCCTTTTTGTGCATGAATGCGTGTTTTTGGAATGTTTTTTCATCTTTTTGCATTTGACGGCGGAGGGCTTGGCGTCAATAATAAATTTCAATCCGGCGTGACACAAGGGTTTAGCGCCTTTTGCCGGACAGAAAACGACATTCCCCCATATGCATGGATATGCGCATGGAAAGGAGGACAAGAATCATGGGCAAGTACATCCTAAAGCGCCTGGGGCTGATGCTGCTCCTCCTCTTGGGCATGAGCTTCATTGTCTTTTTAAGCCTCTACATCGCGCCAGGCGACCCGGCACAGATGGTGGCCGGCCCTTCCGCGACGGAGGAGGACATTGCCGTGGTGCGGGCCAGCCTGGGCCTGGACAAGCCCTTTTTGGTTCAGTACGGCGTGTACCTAAAAAACCTGCTCACCTTGAACCTGGGCACCTCCTACATCACCCGCCAGCCCATCCTCCAGGAAATCGCGGTCCGGCTGCCCTACACCATCAACCTGGCGGTTGCCGCCATCATCCTGGCCATTTTAATCGGCATCCCGCTGGGCATTTTGACCGCCATTAAACGGGACACCTTCATTGACAACCTGCTGACCACCTCCTCCCTGGTGGGCATTTCCATCCCCAACTTCTGGCTGGGCGTGATGCTGATGCTGGTCTTCTCCGTGCGCTTGGGCTGGCTGCCCTCCGGCGGCATGACCGAGTTCTTCTGGACGCCCACCGGCTTTACCCAGGTCATTTTGCCCGCCATCGCGCTGTCCACCGCCTCCACCGCGTCCTTTATGCGCATCGGCCGCTCCGCGATGCTGGAGGTCTTGCAGTCCGACTACATCAGAACCGCGCGCTCAAAGGGGCTGCACAAGGGCACCATCCTGTTTGTGCACGCGCTGAAGAACGCGATGATTCCTTTGCTCACCCAGTTTGGCACCAGCTTTGGCGCGCTGCTGGGCGGCGCGATTGTGACCGAGCAGGTCTTTGTCATCAACGGCGTGGGCACCTACTTAGTCAGCGCCATCAATTCCCGCAACTACCCGGTGGTGCAGTCCACCGTACTGGTCATCGCCGCGCTTTTCATCGTGGTCAACCTGATTGTGGACCTGGTGTACTGCGTGGTGGACCCGAGGATTACCTACCAATGACAACGACAAGTATGAACCCCTACCGCGTGGGCTTTCTGCGGTCTTCGGTGCGCAAGCTCCTGAAGAACAAACTGGCCACCCTGTGCTTCATCATCCTGGTGGTGGAGGTGGCCGTGCTCATCATGGCGCCCCTTTTGACCCCCTACCTGCCGGAGGACACCGATGTCACCAGCCGCTTAGCCCCCGGTTTCTGGGCACAGTGGAGCGACAACCCGGTGGACCAGATGAAGTACAAGCCCGCCCACCCCCTGGGCACGGACCACCTGGGCCGGGACATGCTCTCCCGCATGCTCTACGGCGGGCGCACCTCGCTCTTGGTCGGGCTGACCTCCACCCTCATGGGCCTGCTGTTTGGTGTGATGTTTGGCATGCTGGCCGGCTACTACAAAAAACTGGACAACGTCATCATGCGCTTTATGGATCTGCTGTTCACCTTTCCGGGCATTCTGCTCGCGATGCTGATTGTGGCCATGCTGGGCGCCAGCACCTTCAACGCCACCCTGGCCATCAGCATCTGGTCGGTGCCCTCCTTTGCGCGCATGGTCAGAAGCCGGGTTTTGCAGGTGCGGGAAGAGGATTACATCATGGCCATCCGCTCCCTGGGCGCGACAGACCGGCGCATCCTGCTCTCCCACGTGTTTCAAAACACCCTGCCCATCATCATCGTGGTCGCCACCATGCGCATGGGCTCCTCCCTCATCTCCATTTCAACGCTAAGTTACCTGGGCATGGGCGTACCGGCGCCGGCGCCTGAATGGGGCGGCCTCATCGCCACCGGCAAAAACAACATCTGGCAGCGCCCCTCCCTCATTGTACTGCCCGGGCTTTGCGTGATACTGACCGTCATCTGCTTTAACATTTTAGGCGACAAACTGCGCGATATCCTGGACCCCAGCCTCAAGGACTGATTCGCTCCCACAGCGGCCGCGCCGCAAACAGATAAAAAGGAGAACCACCATGAAAAAAACGATGAAACTGCTCTGCGCCGTCCTGACCCTGACCCTCCTCTTGGGCCTGTTTACCAGCGTCCAGGCCACGGAGGGCAAGCCCTTTGACGTGGTCATCACCTCCAACGTCGCGGGTCTGGACCCCCTGCGCACCAACGACCGCGCCTCCACCTACATCAACACCCAGATTTATGAGACCCTCTACACCTTTGACCGCGAAGGCCAGATTCAGCCGCTGTTGGCCGATGGCTTCCCGGAGTTCTCAGAGGACGGCAAGCACGTGACCATCAAGGTGAAACAGGGCATCACCTTCCATGACGGCACGCCCTTTAACGCCGAGGCGGTCAAGTACACCTTTGAACTCATCAAGAACCCTGACTTCGGCTCCGCCCGCGCCTCCCTGGCCGCGTCCATGGACAGCCTGGAAGTGGTGGATGAGTACACGCTCAAAATCAACCTGAAGTACGAGGATGGCGTGCTGCTGGCCAAACTGGCGCACACCAACTCCGCCATCGTCTCCCCCACCGCCCAGGCCAAGCAGGACCTGATGATTGCCCCCGTTGGCACCGGCCCTTACATGTTTGTGTCCGCGGTCTCCGGCTCCAGCGTGACCTTGACCCGCTATGACGCCTACTGGGGCGGCGCGCCGGCGATTAAGGACGTCACCTTTACCATCATCCTGGAAGAATCAACCGCGCTTGCGCGCATGGAAACCAAAGAAGCGGACTTCATGCCCGCCATCACCGTTGAGTCCTTGGCCCGCGTGCAGGCCATGCAGGGCGTTACCCAGGCCAGCGCCGACTCCGCCCAGATTTACTATGTCGCCCTGCGCCCCACCTCCTACAAAAACCCGCTGATGGAGAACCTGGACTTCCGCACCGCCATCATCAAGGCGATTGACAAGGAAAGCTATGTCGCCTACGTCCTGGAAGGCCACGGCACTGCCGCCAACAGCGTCATCGGCCCTAAGGTGCTAGGCTACACCGAGGCGGCTGAAGCCAGCTGCATCACCTTTGACCTGGAAGGCGCCAAGAAACTGGTCGCCGACAACAACTGGGCGGATGCGGAAATTAACTTCCTCGTGCCCACCTCCCCCGTGTACACCCCCATGGGCGAGTTCATCCAGGCCAACCTCAAGGCCGCGGGTTTTAACAACGTCAAGATGGAAATGATTGACTGGTCTGCCTGGCTGACCGAAAGCAAACTGGATGACCGCTTTGACATCACCCTGGCCGCCTGGAGCAACGTGACCCGCGACGGCACCGAGCTGCTGGAGCCCAACTGGGAATCCAAGGCGTCCACCCGCTCCCGCATCAACAACGCGGAGTTTGACCAATTGGTGCTGGACAGCAAGACCACGTCCGACACCGAAAAGCGCGTCGCGGCCCTGGAAGCGGCCAACGTGCTCCTGCTCAAGGAAGCCTATGTCGCCCCGTTGTTCAACGGCGAAAACAACTACGCCTACAACAGCCAGGACTTTGAGGATGTGGGCCTGACCACGGACGGCTCCTTCTACATCAAGGAATTCTCCCCCGTAAACTAAGTTAATTTTTCCGCCTGCTGCCTGTCTTCTTGGGCAGGCAGCAGGCATAGATATTTTGTGTTTGGAGGACAAGCTATGCAAGCCAACAAAGTGCTGGAGGTCCGGGACCTGGACACAGCCTTCCGGCTGAATAAACAGGAGTTCAGCGTGCTGCACGGCCTGTCCTTTGACGTGTATGAAAATGAGACGCTCTGCGTGGTCGGCGAGTCCGGCTGCGGCAAGAGCGTCATGCTGCTCTCCCTGATGAAACTGCTGCCGGAAAACGGCCGCATCAAGAAGGGCAGCGTCAAACTGGGCGGGATGGAACTGTCTAACCTGTCTGACAAGGACATGAACCAAGTACGCGGCCGTCAAATCGGCATGATTTTTCAAGAGCCGATGACCTGCTTAAACCCGCTGCTGACCATTGGCCGCCAGATGACGGAGGGCTTGATGCTTCATTTGAAGATGAGCCGCGCCCAGGCCAGGATTACAGCCATTGAGTATTTAAACCGCGTGGGCGTGTCCAACCCGGACAAGCGTTTGGAGCAATACCCCTTCCAACTGTCCGGCGGCTTAAGGCAGCGCGTCATGATTGCGATGGCCTTGTCCTTAAACCCCAGGCTGCTCATCGCAGATGAGCCGACCACAGCGCTGGACGTGACCATCCAAAAGCAAGTCCTTCTATTATTGAACCGCTTGAAGCAGAACATGAACGCCGGCATCTTATTTATCACCCACGATTTGGGCGTGGTGGCGGAAATCGCCGACCGCGTCATCGTGCTCTACGCCGGCTACAAGATGGAAGAAGGCAGCGCCAGGCAGCTGTTCGACAAGCCCCGCCACCCCTATACCCTGGGGTTGATGGCCGCGGTGCCCAACATGCAAAAGGACAGCTTTGAGTTAAAGCCCATACCGGGCACCCTGCCCAACATCGCCGAACACATCTCCGGCTGCAGCTTCCACCCCCGCTGCAAACAGGCGATGGACATCTGCAGGACAGAGCGGCCGGAACTGGTTGAAGTTGAAGCGGGCCATCTGGTGGCCTGCCACCTGGTCAATGGAGGTGCCAAATGAGCGTGCAGGTGCCCATCATCACCTTGAACAAGTTAAAAAAGCGCTTCCCCGTGAAGGGCGGCGGCGCCGTGCGCGCGGTGGAGGACATCAGCCTCACTGTCTACAAGGGTGAGCGATTGGGCGTTGTGGGCGAATCCGGCTGCGGCAAGAGCACCCTGGGCCGGGTCATTTTGCAGCTGTACCGTCAGACCAGCGGCGCCTGCGTCTATCATGGCCGCAGCCTGTCTGAGGTCGCGCCCCGCTACCGCGCGCGGGAAATCAACAAGCTGCTCACCTACCAGCACAAGGCCAGGAAGGACTACCAAAAATCCCTCCATCTGGAACTCAAGGCCCGCGCCGCGCGCATGGGCATGGATGAGGTATCCGCTCAGGCCAGCGCGCGGGAGGTGCGCAAG
The DNA here is from genome assembly GCA_964534515.1 of uncultured Christensenella sp. Lineage (GTDB taxonomy): Bacteria > Bacillota > Clostridia > Christensenellales > Aristaeellaceae > UBA6115. Next base: position 6,361 of record CAZHPW010000070.1, read on the forward strand.
TACCGCCACTTCTCCAGGCAGTCAGAGCTGCTCTCCTTCCAGGCCAAGGAGCTGCGCAAGGAGGCCTCCCGCCAGCTGCGCGAGGGCTCAAGGACGGTCGGCTCCCTCATCCTAAGCCGGGACCTGAAAAAGGTGCAGGACCTCTACCGGGAAGCCAACCAGTCCTTAAAACTGGCGCACAAGGCGCAGAAGGAACTGCTGCAGCAGGGCAAGCTGGTCTCACTTTACAATGATGAAATGCCGGATACCGCGAGCAATGGCCCGGTTGAAAACGCGCTGCGCGCCCACCTGAAGAACGCCGGTGAGAGCCTCAGCCGCGCGGAAGCCTACCGCCACACCAACATCGCCGAAATCACCGAGCGCTGCTCTGACCCCAACTACTGGAAGCGCCTGGACAGCAATCAGGAGACCGGCATCAACCTGGGCAAGCTGTCCTCCCGCGAGATGCGGGACATCAGGCGCGACATGCAGATGATATTCCAGGACCCCGCCGCTTCCTTAGACCCCCGGGAGACCATCGGCAAGGCCATCGGGGAAACCTTCCGCATCCACACCAAACTCAAGCAAAAGGAGCGCAAGGAGCGCGCGATTGAGCTACTAAAGGTGGTGGGCCTAAAGCCCGACCATTATGATTACTACCCCCATCAATTGTCCGGCGGCCAGAAACAGCGCGTGGGCATCGCCCGGGCCATCGCGCTTCACCCGCGCTTCATGGTGCTGGATGAGTCGCTCTCGGCGCTGGATGTGTCCGTGCAGGCGCAGATTTTGCAGCTGCTGACCGACTTGCTCAAGGAATATGACTTGACTTATTTCTTCATCACCCACAACCTGGGTGTGGTGAAGCATTTCTGCGACCGGGTGATGGTGATGTACCTGGGCAGCGTGTGTGAATTAGCCCCGGTTGGCAACCTGTTCAAAACGCCGCTCCACCCCTACACCCAGTCGCTCTTAGCCTCCGTCCCCGTGCCCGAGGTCAAGGACAGGGACACGGAGGAAGCCCCGCTCATGGGCGAGGTGCCCTCCGCCGTCAACCCGCCCTCCGGCTGCCCCTTCCACACCCGCTGCCCCAAGATGATGCCGGTGTGCGCGGAGCAAAAGCCGCAATTGGCCGAGCAGGGCCCCGGCCACCTGGTGGCCTGCCACCTCTTCCCCGCCCAGATGTAAAGGAGTGCCCGACATGAGCAAACCGCCCTTTGACGCCGCCTTTAACCCCTACCCCGCCACACGCTATCCCATCACCGCCAGAAACGGCATGGTGAACGCCTCCCAACCCCAGGCCGCGGCCGCGGGGCTTAAAGCCATGCAAATGGGCGGGAACGCGGTGGACGCCGCGGTGGCGACTGCCGCCGCGCTCACCGTGGTGGAGCCCACCGCCAACGGCATCGGCTCTGACGCCTTTGCCCTGGTGTGGATTGAGAAGGATAAAAAGCTCTACGCCCTCAACGCCAGCGGCTGGGCGCCGGAAAACCTGACGATTGACAAGGTCAAAGCCGCCGGGCATGAAACCATGCCCGTTCTTGGCTGGACGCCCACCATGGTGCCGGGCGCGCCGGCCGCCTGGGCCGCGCTGACTGGTCGCTTTGGGCAATTGCCCCTGACCAAGTCCATGGAGCCTGCCATCACCTATGCAGAGGAAGGCTATCCCGTCTCCCCTGTCCTGGCCAGGATGTGGCAGCGCGCCGCCAAGCGCTACGCCAAGGAAAAGGGCAATCCCGCGTTTGAAGAATGGTTTCACACCTTCCTGCCCAAGGGCGAGGCCCCAGCCTGCGCTGACATGGTGCGTTTGCCCAACCACGCCAGGACGCTGCAATTGATTGCGGAAACCAACGCCGAAGCCTTTTACCGGGGTGAACTGACCGAGAAAATCGTCCGCGACAGCCAGGAGCTGGGCGGCTATTTCACCGCGGCTGATTTTGAGAACTACCAGCCCGAATGGGTGACCCCCATCACGGTGGATTACCGGGGGTATACGGTCTGTGAAATCCCGCCCAACGGCCAGGGCATCGTGGCTTTGATGGCGCTGAACATCCTGAAGAACTTTGAGTTTAAAGAGAAGGAAAAAGCGGACAGCTTCCACCTGCAGTGGGAGGCGATGAAAACAGCCTTTGCCGATGGCAAGCACTATGTGACGGACGCGGCAAAGATGCAGGTCACCTCAGCGGACTTGTTAAGCCCAGCCTACGGCAAAAAGCGCGCGGGTGAAATCTCCCCCGCTGCCGCCCAGCCAGGACCCGGTGAGCCCAAGGGCTCGGGCACCGTGTACCTGTGCACGGCAGACAAGGACGGCAACATGGTCTCCTACATCCAGAGCAACTACATGGGCTTTGGCTCGGGCGTTGTGGTGCGCGGCACCGGCATCGCCCTGCAAAACAGGGGGGCCGATTTCTCGCTGAATTTAAAGGACGCCAACTGCCTCCAGCCCCGCAAGAAGAGCTACCACACCATCATCCCCGGCTTCCTCCTAAAGGACGGCGAAGCCATTGGCCCCTTTGGCGTGATGGGCGGCTACATGCAGCCCCAGGGCCATGTGCAGGTGGTGATGAACCTGGTGGACTTCAAATTAAACCCCCAGCAGGCGCTGGACGCGCCCAGGTGGCAGTGGATGAAGGATAAGGTTTTCACCGTGGAAGCGGGCATGCACCCCGAAATCATCAAACAGCTGGCCGATAAAGGCCACGAAGTTCAGATGCAGTACGAGTCCGCCGGCTTTGGCCGGGGCCAAATCATCTGGAATGCGCCAAACGGCGTCCTCATCGGGGGCACCGAATCCCGCACCGACAGCAACATCGCATGCTGGTAAGCGCGAAGAAAGAAGGACGCATGTTAAACGAACTGCTGGACATCTTTTTGGTCTTTTGCAAGATGGGCGCTGTCACCTTTGGCGGCGGCTATGCGATGCTGCCCATCCTGCGGCGTGAAATCGTGCAGAAACGCCAGTGGCTGAGCGAGGAAAAGGTGATGGATTTCTATGCCGTCAGCCAGGGGCTGCCCGGCATCATCGCGATTAACGTGTCTGTCTTCATCGGCTACCAAAGGCAGAAGAGCAAGGGCGCCGTCGCGGCGGCGCTGGGCATGGTCACGCCCAGCATCATCATCATCACCCTCATCGCGGCCCTCCTGTCCAACTTCCAGGACAACCAGATTGTCCGCCACGCCTTCACCGCCATTTCCATCTGCGTGTGCGCGCTCATCATTGACGCGGTCATCAACATGTGGAAAAAAGGCGTCAAGGACGCGGTGGGCTTGTTCATCTGCCTTGTCACCTTCGCCCTGGCCGCGTTTACCAAGGTCTCCCCCATCCTCCTGGTGGTGGTGGCGGCCTTCTTAGGCGTTGGGGTGAAGAAAGCCGGCGAGGTGACGAAGAAATGATTTATTTGCATCTGTTTTGGGAGTTCCTCAAAATCGGCCTCTTCGCCGTGGGCGGGGGCATGGCCACCCTGCCCTTCCTGCGGGAATTAAGTGTCAGAACGCTGTGGTTTGACCAGCAGCTCATCACCGACATGATTGCCATCTCCGAGTCCACCCCTGGGCCCATAGGCATCAACATGGCCACCTATGTGGGCTACAATGTGGCGGGCGTGCTGGGCGGCATCATCGCGACTCTGGGTGAAATCATCCCCTCCATCCTGATTGTCATCCTGGTGTCCAAGTCCCTGGAAAAGTTTAGTAACAACAAGTACGTAGGCTATGTGTTCTACGGGCTGCGCCCCGCGGTCACCGGCCTCATCGCCGCCGCGGCCTTCAGCATTTTAAAGCACAGCGTCTTCAACTTCCCCCTGTATGAGATGACCGGACAGCTGCTGGACCTCATCTCCTGGAAAAACCTGGTCTTCTTTGGCGTGATGCTCTTTGCCATCCTCAAGTTCAAGAAGAGCCCCATCCTCTACATCGCCATCTCCGCGGTCATCGGCATCCTGTTCAAGTTCTAATTGATATAAAAAACGGGCGGCTTCGTTTGAAGCCGCCCGTTTTTTTGTGGAATCAATGCTCTTCACCTTGCAAGGTGTCCTTCACCAAGAGGAGCGAGCCCAGCAGCATCACAAACAGCGCGAGGAAGTAATAAGGCGTGAGCTGTTCTCCCAGGATGATGAGCGAGAGTAGCGCGCCCAAAAAGGGCGCCAGGGCGTAAAAAGCGCTGGTCTTTGCCGCGCCCAGTTCTTTTTGGGAGCGGATGTACATAAAGATGCTCAGCCCATAGGACACAAAGCCCAACAGCAGCATCAGGGGCACCAGACCCAGTTTGGGCAGGGCCTCGCCCGAAAAAAGGGCGACGATGAGGGAGCCCAAGCCTGAGAAAATGCCCTTTAAGGTGACCACCAGGTAGGTATTCTTGTGGGAGAGCATGCGGGTGCAGTTGTTCTCCAAACCCCAACAGGTAGCCGCCAGCAGGATGAGCAGGGCGCCCGGTGAAAAAGTAAAATGGAAGGGCCACTCCAGGGACAGGAGGAGGCTGGCCAGGGTGACCAGGCCAATCGCCATAAAGAGCGTCCTTGAAACCTTTTCCCTGAAGATGACAAAGGCAATGGCGGTGGTGGCCACAATCTCAAAATTGTTGAGCAGGGAAGCCTGGGAGGAGGGGGTTTTGATCAGCCCCAGCATCAGAAAAATGGGCGCTAAAATATCCAGCACAATCATGCCGATGACATAGGGCAGGTCCTTTTTCTCCATCCGGTCGCCTTGGGTCTTGCGCTGGGTGCCCAAAAAGTAGGACAGCCCAATGCCCAGGCCCGCGCCCAGGTAGAGGAAGGCAGCCATCATGACAGGGCCGGTTTCCCTTAACAGCAGTTTGGAAAAGGGAAAACTGACCGCGTAGAACAACGCGGCCAGTATCGCCAAAAGCATGGCGGTCGGTTTGGCTTTTGCCAATGGTTTATTCATCAATAGGCCTTGGCGAAATACATCACTTTGTCAGCCGGCTTCTGGCAGCAAACGCACTTGTCGTTAAAGGGCGTCTGGTCAAAGGGCATGTTGCGCGAGGTGGCGGAGTAGGCTTCCTTGATTTTGTCCTCGCAGGCGCGCTCGCCGCACCACATGGTCCTGGCGTAGCCGGTCTGCACCTGCTCGCCCAATTCCTCAAAGTTGAAGACGTCCTTGGTGCGGGACAGGCGGAAGGCGTTGGCGATGTCGTACATGTTCTTGCTGATGTCCTGTAGCAGCGCCTTGATGGCCTCCGCAAGGCCCTCAAAGGGCAGGGTGCCCTTTTCAAACGTGTCCCTTCTCATGTAGGTGACCACACCGTTTTCAATGTCACGCGGGCCCATCTCCAGGCGCAGCGGCACGCCCTTTAACTCCCACTCGTTGAATTTCCAGCCGGGGGAAACATTGTCCCTGTCATCCAGCTTGACGCGGATGCCCGCTGCCTTGAGCGAAGCGAACACTTCCTCCGCCTTTTCCATCACGCCGCCCTTGTGCGCGGCGATGGGCAGGATGACAGTCTGGAAGGGGGCGATTCCCGGGGGCAGTTTGAGGCCGCGCTCATCGCCATGCGCCATGATGAGGGCGCCAATGAGCCTGGTGGACACGCCCCAGCTGGTCTCATGGCAGTATTCCAGTACGCCTTCCTTGTTCTGGTAGCGGATTTCAAAGGGCTCGGAGAAATTGGTGCCGAAATTATGCGTGGTACCAGCCTGCAGAGCCTTGCCGTCCTGCATCATGGCTTCCACGGAATAGGTGGCGCGGGCGCCGGCAAATTTTTCCTTCTCGGACTTCTGGCCCACAAACAGCGGGATGGTCAGGACGTTTTCAATGACCTCGCGGTAGACTTCCAGCATCAAGAGGGTCTCCTCCTGC
>CAZHPW010000071.1:0-12130 GCA_964534515.1 uncultured Christensenella sp.
AGAGCGCCAGATTGTGGCTCTGGAAATCGTGGGTTCAACTCCCACCACCCACCCCCTTCTCTTTGGCATTGATGATGTGCCTTTGAGCTTCCTCACTCCGACGCCCTGATATTGGGGTGTAGCCAAGTGGTAAGGCACGGGACTTTGACTCCCGCATTCGTAGGTTCGAGTCCTGCCACCCCAGCCACGGCGTCGCGTGCTTCACTAAGCTCGCGACGCCTTTCTTTGAAAGGCCTCTCTCGCCCGTTCCGCCGCTCCGCCTTTTCCTCAAAAGTCTGCGACTTTTTCGGGGTGGACGGGGTGATGTGCGAATAGAAGCAGGTATTGAATAACTGTAGTTTTACAAAGTCTTAATGGGTTTTGAACAAATTTTTGTAATGTAAAAAGAAATAAACCGGGTGCAGCCTTCTGGCAGCACCCGGCTCTTTGCTTATTGAGACTAAATCTCGCTGTAACCCTCCGCCTGCCTGAGCTTCATGTTGATTTCATACAGGGATTTGGCGGCGGGGCTGTTTGGTGGCCATTTGGAGACCGAGCGGTCCTGGGTCAATAGGCCGTTGACTTCCTGCTCCACATCAGATAGTTGGGTGTAGACAAAGGCGGCGATGTTGCGGCCGTCTTTTAACAAGCCTTGCTGTAAGCGCAGCACGGCGTCCTGATACGCTTCAAGCGTATCAAAGCGTTTGTAGCAAAAGGGCTTGCCGCCGGGGTTGTGCCCGGGCACGGCGTAACTGTAGCCGCCATACTCCGTCAAAGCGGCGGCGCGGCCCAGTCTGTCCGGGCTGATGCGGCAGGCGCTGAAGTAGATATGCCGGCTTTTCAAATCCCCCGCGCCCTGGTCATGCCAGCCGCTGGCGTGGTCAACCGGGCGGCTGGGGTCCAGCGCTTTGGTGCGCTGTGCGATGTTTTTCGCGTCAAACTGGCCCCAGCCCTCATTAAACGGCACCCAGAGGGCGATGGACGGCACATTGCGCAGGTGAACAAGGGTGCGCTCCCATTCATCCAAATAGCTTGCCCTGGATGCTTCGCTGCTCCGGCCTAAACGGGTGGGCTTCTTGTCCTTCACCATGATGCCGGCAACAGGCAGCACCTGAATAAAGCGCTTGAGGTAGGAGCCGCCGCCGGAAACAAAATCCTGCCAGACCAGCATGCCCAAGCGGTCGCAATGATAGTACAAGCGCAGGGGCTCAATCTTGATGTGCTTTCTGAGCATGTTAAACCCAAGGCTTTTCATGGCGATGATGTCCTGAACGTAGTCCGCATCTGAGCCCGGCGTGTAGGCGCCGCCCGGCCAATATCCCTGATCCAGGACGCCCAGGTGAATGTATGGCCTGCCATTGAGGGCCAGGCGCGGGGTGCCTGCCTGGTCTTTCATCATGCCATATGACCGCATGGCAAAATACCCTTTGACCTCGTCCTCCCCAAAGGTGATGGAATAGGTGTACAGATAGGGGTCTTCCGGCGACCAGGGCCTGGGCGAGGGCAGGCTAGCCTCAAGCGTGCCATCCCCGCGCGGCAACAAAGTCGCGAGGAAAGCGCCTCCCTCTGTCTGTCCGGCTTCATCCGGCGCGAACACGGCGCCTGACAGTCTGCCCTTGCCCACGGTTTTGGGCTTCAGCATTATCCGCCCGTTTTCAAAATCTGGCGTGATGAGGACGTCCTCAATATAGTTTTCGGGCACCGCTTCCAGCCAAACCGTCTGCCAGATACCGCTGGTGGCCTGATACCAGATGCCGCCCGGCCGCAGGCGCTGCTTGCCCCAGGCGCGGAAACCGGTGTCCGAGGGGTCGGTCACGGCCAGGCAGATTTCCAGGCTGTCACCGGACAAAAAGGGACTGATATCAATGGTGAAGGGGAAATAGCCACCCTCGTTCTCATGCGCGAAACGCCCGTTGATAAAGACACGGCAGCATTGGTCCACCGCGCCAAAATGCAAAAGCAGCTTGCCGCTGGGGGGAACCGGCGGCAAATCGCGAGCAGGTACCTGCCTGCGGTACCAGAGCGCATCGTCCGGCAAGACCTGGCGCTTGACGCCGGACAGCGCTGTTTCCGGCGCGTAGGGAACAAGAATCTGCCCCTGATAGGCGGGCGGGTGAAAGTCATTCCCGGCAGGCAAGCCGCCCTTTAGGATGGCATAATCCCAAAGACCATTTAAGCAAAGCCAGCTGTTATTCGCGCGGCAAAGCTGCGGGCGGGGATACTCATTTAAGGGAATCATGCGGTTTCCCCTTCTTGATGAGCAGAGCGATGAGAGGCAAAATGAAGAGGAGAACAAGGGCGGCCGCCAAGAAAATACCCGGGCCTGGCACCTGCTTTGTGATGCCCAATTCGGTGTATTGCGGGCCTGTGCCGGTGATGACCAGGTTGCCGATGAAAGGGCCAATCACCATGGGCAGCATGACCGCGAAAATCATTCGGACACCCTGAAAGCGGCCGCCCATGCCCGTGGGGATGCCGTCCTGCACCAGGCCGTTGACGCAGGCCAGCAGGGCCATGGAGCCGCCTATCATCAAGATACCGGCCGGGATTAATCCAAGGGGAGCCCTGACCAGGAACATCAAAACCATGCCAAGCAGGCTCATCACCACACAGGGCACGGCAAAGCGCGCTTTGCCAAATTTGTCCGCCAGGCGGCCTGACAGCACCGTCATGGCGGCAGCGCCGATGAGCACAATGCCAAGGATGATGGCGTAGTCCGTAATCATCAGGTAGTTTTGGATATAGATAATCAGGTAGGGCATGTAAATCTGGGTGGCGGCGCCCTGGATGAACAGGGCGGCCAGCGCCAGATACAGCAGCGGATTTTGCTTGATGACCCGCGGCTTGAAGCCATATGAAACATTGGCTAAAACGGACTCCCTGGAAGGGTAAAGGGCCGGCTCCTTCAACAGAAAAGCGCCCAGGATACCGGCCAGGATGACCGCAATAGCGACGATGAAAAAGAAATCCCCCCATCTGCCCTGCTGGGTCAGGGGGTCAAGCGCGCCAAACACCACCAGCATGCTGATGAGCGGCAGGGCTGAGAGAATTCCTTGCGCGCGGCCGCGGTTGCCCGGCACGGTCACGTCCGTCACCCAGGCGTTGAAGGCCGCGTCATTCGCGGTTGAGCCAAAAAAGGTCATGACACAATCAAGCAGGATGACCATCATCGCCGTGCGCCTGAGCGTTTCCGCCGCCAGGTTGTCTTTCGGCACAATGAAACGGAAGGCCAGAATGGACAAGCCCCAAAACACATAGCCCAAAACGATGAACACGCGCCGTTTGCCCAAGCGGTCAGAGAGCGCGCCCATCAAAAGGGTGGTGAGCGTCGCGACCACCGCGCTCAAGGCCACCATCAGGGCAATGAGCCCGGTATCGGGCAAAACGGCGTTGTACAGGAAAACATTGAAATACATGTTTTCAATCGTCCAGGCGATTTGGCCAAACAGGCCCATCACCACCAGGGCTGAAACAGTTCTCGCCCCTAAATGATGGGCGCTTTTCTCCCGGCGCATAACTACCTCCAAAGAAGCGGTATATCAATGACTGTTATTTGTTCCTGATTGATTATATCATTTTTGTACAAAACCGGCACGGACGGTTTTGCTTGAAGAAATGCCTTCCCCGCCCACCGGGTAATAGAGCCTTCTAATTTCGCCGCCCAAGTCTTCATGCGTATTGCTTCATCAAGTAAAAAGGCAGCCGTTCCCGGCTGCCTTTTGAGTGAGTTACGCTCAATTGAACGATTTGTATGGCTTATTTTGCGCTGAGCTCTTCCGCGATTTCGTAGAGCCAGTCTTCCTGGCCGCCGACCGCTTCGCGCTTGCCAGCTTCCACGATGATGTCGCGGTAGTCCACATGGAAGCGCTCCGCCGCGCGCTTGGCGTGCAGCATGAAGCTGGAGTAGACGCCGGCGTAGCCCAGCATCATGGGATCCTGGATGGAGGGCAGGCGCACGCCGTAGGGCTCCAACACTTCCTTTAACACCTGGGTGGAGGCGTCCATGGACTTGAAGAAATTGGCGTTCTTGTCATAGCCCGCGCGCTCCATGACGCCGATGAGCATTTCGGTGGCCGTGTTGCCGGCCCCGGCGCCCAGGCCGCCCAGGGAGCCGTCAATGTAGGTGGCGCCCGCTTCCATGGCGGCTAAGGAGTTGCCGATGGCCAGGCCCAGGTTATTGTGGGAATGGAAGCCCACGGGCACTTTCAGGGCGCTCTTTAAGGCGCTGATGCGGTCTTTCACGCCATTGGGCAGGAGGGCGCCGGCGGAGTCGGTGGCGTAGACCACGTCAGCGCCGTAGGACTCCATCTTCTTGCCTTCCTCGACCACGCGCTCGGTGTTGGCGCGGTGCGCCATCATCAGGAAGCCGACCACGTGGAAGCCCATTTTCTTGGCGACCTCAATGTGTTCATGGGCGATGTCCGCCTCGGTGACGTGGGTGGCGACGCGGATGACCTTGACGCCCAAATCCTTGACCTTCTCAAGGTCCGGCACCGTGCCGATGCCCGGCAGCAGCAGGGCGGCGATTTTGGCCTGTTTGGCGGACTGCACCGCCGCCTTGATGAGGTCCATCTCGGGCACCGCGGAGAAGCCGTAGTTGGCCGTGGAACCGGCCAGGCCGTCGCCGTGGCCGACTTCAATGATGTCAACGCCCGCTTCGTCCAAGGCGCTTACAACCCGGGAGATGTCATTCGCGGTGAAGCGATGGGCGACGGAGTGGCTGCCGTCCCGCAGGGTGGTATCGGTGATAATGATTTTGCTCATGCTTTTACCCCCAGTAACTGTTTGGCCTTTTCTTCGGCGATGCGGATGCTCGCGGCGTTGATGATGTCCAGGTTGCCCGCGGTCTTGGGCAGGTAGTCGCCCGCGCCTTCAACTTCAACACCCAGCATGACGATGTCGTCATTGGGGTCCTTGAGGATGGGCTTCATGCGGAAGCGCACGCCGGGCACGTAGCTCTTCATGACTTCCAGGCATTCTTCGCAGGCCTTGGTAATCTTGTCGATGTCCTTGTTGCGGACGCGGCAATAGATGGTGTTGGACATATAGATGGGCGGCTCGGCGGGGTTTAGGATAATCAGGCTGCGCGCGGTGTCCGCGCCGCCGACTTTCATCAGCGCGTTGCGGGTGGTCTGGGTGAACTCGTCAATGTTCGCGCGGGTGCCGGGACCGGCGGAGAAGGAGGACAGGGAGGACACGATTTCCGCGTAGTATACGTCGGCCGCCTTGTTGATGGCGGCAACCATGGGCGTGGTGGCCTGGCCGGCGCAGGTGACCATGTTGACTTCCGGTTCGTTCAAAATGCTCTCGTCCAGGTTGACCGCGGGCACGCAGTAGGGCCCAAGCGCGGCGGGGGTCAGGTCCAGGCAGAACATGCCCGCTTCCTTTAAGTACTTGCTGTTTTCAACGTGGCCTTTGGCGCTGGTGGCGTCAAAGACGATTTGGATTTTGTCCTTGTAGTTCTCAACCAGGTACTTAACCCCGCCCGCGGAGGCGTCAACGCCCATGTCCCGGGCGCGCTGGATGCCGGGGGATTCCATGATGCCCACGACACAGGTCAGTTCCAGGTACTTGCTTCTGCCGATTTTAATCATCAAATCCTGCCCGATGTTGCCGGGCCCGATGATGCCTACTTTAATCTTTTCCATAAGCGGCTCCTTGCTTCTTCTCTTTATTCAAAGCGCACATGCAGCGCGCCAAACTCGCCATAGTCGCAGGTGAAAGCCTCGCCGGGCTTGGCGGGGACGGCGGCGGACAGGGCGCCGGAAAGCACAATGTCACCCGCGTCCAGCGTCACGCCGTACTGCCCCAGGCAATAGGCCAGCCAGGCGACGGACTCGGCCGGGTCACCCAGAACGGCGGAACCCAGGCCGCCGTTGATGTGCTCGCCCTCGCGGCTCAAATCCATGCGGATGGTTTTCAAATCGACCTTCTTGGGGTCAATGCGGACGTCGCTTAACAGGTACATCCCGCAGGAGGCGTTGTCCGCCACCGTGTCCACGATGGTCAATTTCCAGTCCTTCACGCGGCTGCCGACCACCTCAATGGCGGGAACGACGTAATCAGTCGCGTCCAGCACTTCCTGGGCGGTGACCTTGCCGTTCAAGGGCTTTTTGAGGACAAAGGCCAGTTCACCCTCAACCCGGGGCTGCATGACGGCGCACTTGGGGATGACGCCGGTCTTGCTGGCGTCCATGGAGTCGTACAGCCAGCCAAAGTCAGGCTGGTCCACGCCCAGGGACTGCTGCATGGCCAGAGAGGTCAGGCCGATTTTCTTGCCGGTGATGGTCTTGCCTTCCTTCACGGCGCGGTCCTTGTTGCTTAACTGCACCGCGTAGGCGTCATCAATGCCCATGCCGGGATGGCGCTTGCTGATTTGCTCAATGGGGTTGCAGGTTTTCTCGGATTGATACAGTTCCTCGGCGATTGCTGCAATCGTTTCTTTAGAAAGTGTGATGGCCATGCTGCCCTCCTGAATACTCCATAATGCCAAACGGCCCGGCGAGGCGCCGGGCTGCTTGGTGAAAAATTACACGCGGGTGACGAAGTTTTTGACCAGCTGCGCGAACTCTTCCGCGCGCTCAATCTGCGTCCAGTGGCCGGTGTGACCGAAGATGTGCAGTTCCGCGTTGTCAATCAGGTTGATGAGGCGGTAGGCGTTATCAACCGGGATAACCTGGTCTTCACGGCCGTGAACAATCAGGGTTTTGTGGGGAATCTGCTTGATTTTCTCCTCAGGGGAGGCCATGTCTTCAACAGAGCGCTGGCGGGGGGCGGGGAACATGGAACCAAAGGCTTCCTGGAAGCCGGGCTCAACGCTGGCTTTGTAGCGGACGTCGGCCAGTTCCTTGGTGGCATACTTCTTGTTGTCGCAGAACAGATCCAGCATGCGGAGCATGTTCTCCGGGGAGGGCTGGTAGCCCCAGACAGAGTCCAAGCCTTCGGTGATGGGGAAGGAAATGCCCATCGCGCCCATGAGCACCAAGCGGCGCACGCGCTCGGGGTGCTTGACCGCCATGGCGATGGCCAGGCCGCCGCCAAAGGAGTTGCCGACCAGGTCAGCCTTCTCAATGTTCAGCGCGTCCATGAACTCAACCAGCTGCTCAGTCCACAGGGCCATGTTGTAGGTGATGTCGGTGGGCTTGTCAGAATAGCCAAAGCCCAGCATGTCAGGCGCGTAGACGTGGGCCACTTCCGCGATTTGCGGCAGGACCAGGCGCCAGTTGGCATAGGCGGAAACTCCGGGGCCGGAGCCGTGGATAAAAATAAGGGGATCGCCGGAGCCGCTCTCCAAATAGTTGGTCGTGTACTTGCCGGTCTTGACGGATTTGCCGATTTCTGGTCTGGACATGGGTGCCTCCTTTTCAGTTGAACAATATAGTTGCAGTGCTTGTGATGTTTGTGCGACTATTCCGCACGCCGTTCTCATTCGGCTTCTGGCTCTATTATAGGGGATTCAGGTCGCTTGTCAACCCCATTTTACAAAAGAATATTCCTTCGTGGGGCAGGCCCTTTTTTGTCCATAACGCGAAAGATAAAACGCGGAGGGGTTTTGAAACGCCGGAACGCCTGAAAAGACAAGGGGTTCAAATAAATCAGGTTTGGTTTCGGAGCGGAAACGTGGGCTGCCGGGTTCTGTGGCGTGTGTTTACGCAGCCTCGTGCGATAGGATAGGACAATTGGGGTGAAAATGTCTTGATTACCTTGAAGGAGTAAATTTGTGTTTCCTCTGTAATGTTGAGGATTCCGTGCACGCTTGTTTCAGCAAAGGAACATCTAGAAACAGCGCTTGAGTGTGTCGGGCTTGGTTTTGATCGATTTTCTTTTTGCGACACTGAGAATTCAAAGTCTATAAACAGCCTGGCTTCGTCGTGTTTTATAGTGCGGGTTTTTCTATTAAAAGCAGAATACCCAGCGGTCCAGCTTCCTTATGTCACACTGCGAATCATCGCTCCTTTCAAGTTCTGACTTCAACAAGTTCTAATCTTGGACCTCCTAATAATAACGAGAGCACCCGACAGTCTTTTGCCCTTTTGGGACATGACATTGTTACTCATGTATAGTTCGGCTTCATTATGCTTTGCAAACAGAGCTTTACAACGCTGGGAAAACACCCGGTGTTCCATCATCCCATTGCGGTACTGTTAGCTACCGCTCATGCCTGGCCTGTTTCATCGTGATTGATTGGGAAGGTTTTCTATCGTCTGGAAAACTCCCAGCGGTCCATCATCATTTTCTGACACTGAGAATCATCAATCGTGAGCGGCTAGGACTCATCGCGGTTCATTGTGAGGGCTTTCTACCGCAGGGAGATCATCCGTTGGCTCATCATCATTTTCTGACACTGGGAATCATCAAGCGTGAACGGTAGAGATTCTTCGCGGTTCATTGTGAGGGCTTTCTACCGTAAGGAGTTTATCCGGTGGTCCATCATCCTTTTGCGTTTTCTAAAATCATCATTCCCGCATGATTTCGCTTCAATAAGCTTTGCTATATGAGTTTTACATTACAAGAAAAATACGTGGTCACCCATCATCTATTGTGACGCTCCGCATCATCGCCCAAGCCTGGCGCGGTTTCATTGTTGCCTTGTCGTGTGGGTTATGTCTTATATGGAAATACCCGACGAATCATCCTTTCACAGACGTGAATTTTTCTGTTATGCGCGTTTGAATTGGCACAAAGTCAGTCTGTCTGGCGATGCCGCGGACAGATGGAACCTGACAGTGCCGCTGCATTGATCGTGTTCTGAATTGACAGTGCTCCTGCATGTGGTACATCGCCACAACCCGTGAATGAAGAAAGAAACACCCGGCTTACCATCCTTAAAGAGGTGCCAGGTGTTTGGATTTCTTATAGCTTTTGACCTAAGGTCTGTCTTAGAAGAACTTGCTGATTTCGGCTGCGGTCTCGCGCAGGTCCTGCACCGCGGTGCTCAGGTCAATCTCGTCCTTGCGGTACTTGGGCACGGACAGGCTGATGGCGTAGCGCACTTCCTGGTCGCGGCCAAAGATGGGCATGCCGACGCAGTACAGGTCTTCCTGGTTTTCCTCATTGTCAATGCTGAATCCCTGGGCGCGCACCCGGCGCAGCTCTTCCCTTAAGACATCCTCTTTCCTGATGGAATGGGGGGTCATGGCCGGCAGGCCGGTTTCACGGATGTATTTTTCCACGATGTCATCGCTTTGCCAGGCCAGGATGGCTTTGCCAACGCCAGTGCAGTGCAGGGGCATGGTGCTGCCCACGCCTGAATGGATGCGGATGGATTTGCTGCTCTCCAATTTGTCCAGGTAGACGACCACATGGTCCTGGGCGCGCACAAAATGGATGGTTTCATCATATTTTTGCTGCAGTTTCTCCAGAATGGGCCTTGCAAACCCGATGATGGAGCGCGGGTCCTGGCTGGCGTCCGCCAGGGTGCGCAGGCGGTAGGTGGCCTGGTAGTTCTCGGTGTGCTCGTTCTTAAAAACAAATCCCAGCCCTTCCAGGGTCTTGACCAGGCTGAAGACAGTGCTCTTGTTGAGTTGAAGCTCCCGGCTGAGTTCGCTGATGCCGGCGCCGCCCTGGAGGGCGACATATTCCAGAATGGCGGCAGCGCGCTGGACGGATTGAATTCCTTTGTTCACGGATTATCGGCCTCTTTCATCATTTACTATGCGATATGATAGCACAAAATCACCAGGCTTGACAAGGCAAGCGTGCGATATTGTCAATCATCGTTCAATTTGTACACATTGGGGGTTGACAGGCCAAAACGTCCTGTGATAGGATGCAAATACCAAAGCGTGAGTTCAGTTATCGTTTCAGTTTTCTCGGAATAACCAGCAAGTTACCAGGTCTCTCATTCCAGCACAGGCCCGCGTCCTTTCTTGCAGTCCAAAACGAGAACAGTGTGCGATGATAACGCACAAAACGAAAAGGTCACGCAATTTGAAGGAGGTTTCCACCCCATGAAAAGAAGGATCAGCATTCTCCTGGCTCTCGTGATGCTCGCCGTGCTGGCGATGCCCGTTCTTGGCGTCGTCGCGGAGCAGGCCCCCATCGAACTCAAACTGGGCCACCAGGCCCCCGACGGCACCGCCTATGACATCCTCGCCAAGACCTTCAAGCAGTATGTCGAAGAGCGCACCAATGGCAAATATGTCATCGACGTCTACTCCGGCGGCCAGCTGGGCGGCGACCGTGAGTTGATGGAAGCGGTGCAGTACGGCAACGTGCACTTCAACGTCCTGACCGCGTCTGACATGGGTACCTTCGCTCCCGAAATGGAAGTGCAGGACCTGCCCTACCTGTTTGAGAACTGGGAACAGGTTTACAAGTTCCTGGACTCTGAAGCCGCCAAGGAATTCTATGCGCTGTCTGACCCCGCCGGCATGAAAACCCTGTCCTTTATGCCCCGCGGTTTCCGCCATGTGACCCACGGCACCAAGGCCATCGCCTCCCTGGCTGATCTCAAGGGTGAGAAGCTGCGTGTTGCCGAGAGCAAAATCTCCGAAGAAATCTTCCGCGCCCTGGGCGCCTCCCCCCAGATCATGGCTTGGGGCGAGACCTACACCGCGCTGCAGCAGGGCACTGTCAACGGCATGGAAAACACCATCATCACCATCCGTGACTATTCCATGGCTGATGTTCAGAAGTACTGCAGCCTGTCCTATCACCAGTTCGCTTTTGGCGCCATCACCGTGAACCCCGACTTCTACAACGGTCTCTCCGCTGAAGAGCAGGCCATCTTCCTCCAGGCCGCCATCGACGCCGGCAAGGACATTGGCAAGCTGCAGGAGCAGAACGAGAACGAAGCCCGTGCCGAGCTGGAAGCCAAGGGCATGATCTTTGTGGAACTGACCGACATGCCCGCTTGGGTTGAAGCCGTCAAGCCCGTTTGGGACGAGTACTTCAAGACCCATGACAAGGCCTATTTCGACGCCATCCAGGCTTCCTATCAATAACTAAGTCCTCTACCGGGGAGGGGCTTTGCCCCTCCCTGCAATGTTTGGAAGGAGAGAACCCATGAAAACCCTCAACAAATTCAGCGAGGGGATCAACACGGTCATCAATTGGTTTTTAACCATTGCTCTGGGTGTGATGGTCTGCGTTTACTTCGCTGCGGTGTTCTTCCGTTTCGTTCTCAACAGCGGTATTCCATGGGCGGAAGAAATCACGCGCTACCTGAACGTCATGCTGGTCCTCTTCGGCTCCGGCGTTGCGGCCAGGAACCGCGAGCACATCAACGTTTCGGCGCTGGAAGCCGGTATCAAGAACAAGAATGTCAAGCGCTGGCTCTTTGTCGGCCAGTATCTCCTCTTTGGCGCTTACTTCCTGTTCACCGCCTATGTGGGCTTCGGCTTTGCGGCCAAAGCCATCAACATCTCCCCCAGCCTGCGTATGCCGATGTCCATTATCTATGGGCTCGTAGCGGTGGCCAGCGTGGTCATTGCGCTTCAGTCCTTCATCTACTGTCTCAACCTGGCGCTCAAAGTTGAAGAGCCGGTGGAGCACTCTGAAGTGGATGAATACATCAAGGGAGGTGAGGCTGTATGATGTTGTTCCTCGCTATGCTGGTTCTGCTCATCGTGGGCGTGCCGATTGCCGCCGCCATGGGCATCTCTTCCCTGGCCTATGTCGTTATCAACGGCATGAACCCTGTTGTTATCGTGCAGCGCCTCTTCTCCGGCATTGACCAGAGCGCCTACCTGGCCATCCCCTTCTTCGTTCTGGCCGGTGAAATCATGAACCAGGGCGGTATTGCCAAGCGTATCGTCGCGATGACCCAGAAACTGGTCGGCAATATCACCGGCGGTCTGGGCGTAGTGGCCATCGTGTCCGTCATGTTCTTTGGCGCCATCTCCGGTTCCGCCATCGCGTCCGCTGTCGCCATCGGCGGCGTCATGTACGCGGGCCTACTGCGCAGCGGCTATGGCCGTGGCTTCTCCGCCGCTTTGATTGCCTCCGCCGCGCCTATGGACAACATCATCCCGCCCAGCATTGGTCTGGTCATCTACGGCGTGCTTGCGCGCACCTCCATCGGTGACCTGTACAAACTGGGCTTCCCCACCGGCGTGCTGGTCGGCCTGGCTCTGATTGTGCCCACCATCATCATCGCCAAGAAGCGCAAGTTCAAGGAGCAGGCGGCCAAGATTGCCTCCGGCGAAAT
>CAZHPW010000072.1:0-11533 GCA_964534515.1 uncultured Christensenella sp.
GCAGCTGTTTGAAGGAACGACCATAGCGCGAATCACTTTTTTCAGCAGGCCCTATTTAAATGTTGATCCCGGAACCATGAGTCCCTACCAACATGGAGAGGTCTTTGTGACGGAAGACGGCGCGGAGTGCGACCTGGATCTTGGGCATTATGAGCGCTTTATCAATGAGTTCCTGCCTGGTTCCGCCAGCTTGACTTCAGGGCGTGTGTACAAGACCGTCATCGACCGGGAACGCCAAGGCGGCTACCTCGGCGCTACGGTTCAAATCATCCCCCATATCACTGATGAAATAAAACGCAGTGTGCTGCAATCGGCAAACGACAGCAAGGCTGATATATGCATCGTGGAAATAGGCGGTACGGTGGGCGATATTGAAGGCTTGTCATTTTTGGAAGCGGTTCGTCAACTGCGGTATGAACTGGGTGTTGGCAATTCCCTTTTAATCCATGTGACATTGGTGCCCTACCTGAAAATGGCTGGTGAACTAAAAACCAAACCCACCCAGCACTCTGTCAAGGAATTGGGCAGCCTTGGGCTGCAGCCGGACCTTTTGGTCTGCAGGAGTGAAAAACCGCTGTCCAGGGAAGCCAAAGCCAAAATTGCCATGTTCTGCAACATGCCGGATGGCCGCGTGTTTCAAAACCTGGACGCGGAAACACTCTATGAGGTTCCGCTTATGCTGAATGAAGAAGGCCTTGATAAAAAGGTCTGTGAGCTTTTAGGTTATCATGATTTGGTTTGCGATTTAAACGCCTGGACCGCGATGGTCAAGCAGGAGAAAGCCATCAACTCGTCTGTTTCAATCGCGCTTGTAGGTAAGTATGTCGCATTGCCGGACGCCTACCTCAGCGTTGTGGAAGCTCTTAAACACGCCGGCATCAAGGCCGGGATGGCGGTTGACATCAAGTGGGTTCCAGCAGAAGAGGTGACCCCGGAAAACGCGGCTGAGATATTCTCTGACGTTGCGGCCATTCTGGTGCCAGGCGGCTTTGGAAAGCGCGGACTGGAAGGCAAAATGAGCGCCATTCGATTCGCAAGAGAGAACAACGTGCCGTTCCTGGGGCTATGCCTGGGCATGCAGTTGTCTGTGATTGAGTTCGCCAGGAATGTGCTCAACCTTTCAGAAGCGGATACCACTGAAGTCAGCCCGGATACCCCCGATCCGGTGATTTTCCTGATGCCGGGACAGGATTTGGACCGTTTGGGGGGAACCCTTCGCCTTGGCGCATATCCCTGTCAACTCAAGGAGGGAACCCTGGCCAGTACCTGCTACCGGCAAACCCAGGTGCAGGAGCGCCACCGGCACCGCTATGAATTCAACAATGCATACAGAACTGCGTTTGAAGAAAACGGCATGGTATTCAGCGGTCTTAACCCCCAGAGAAACCTGGTGGAGATCGTAGAAATAACAGACCATCCTTTCTTCTTGGCGACGCAATTCCACCCTGAGTTCAAAAGCCGGCCGAACCATCCCCATCCCCTGTTCTCGGCTTTTGTAAAAGCGGCAATAGACAAAGCATGTACAGAGAAGCAGACAAAGTATCCATAAAGATACTCGATTGCATGATGATTCTGCGTTGCTTGTATCCTTTCCCCCGAGCCATCATGCATCAATGGTTTGATGACTACATATCCTTTGATGAAAAGATTAGTTTGTGCTTCCGTGCTTCTCCCTCAGCCTGGCCGCGCCCTCCGCGCGGCCGGTTGCTTCCAGGCGCTTGAGGTAATTGGAGAGCGCGCCGCGGGTGTGGTAGGGACCGCCCTCTGACATCACCGTCCACATGGGGTCGATGGTCTGGGGGCCTTTGAGCATGGCGTCCTCCGTCCAGTCCAGGATGATTTTGGCGCCCCGGGCACAGATTTCCGGATAATCTTGTTTGACATCAAACTGCTCATAGGGGTCATCCTTGACATTAAACAACATCTCCCGGTCAAAGAGGCGGAAGCCGTCGTGGATGGTTCTGATGTAGAGCCAGTCCTCAAAGCGCGCGCTGCGCTGGCAGACGTGCGCCATCTGGGACAGGACCAGATGCTCCCTTCCCATCAGGGTGCCTTTCTGCAAGGTCTTTGCAAAGGACTGCCCGTCCCAATGCCGCTGTTTGGGCACGCCCAGGAGGTCCGCCACGGTGGGCAGGAGGTCCAGGCTGTAGTGGAACCCGTCATCCACCTGCCCTTTTTGGCAGCCCGGCCATTTGATGAGGAGCGGTAAACGGCAGGTAATTTCGTCCGCCGTGCCATGCTCGGCGTAGATGCCCAGTTCGCCCAGGTTTTCGCCGTGGTCGCTGCTCAAAAGAATCGCGGTGTCCTCATAGATGCCCTGCTCTTTCATGAGGTCAAAGACCTGACCCAAAAGGGAATCGGCGTAATGCACGCCGCAGTCATAGCCGTCCCAGACCCTTCGCAGCTCCGAATAATCCGTGATTTTGCCGGGGTGCTTGGGGAAAGCCGGGTTCTCTTCATCGGTATACATGCCGATTTCATTGCAGCCGTGGGGTGAAACCAGGGACTGGTGGTGGCGGAAGATGTCCGGCGTTATCCAGGTGGGCAAGTCATCCCCTTCAAAGGGGTTTTGATAATCCTCCGGCGTGCGGTAGGGCGTGTGCGGATCCCAGAGGTGGAGGTGCAGGAACCAATCCTGACGCTTTTCATTGCGTTTGAGCCAGTCCAGGGCATAGGGCAGCACTTTTTCACCGCTCTCCCCGCCGCAGCCGCCCTGGTTATAGACCTCGTTAAAGCCGGCGTTGAACCAGTAGCTGGAGTGTCGCTGGGAAAAGGTGCTGATGGACGCGGTGTACAGCCCTGCCTTTCTGAAGATGCCATGAAAGCCGTTCTCCGGAATCGCGTCCTGAAAGTCCCGCTCGCGGCCCGCCAGGCGCAGATCAGCCGCCGTTCCCCCATGCCCCACGGCGCCGTTTCTGATGCCGAACATGCCTGTCAGGAGGGCCGCTCTTGAGGGCAGGCAAGGCGCGTCTGAGGTATAACAGCGCGTGAACCGCACCCCTTCCTCAGCCAATTTGTCCAGGTTTGGGGTCGTCTTCCTGGGATAGCCGTAGCAGCTCATGTGGTCAGGGCGCAGGGTGTCGATATCGATGAAGAGGACGCGCATACAGACTCCTTTCAAATTCAGACAGAAAAGATTTGTTATTGACCTTGATGAGTCCATTATAGACCATGAAAAGATTTCGTCCAGTATGGATGCATTGGTTGATTTTCTCGGTCAAAGGGTTATACTTGATGCGACAAAAAATATCCGGGAGGGTTCAGATGAAAATTGGTATCAGTTCCTATAGCCTTGATTCCCTGATCAGAAGCGGTCAGATGACGCTGGAAGACGTGATTGAGTGGGCGGCGCGCAACGGCGCGGAAATCATGGAGTTGGTTCCCTTCGCTTTCCGCTTTGATGACCCGGTGACCGGTCAGATTGATACGGCCAGAATCGCCAAAATCAAACGCCATGCCAAGGACGCCGGCGTTGAACTGGTCAACTATTCCGTCCTGGCCGACCTGCTCAAGGAAGGCGAGGCGCAGGAGCTTGAAGTCAAGCGCGTGTGCCATGAGGTGTCCATCGCCGCTGAGCTGGGCCTGCCCCGCATGCGCCATGACATTTCCGCCTTTAGAAGGCCGCTGGAGCAAAACACCCAGGAAGCCTTTGACCGGTTGCTGCCCCAGATGATTGAGGCCGCCACCGTCATCACCGAGCACGGCAAAAAGCTGGGCGTGAAGACCCTGCTTGAGAACCACGGCTTCTTCGTCAACGGCGCTGACCGGGTGGAGCGCCTGCTCAACGGCGTGAACAACGACAACTACGGCCTGCTGCTGGACACCGGCAACATCATCTGCGTGGATGAGGACCCCTCCGCCGCGGCCGCGCGCCTGGCGCACCGCTGTGAGATGGTTCATTTGAAGGATTTCTATGTGCGCCGAAAGGACCCGGGCGACACCACCCAGTTTGACTGCGGCGGCCACTGGTTCCGCTCCCGCGGGGGCAAGTACCTGCGCGGCTCTATCCTGGGCCAGGGCGACCTGGCGGTTGAGGACGCCATCAAGGCGCTCAAGGATGCCAACTACCAGGGCAACATCGCGCTGGAATTTGAAGGCATGGAAGAGCCCTCCTACGCGACCGCGGTCAGTCTGATGAACGCCAAGCGCCTCTGGGAAAACGCGTAAGCACTGATTTTTTTATGAAGACCTGTCAGAGATGGCAGGTCTTTTTTTGGGTTTCACGCAGAGATGACTTGAGTCAAGAAGGCTTTGGGGGTACACTGGAACACGAACATGAAAAAATGTGAGGAAAAGTGAATGGAGCCGACCACATCGTCCGGATTCTCTGCCAGAACCTTGTTTATTGTGACCGCGGCCTTCTGGTGCGCGCAATACAGCTATTCCCAGTTTATCAACCCGGAACTGGCCGACATGGGCGCCAGCGCCGTGGTGATGGGCTATGTTTCGGGCATTTACGGTTTGACCCAGATGCTGGTGCGCATCCCGCTGGGCATTTTGGCGGACAGAAAAGGGCGGCAAAAGCCTTTTGTGGTATTGGGCTGTATCTTAGCGGCCATGGCGGGCATCGGGATGCTGGCCTTCCGCTCACCGGGCGGGTTTATCTTTTTCCGCGGGGTTGCCGGCCTGGCTGCCGCGTCCTGGGTCAGTTTCACGGTGCTGTATTCCTCCTATTTCCCGCACAGTGAGGGACCCAACCGGATTTCCCACCTCAACATCGCCAACATGTCCGGCCGCCTGGCCGGTTATGTTCTGGTCTTGCTGTTGGTGCCCTTTTTGGGCACCAATTTCGCCTTTGCCTTCAGCACAGTCGCGGGCTTGATGGCCCTGGGGTTGAGTTTGACCCTAAAGGAGGAGCCGCACGCGCCCCAGGGCATCAACCTGCGCGCCTTTTTGAAGGTATCCGGGGACAAATACCTTTTGGCCTGCACCTTCCTGAGTATTCTGGCCCAGGCCATCGCCTTTTCCACCTACTTCAGCTTCTCCATCAACATCGCCAGGGACCTGGGAGCGAAGGAAGCGGCGCTGACCCTGTTCAACATCGCCATTTTAATCCCAACCCTCATCACCACCTACCTCATTACCAAAGGCAGGTTAAAGCAGGTCTCCCCGCGCATCCTGGTTGGGAACGGTTTCTTTTTGACCGCGGTTTATTGCTGGCTGATGCCCAGGGCAAACAATCTGCTGTTGGTCATCCTGCTGCAAGCCCTGGCCGGCGCCGCCAACGCGCTGAGTTTCAACGTGCTGCTGGGGCAGAGCGTGCGCGACATCAAAAAAGAGGTGCGCGCGGTGGCCATGGGCTTGCACCAATCCTTATACGGCGTTGGCATGACCATTGGCCCCGTCATCACCGGCTATCTGATACAAAAAAGCGGGATGAGGGCAGCCTTTGACCTGGTCGCCGTCTTCTCAATGATTTCGGCGATACTGGCGCTGATTTTGATGCGGGTGAGGCCGCGGATGATTGAGGAATAAAGGGCTTTCATGTATGATGGATAGAGTTCCAAGGAGGTTGTGATGAAACTGCCATTCAAACCGGATTTGAGCGGAAAAACCGCCGTGATAACGGGCGGGAGCGGCATTTTGGGTGCCAGTTTCGTGGGAGCGCTGGCGGAATGCGGAGCGAAGGTCGCTGTCTTGGCCCGCAATGAGGAAGCCGCCCGGGAAGCGCTCAAGGATATCCGGGGCGAAATCGCCTTCTTCAAGGCGGATGTGACCGATTTGGCCTCCTTGAACCACGCGCGGGATGCGGTGCTGGCAGAATATGGTAAACCTTCCATCCTCATCAACGGCGCCGGCGGCAACAACCCTAAAGCCACGACGGAGGATGAAATCTACAAGGACGGCCAGGCTGTGAAGGATTTCTTCAGCCTGGACGCCGATGCCCTAAAGCAGGTGTTTGACCTCAACTACCACGGCACCCTGCTGACCAGCCAGGTCTTTGCCCGCGACCTCTTGGGCCAGGAGGGGGCCAGCATCATCAACATCTCCTCCATGAACGCCTACCGGCCGCTGACCAAAATCCCCGCCTATTCGGGCGCCAAGGCCGCGGTGCAGAACCTGACCATGTGGATGGCGACTTATTTTTCGCAGGCCGGTATCCGTGTCAACGCCATCGCGCCTGGTTTCTTTGTAACCAAACAAAACAAGGACCTTTTGTTTTCCCCGGACGGGCAGCCCACTAAGAGGACTGAAAAGATACTAAACGCCACGCCCATGCGCCGCTTCGGAGAGCCGGATGAACTGCTCGGCACCCTGCTCTATCTGGTCGACGCTCAGATGAGCGGCTTTGTAACCGGGGTCATCATCCCGGTGGACGGTGGGTTCTCCGCGTATTCCGGCGTGTAGGAGGATATGATGAAAAAGTATGATTTAATCGCGCCCACCAGCATGGGCATCCGCTTGACCCCGCAGGACCGCCAGCCGGTTGGCGTGGGCAACACGATGACCATGTACGCGACCAGCGCGGAGAGCAACGTGCTCAATGTGTCCGCCTCCCTGGGCTTGTCCACCTGCGTATTAACAGGCTTTGTCAAAAACAGCCCCATCGCCGCCTTTATCAAAGGCGAACTGCGCCGCCGCAACATCGCCTATCAAGGGCCTGAGATTGACCAGGGCGGCCCCTGGGGCTACCGGCATCAGTTCAATATCGCGGATTCCGGTTTTGGAGCGCGTGGTCCGCGGGTACATAATGACAGGGCGGGTGAAGTGGGCAGAACGCTCAAAGCCTCGCAATTTGACCTGGAACGATTGTTCAAGACAGACGGCGCGCGCATGATGCACCTGTCCGGCCTGTTCGCGGCGCTGTCACAGGAGACCGCGGAACTGAGCGTTAAACTGGCTGAAATCGCCAAGGAAAACGGCACCCTCATCAGCTTTGACCTAAACCACCGCGCTTCCTTCTGGGAAGGGCGTGAAAAGGAGCTAAAAGAAGCCTTTACCAAAATCGCCTCACTGTCGGATGTGCTCATCGGCAATGAGGAGGATTACCAGCTTGCCCTGGGCGTTAAAGGGCCTGAAGCCGGCGGGAAAGGTATCGCGGAAAAGGTGGAGGAGTTCAAGGGCATGATTGAGGAAGCCCGCAAGGCCTTCCCCCATGTGCGCGTCTTTGCCACCACCCTGCGTGAAGTACTGGATGCCAACCGCCACCTCTGGGGCGCGATTTTGTACAAGGATGGTCTCTGGCAGCTTGCCCCGCAAAGGGAAATCCAGATTCTGGACCGCATTGGCGGCGGAGACGGGTTTGTGGGCGGATTGCTGTTTGGCCTGCTCAAAGACTGGGACGGGGAAAAATGCCTGCAGTTCGCCTGGGCAACCGGCGCGCTGGCCACCACGATGATAGAAGACTACGCCTCCCCCGCGGATGAAAAACAGGTTTTCGCGGTCTGGGAAGGCAACGCGCGCGTACTGCGCTAAAAAAGGAGAAGAGTATGAAAGCGGATATTGGATTAATCGGCCTCGCCGTGATGGGCGAAAACCTGGTCATGAACATGGAGAGCAAGGGCTTTACCGTGGCGGTATTCAACCGCACGGTCAGCCGGGTGACAGACTTTGTGGAAGGGCGGGCCAAGGGCAAGAACATTCTGGGCGCAACGACACTTGCTGAATTTGTCGGCCTGCTCAAAAAGCCGCGCAAAGTGATGCTGATGGTCAAAGCCGGGCAGCCGGTGGACGACTTTATTGAACTGCTGCTGCCGCTGCTTGAAAAGGGCGACATCATCATTGACGGCGGCAACAGCCATTACCCCGATACCGCCAGGCGGGTTGAGTATGTGGAAAGCAAGGGGCTTTTCTACATCGGCACCGGCGTGTCCGGCGGCGAGGAAGGCGCGCTCAAGGGCCCCAGCATTATGCCCGGCGGCAGCCCGGAAGCCTGGGACGCTGTCAAACCCATTTTGCAGGGCATCGCGGCCCAGGTGGATGGCCAGCCCTGCTGTGACTGGGTGGGCGAAGGCGGCGCGGGGCACTTTGTCAAGATGGTGCATAACGGCATCGAATACGGCGACATGCAATTGATTGCCGAGGTGTATCACCTCATGCGCGATGTGCTGAAGATGCCGGCTGATGAGATGGCCGAGGTCTTTGCAAAGTGGAATGAAGGCAAACTGGAAAGTTACCTCATTGAGATTACCAGGGACATCCTGCGCGTGAAGGACGAGGACGGACAACCCCTGGTGGACAAGATATTGGACAAGGCCGGGCAGAAGGGCACCGGCAAATGGACCGCCCAGAACGCGCTGGAAGAAGGCGTGCCGCTGACCCTGATTACAGAAGCGGTCTTTGCCCGCGCGCTGTCCTCCGACAAGGAAGGCAGAGTCAACGCCCAAAAGGTGCTGCATTTTCAAGGCAACAAGAGCTCGGTTGAGAAGGAAGCCCTGCTCAAGGCCATGCATGACGCGCTGTACGCGGCCAAATTGGTGTCCTACACCCAGGGCTATATGCTGATGCGCTCAGCGGCGAAGACCAATGCCTGGCATTTGAACTACGGCGGCATCGCCATGATGTGGCGCGGCGGCTGCATCATCAGAAGCGCTTTCCTGGGCAAAATCAAGGACGCGTTTGAGAAGAACCCCGAGCTTGAAAACCTGATGCTAGACCCCTATTTCGCCAAGGAAATCATGGATGCCCAGGCTGCCTGGCGCCAGGTTTGCGCGACCGCGATGCTAAACGGCATCCCGGCCCCCGCCCTGACCTCCGCCCTCGCCTTCTTTGACGGCATCAGAACCGGCAGGGGCAGCGCAAACATGATACAGGCGCAGCGCGACTATTTTGGCGCGCACACCTATGAGCGGGAGGACAAGCCCCGGGGTGAGTTCTTCCACACCAATTGGACCGGCGAGGGCGGCGACACGGCCTCCTCCACCTACAATGCCTGATTGGAGCGGTCTGCTTCCCATCAGCGAGGTTTCACGGGACAGCAAAGGATTTAACCAAGAGGAAGCGGAAGGCCTGGTCAAACAGGCCTTTTGCGGTATGGCAGCCCGGGTCAAAAAAGTGCTGCTGCTGCCGCCGGACGCTACCCGCCAGCATTCCATGGCAGGCTTGATCGCGCGGACGCTGTATAACCTCTTTTCCTCCACGGCGAGGGTGGATGTGTTGCCTGCCCTTGGCACCCACGTGCCCATGAGCCGGGAGGACTGGGAGAGGATGTATGCCGGTATCCCCTATGACAGGATGCTGACCCACCACTGGCGTGACAGCGTGGTGCGCCTGGGCGAAATCCCCAAAGAATTCGTACATCAAGTGTCAGACGGGTTGATGGACATGAGCGTGCCGGTTGAAGTCAACCATCACATCATGGACCCCTCCTATGACCTGATTGTGTCCATCGGGCAGGTGGTGCCCCACGAGGTAGCCGGAATGGCCAACCACGCCAAAAACATCTTTGTGGGCTGCGGCGGCGCCGGCTTTATCAACGCCTCCCACATGTTGGGCGCGGTCTGCGGCCTAGAAAACCTGATGGGCAAGGACAAGACCCCGGTGCGCGCGCTTTTTGATTACGCGGCGGAGCATTTCACCAAGCACCTGCCCATCTGTTACGCACTGAGCGTGACCACGGCTATCCAGGATGATGTCAGCCTGCATGGGCTGTTTATCGGCCCTGAAAGGCAGACCTTTGAGGACGCGGTGAAGCTCTCCCAGCAAAAGAACATTTTTTACCTGGACCAGCCGGCTAAAAAGTGTGTCGTGATGCTGGATGAGAACGAGTTTCACTCGACCTGGCTGGGTAACAAGGCCATTTACCGCACGCGCATGGCCATCTCGGATGGAGGGGAACTCATCATCCTGGCCCCCGGCGTCAAACGCTTTGGCGAGGATGAGCAGGTGGACCAGCTGCTGCGCAAATACGGCTATAAAGGCCGGGACTATGTGCTTGAGCAGGTCAAGGAACAGACGGACCTGAGGGACAACCTGTCCGCTGCCGCCCACCTCATTCACGGCAGCAGCGACGGGCGCTTTGACATCACCTACTGCACACAGTACCTGACCCAAGAAGAAGTGGAAGGCGTGGGCTACCGCTACCGCCCCTATGAGGAAGCGCGGCAGGAGTTCGCGGGCTTAAAGCCCGGAAACAACATAATGGACAATGGCGAAGAAATTTATTTTGTCCAAAACCCCGCTCTGGGGCTTTGGATGACAAAGGAAAGAACATGAGCAAACGCGTATACCTTAAACCCGTGAAGGAAGCCAGGGTGCTGTCCGGCCATCCCTGGGTGTTTTTGAGCGACATTGACCGCCCGGAAAAAGACGTGGAAAACGGCGATGTGGTAACGGTGGTTTCCGCCCGGGGCCGGCCACTGGGTCAGGCTGTCTACAACGGCAATTCCCAGATAACATTGAGAATGCTGACAATGAACGAAGAAAGAGTGACCCCGGCGCTGATAAAAAACCGGGTCATCACCGCGATCAATTTACGGCGGCAATTGGGCGACATGAACGCCTGCCGCCTCATCAACGCGGAGGCGGACCGCCTGCCCGCCGTGATTGTGGACAAGTTTAACGACGTCCTGTCCGTTCAAATCCTGTCCCTGGGCATGGCGCGCTTTCAGCAGCTCATCCTGGACACGCTGGTTGAGGAACTGTCCCCCAAGGGCATTTGGGAGCGCAACGATGTGCCGGTGCGCGAGCTGGAAGGCATGCAGCAGCAGACCGGGCTTTTGTACGGCGAAGTGCCTGAGCGCATTGAAATCAGCGAAAACGGGCTGAAGATGCTGGTGGATGTAAAGCAGGGACAGAAAACCGGCTACTTCCTGGACCAAAAGGAGAACCGCGCCGCGCTCAAGCCCTACTGCGAGGGCGCCAAGGTGCTGGACATCTGCACGCACACCGGCTCCTTCGCCCTTCACGCGGCGATGTACGGCGCTAAGGAAGTGACCGCGGTTGATATCTCAGAGCACGCCCTGGCCACCGCCTGGGAGAACGCCAACCTTAACGGCTTTCAGCAGGTCAATTTTGTGGTTGCCAACGCCTTTGATTACTTAAGGGACAAATCCGACAAGGGCGAGAAATACGACCTGATTGTATTGGACCCGCCGGCCTTTGCAAAGAACAAGGCCAGCCTGCCCGGCGCCATCAAGGGCTACAAGGAAATCAACCTGCGCGCGATGAAGATGCTGGGCAACGGGGGTATTCTGGTGACCTGCTCCTGCTCGCAAAACATGGTGCCCGACCTTTTTCAGAAAACCATTTTGGAGGCGTCAAGGGATGCGAGGGTAAGCCTGCAGCAGTTGGAATGGCGCGGCCCCGGCAAGGACCACCCCTCCCTGCCCGCCAGCAGTGAAACCAACTACTTGAAATGCGGCATCTTCCGGGTACTGCGTTAAAGCCAGATAACGAGCACGCCTTATTGAAAAATAAGGCGTTTTGTGTGTCAAAGAAGTGTCTGCGGACACTACTTTGAGGAAAAAGGAGCTGGAATTTCTGCCTGTTCGCTTTGCTCTCGGCCGGCAGAAATTCGCGGAGTGTTTGGGCTGTAAACCCAAACCTGCGGCACCGCACATGTCGCTGCCGCAGATGACCATCAGAGGGCTTT
>CAZHPW010000073.1:0-11503 GCA_964534515.1 uncultured Christensenella sp.
AAAGGCCGATGCCTTCGGCGCCGAATTCCACGGCCTGGGCGGTATCCCGGGGGGTGTCGGCGTTGGTGCGCACCTTGAGGGTGCGGGCGGCGTCCGCCCACGCCATCAGGCGGCCAAAGTCGCCGGACACGGAGGCTTCCACGGTGGGGATGAGGCCGGAATACACATGGCCGGTGGTGCCGTCCACAGAGACGGGGTCGCCTTCGTGGAACACCTGGCCGTTAACGGTAAGGGTCTTCTTCACTTCGTCAATGTGCAGAGCGCCGCAGCCGACGACGGCGGGGCGGCCCATGCCGCGGGCGACAACGGCGGCGTGGCTGGTCATCCCGCCGCGGGCGGTGAGGATGGCCTTGGCATAGTCCATGCCTTCGATGTCTTCGGGGGTGGTTTCCTCGCGCACCAGGATGACATCCTTGCCCTGCTTGCCAGCGGCGGCGGCTTCGTGGGCGGTGAAATACAGGCCGCCAGCGCCAGCGCCGGGGGAAGCGGGAAGGCCGGTGGCAAAGGAGGTGGCCTTCTTGAGCTCGGCAGTGTCAAAGTTGGGGTGCAGCAGGGTTTCCAGCTGCTTGGGCTCCACCTTCAGGACGGCTTCTTCCTCGGAGAGCATGCCTTCGCCAACCAGGTCCACAGCGATCTTCACAGCGGCGGCGGCGGTGCGCTTGCCGTTGCGGGTCTGCAGCATGTACAGCTTGCCGCGCTCGATGGTGAACTCCATGTCCTGCATGTCGCGGTAGTGGTTCTCCAGCTTGTTGGCGATGTCCACAAACTGCTTGTACACATCGGGCATGCTCTGGTCCATGGCGGAGATGGGGTTGGGGGTGCGGATACCGGCCACCACGTCTTCGCCCTGGGCGTTCATGAGGTACTCGCCGTACAGTTTCTTTTCGCCGGTGGAGGGGTTGCGGGTAAAGGCAACGCCGGTGCCGGAGTCATCGCCCATGTTGCCAAAGACCATGGCCTGGACGTTGACAGCGGTGCCCCAATCGCCGGGGATGTCGTTCATGCGGCGGTAGTAGATGGCGCGGGGGTTGTCCCAGGAGCGGACGACAGCCTTGATGGATTCCATCAGCTGGGTCTTGGGGTCCTGGGGGAAGGCTTCGCCCTTTTCCTTCTTGTAGAGGTCCAGGTAGCGGCGGACCACTTCCTTCATGTCATCGGCGTTCAGGTCGGTATCGCCCTTGACGCCCTTTTCCTTCTTGATGTTGTCCAGCTCAGCGTCAAACAGCTTGCGCTCCACTTCCATCACGACGTCAGAGAACATCTGGATGAAGCGGCGGTAGGAGTCGTAGGCGAATCGGGGGTTGTTGGTCAGTTTGGCCAGGCCTTCAACCGCCACGTCATTAAGACCCAGGTTCAAAATGGTATCCATCATGCCGGGCATGGACGCGCGGGAGCCTGAGCGCACGGACACCAGGAAGGGGTCGTTCATGTCGCCGAATTTTTTGCCGGCGATTTCTTCGGCCTTGTGCATGGCTTCCAGAATCTGCTCCTCAATATCAGAGGCAATTTTCTTGCCGTCCTGATAATAGCGGGTGCAGGCTTCTGTGGTCACGGTAAAACCCTGGGGCACGGGCAAACCGATGTTCACCATTTCGGCGAGGTTCGCGCCTTTGCCGCCCAGCAGGTTGCGCATGGACGCATTGCCCTCGGTAAACAGATATACGTACTTTGACACTGGAAATCCTCCTTAAGTTTTGTCTTGTCGTAGCCTGCGCGTCTCATCGCGCACACCATAAATCATCATACTAAAATCGGGTCTTTTTTACAATGCTTTTTGACCGCTTTTGGCATTTTTTGAACCGCTTTTTTGTTTTTTTACTTCATATGATGAATGCAAGATGAAAACCCGCTTTCAAACATGCTTGTAGTTTTCCGCCAAAACTTGCAATTGTGTTGTTTAATCGCTACAATACATGGGATAGCCCGTGGGCTGATTTACCAGTATTTGGAGGCTTTGATGAGAACAGATTACATCCTCATGTCGGACAGCGACAGCGATCTGCCGCACGACTTGGCCCGGGAGATGAACATCCCCATTGTAAAAATGCCCTACACCATGGACGACGTTGAGTATTTTGATGACAACGGCGCCAGCGGGGCTGAGAAAAAGCTCTTTGACCGCATGCGCAACGGCGCCAAGCCGTTTACCTCCTTATTGCCCACTGAGGTCTATTTGGAGTATTTTGAGCCCATCTTAAAAAAGAGCGATTTGCTGTTTTTGGCGTTCTCCTCCCAGATGTCCGCCACCTACCAGAATGTGCTGGAGGCGCGCAAACAGCTGCTTGAGAAATATCCGGAGCGCAAGTTCACGGTGGTGGATACCCTGTCCATTTCAGCGCCCCAGTCGCTGCTGATTATCGGCGCCCACAAGCTTTACAAGCAGGGCAAGAGCATGGATGAAGTAGCCCAGTGGGTGACAGACAACCGTCTCAATGCCCATGCCTGGTTCACGGTGGGGGATTTGACTTATTTGCGCCGCGGCGGCCGCATCTCCGCGACCAGCGCCATCATGGGCACGATGCTGGACATCAAGCCCATCCTCGCCATCACCAAGGGCGGCAAACTGGAAGCCCATTCCAAGGTTCAGGGCCGCAAGAAAGCGCTGAAGGTGCTGGTTGAGAAAACCATGGAAAACATCGGCGAGAGCCAGGGCAAGTCCGTCATCATCCTGCATGGCGATGTGCGCGAGGAAGCCGAGATGCTCAAAAACCAGCTTAGAAACCGCCTGCCTGATTTGGGCGAGGTCCGCATCCAGATGATCGGGCCGGTCATCGGCGCGCACGCCGGCCCCGGCACGTTGGCCATCTGCTTTATCGGCAAGGAACGCGTCATCTAAGCATGCAGGCATCGGAAGAAAAAACGCGCCAGAAAAGCATTCTGGCGGTGATGGACTTATCCGGCGTGGGGCGTTGCTCCGCGCTGGTTGTCATTCCGGTGCTCTCCCTGTCCGGCTGCAGCTGCGCCTTTTTGCCGACAGCCTATTTCTCAACGCACACCGGCGGCTTTGGCAGCGTACACCGGCTTGACATGAAGGACGACATGGCTGAGGCCATCGCCCATTACATCCGGCTGGGCCTGCGCTTTGACGCCGTTTACATTGGATATACCGCTTCTGAGGAGCAATTGCGCATCCTGGAGTCCTCGCTGCCTGATTTGCTGCGTCCTCAGGGTAAACTCTATATTGACCCGGTCATGGGCGACCATGGCAGGCGCTATACCTTTTGCGGGGAGGGCTTGATTGCCGGCTTTCGCCGCCTTTGCGCGAAGGCGGACGTCATCTTCCCCAACCGCACGGAAGCGGCCTTGCTTTTAGGAAAGCCAATGCTGGAGAACGAGGAGCCGCAGCCGCCGACGGCGGCGGAGCTCCGTGCCCTGGGCGCGCAAAACGCGGTTGTGACCGGCATCCAAATGGATGGGCAGATTGGCGTACTGGCTGTGCCGCAGGCGGGGGAGTCTTTCAATGTACTCAGGGTTCGCCACCCGGGTTCCTATCCCGGCACGGGGGATTTGCTGGCGTCCGCTGTCATTGCCGCCCTGATGAAGGGCGCTTCAGTGAAGCAGGCTTGTGACATCGCCTGTGATTTCCTGGATGAGGCCTTAAAGGCCACCCAGAAAACCGATGCGGAGCCGCGTTTTGGCGTCGCGTTTGAACGGGCGCTTCCGGCGCTTGGCCTCGTATTGACTGAATTATCAACGCAACAGGAAGGTTGTTGAGGTATGGAAACCGCGAACAATTTGCTTGGCGCTTTTTTATTGACGCTCATGGCCGGCCTGTCCACCAGCGTGGGCGGCGCGGTTGTCTTTTTCGCCAAAACGGTGGACAAGCGCCTCTTGTCCGTCAGCCTGGGTTTGTCGGCCGGGGTCATGATTTATGTGTCGCTGGTGGAAATGCTGCCGGAGGCAAGCGCCATGCTCACCCAAGCCTATGGCGAGAAAACCGGGCTCTTGTTCGCGCTTTTGTCCTTCTTTGGCGGCATCATCCTCATCGCTGTCATTGACATGCTCATCCCCTGTGAGGAAAACCCGCATGAGATGGTGTGCAAGGTTCGCCCGGAAAGGCATAAGTCCCGCCTGAAGCGCACCGGCATTTTGACCGCCCTGGTCATCGCCATCCACAATTTTCCCGAGGGCATTGCCGCTTTTGTGTCTGCCACCCAGTCCATGCGCCTGGCCATCCCGGTCGTCGCGGCCATTGCCATTCACAACATCCCCGAGGGCATCTCCATCTCCATGCCCATCTTCTACGCCACCGGCAGCCGCCGCCTGGCGATGCGGTACTCCTTCTTGGCCGGCCTGGCTGAGCCCCTGGGCGCCATTTTGACCTACCTCATTTTGCTGCCCTTCATGAACGATGTCCTCCAGGGCATCCTCTTTGGCGGCGTGGCTGGCATCATGGTTTTTATTTCCCTGGATGAACTGCTGCCAAGCGCGCAGCTGTATGGGGAGCACCATTACAGCATGTACGGCCTGGTCGCGGGCATGGCCATCATGGCCTTGAGCCTGTGGCTGTTTGTATAAGCAAGCGACTTACGAAAGGGTCACATGGACGATATCAACCAAACACCTGATGTCTGTCAGGGACTTTTGGATGCTGCTTCAGGCGTCTTGCCTGAGGGCGGCTCTTTTGTTTTGCTGCCCATCATCCGCTTTGCGGAGGGGCAGGTCACCTTTAGTTTAAAAATCGGCGAGAGCCGCTTGAGCTATATCCGGGATATCCCGGCCTTTCTTCAGGCCATTAAAGACCGGCGCGCCTATCCTGTCAGCAAAAGCTTTACCTTCTCACCCGCCTGGATGCATCTGGACAAGCATTCCCGCGCCTTGTTTGACCTGTTATCGGCCTTTTTTGAGACGCGGGACAGCGAGGACAAGCCCATCACCGGCAAGGAAAAGCGCGACCTCATTTTGACGGACGGGCTGAAGAAACTGCTGTTTTCAGCGCTCAGTGAGATGCGTTTCCTGTTGATTACCGAGGGCGGGGAAGTGACCCAGCAGGGCATTTCTCAGGAGTCCCTGCCGCTGCTGTTCAGTTTGGCGTATGACATCCGCGGGGTCATTTTGACCGCGCAATGGCAGGCGGATGTCCTGCCCGCAGTTGCGGACAAGTCCTATGCCGTTTTGGGTGGCCGCCTGGTCTCCTTAAGCCAGGAGGACAAGGCCCTCTTCCGTGTGCTGCCCATTCATGAAAAGGGGGAGGATTTCGCCCTGCGCTTTTCCCGCTCCCAGACGCCCCGGGTATTCTCCGACCTCCTGCCCTTCCTTCAGCGCTCCCAGGTCGTGGTCATGGAGGAAAGCCTGCAAAAACGCCTGCTGAAGTTTCCGCTCAAATCACGCATTTATCTGGATTCCGAGGGCCAGGGCATCGCGGCCAAGGTTATTTTCGCCTATGGCGAGACTGAGGTTGACCCCTTCACCTTTAACCAGAACCTGCCGGCCTACCTGCTGCGTGACGCCGCGGCGGAGCGGGCGGTGATGGACCTTTTGGCGCAGTACGGTTTCCGCGCGCGCACAGGCCGCGCCGACCTGCAAAACACGGATTTGATTTTTGAGTTCCTGATGAAGGGCGTGGCGGATTTGCACCGCCTGGGTGAGGTCTATCTGTCCCAGGCCTTCCGCCAGTTAACGCCCAGGGCGCCCTCCCTCAACGCGCACATGAAGATGAAATCCGGGCGCATCAGCCTGGACTTGGCCGATGAAGGCCAGATTTCTGAGGACCTGGTGCCCCTGCTCCAGGCCATCAGCAAGCGCAAGAAGTATTTCCGCTACAAGAACGGCGCCTTTGTTACCCTGGACGACGCCAGGGAATGGCAGGCGCTGGCGGAAGCGTATCTGGAAAGCCTCAACCCGCTGCAGGATGACCGGGATTTGCCGGCCATGCGCGCCCATTACCTGGCTGCCCTCATTGAGCGGGACAATTTACCTGTTACGATTGATGAAGGCGCCAAGACGGCGATAACGCTGGATTCTTCCAACCTGGTCAGCCCGGTTGAAGGCCTGTTTGATTACCAGCTCCGCGGCTTTCGCTGGATTTGCTCTCTGCACGCTCTGGGCCTGGGCGGCATTCTGGCGGATGAGATGGGCCTGGGCAAGACCGCGCAGATGATCGCGGCTTTGGCCTATTTCAGCCAAAGTGAGATGCAGCGCCTGCCTTCGCTGATCATTTCGCCGACCACCCTCCTGTACAACTGGCAAAGTGAGATTGAGCATTTTGCCCCGGAGCTCAAGTCCGTTGTGGTTTCCGGCAGCCGCTCCGTCCGCGAAAAGCAGATTGAGGAAGCCCTCCAGGATTCCTCCTGTGATGTCATCATCACAAGCTACCCCTTGCTGCGCCAGGACATCGCCTTGTATGAAAGCGTCCGCTTCCGCTTCGCGGTGCTGGACGAGGCGCAGAACATCAAGAACTTCACCAGCCAGACCGCCAGGACAGCCAAGCGCTTAAACGCCCATACCCGGCTGGCCTTGACCGGCACCCCCATGGAAAATAACGTGACTGAGCTCTGGTCGCTGTTTGATTTTGTCTTGCCCGGTTATCTCTTTACGGCGCGGGAGTTTATCAAGCGCTATGAGGATGGCCGCCATGCCGAGGAATTGCGGCTGCGCATCCGGCCCTTCCTCATGCGCAGGCTGAAGGCGGATGTCATGTCCGAATTGCCTGACAAGCTGTCCACTACCCTGTACTGCGAAATGAATACCGACCAGCGCCGGGTTTACCAGGCAGCCTTGATGAAGAGCCGGTCCTGGGTCAACAAACTGCTGGAGGAGAAAGGGCTGGAGGGCAGCCGGATTGAGGTGCTCTCCGCCATCACCCTGTTAAGACAAACCTGCTGCCACCCCAGGCTCAGCCTGCCGGAGTACACGGGCGAATCCTCCAAACTGGAATTGCTCATGGACATCCTGCCTGAGATGCTGAGCAATGGCCGGCGCATCCTGCTCTTTTCCCAGTTTACTTCCATGTTATCTATCATTCGTGAACGCCTGGACCAGGCCGGCATCCCCAGCCTCTATCTGGACGGGGATACCCCGGCTCAGGACCGCCTGACGCTGGCGGAGCGCTTCAACAGGGGCAATGAACCCATTTTCCTAATTTCCCTCAAGGCCGGGGGAACGGGGCTCAACCTGACCGGCGCTGACACTGTCATTCACTATGACCCCTGGTGGAATCCCACCGCCGAGGACCAGGCCAATGACCGGGCTCACCGCCTGGGTCAGGAGAAAAATGTGGAGATTATCCACCTCATCACCCGCAAATCCATTGAAGAAGCGGTGGTGGAGATGGGCAACCGCAAGCGCCGCCTCTTTGACAGGCTCATTACGCCGGGCGAAGCCCTGCCTGATAAACTCAGCCGTGCCGATGTCCTCAAACTGTTCGAAAAATAGGCAATTTCTTGACTGTTTGTGGGATTTTCGGGTAAAATAACGCTTAAGTCCCCATGGCGGCGCCGGGGCGGAAAAAGGAGGCCAGCGATGTCTTTTTGGATTGTTACCGATGTCGGCTCCGATATGAGCCTGGATTTTTTCAAGCGCTATCAGAACCTGCGCGTTTTGCCCATGCCCTACCGGATGGACGGGGTGGAAAAGCAATACTATGTTGAGGACGAGGCTACCTTAAAAGGCTTTTACGCGGATTTGCGCGCGGAGAAGGTTGCCACCACCGCCCAGGTCACGGTTGAGGCCGCCGTCTCCTGCTTTGAGGAGCTGGCTGAAAAAGGGGAGCAGGTGCTCTATATCGGCCTGTCCGGCGGCATTTCCGGCACCGTTCAGTCCGTTGAAACCGCCAAAAACATGGTGTTGGAAAAGTATCCCAAGGCCAAGATAACCGTTGTGGATTCCCTTTTGGCGTCCGCCGGTGAGGTGCTCCTGGTCTATTACGCGCTCAAACTGCGCGAAGAGGGCAAATCCTATGATGAAACCGTCAAATGGGTGATTGACCACCGCCAGAACATCAATTCCTGGTTCACGGTGGATGACCTCAACTTCCTCTTCCGCGGCGGCCGTGTCAGCCGCACCACAGCGCTGTTGGGCAGCATGATGCGCATCAAGCCGGTCATGCACGTCAATTTTGACGGCAAGCTCATCCCCAGGGACAAGGTTCAGGGCCGCAAAAAGTCCTTAAAGGCCTTGGCCGAGAAGGTGGTTGAGCGCGCGACGCCCAAGGAGCAGACCGTGTTCATTTCCCACGGCGACTGCCTGGAGGACGCCGAATACCTGGCCAGCGCGCTCAAGGAAGCGCTGCCCCAGATCACCGGCATTGAGATGTTCACCCTGGGCACCATCATCGGCGCGCACGCCGGCCCCGGCACGGTGGCTGTCTTCTTCATGGGTGAGGGCAGATAACTTTAAACATTCAAATCACCCGGCATAAGCCGGGTTTTTTCTTGCCCGCAATCATACCCAGCACATTGACAGCCCGGCTTTTTACGGGCTATGCTGTGTTTATCACATACAGGAAAGGTGAACATGCCCTACATCAACTGCCAGGCTATCGTTTTGCACCGGACAGACTATCGGGAGAATGACAGGATGCTTACCCTGTTCAGCCCCGAACTGGGCCGGGTGGATACCCTGTGCCGCGGCTGCCGCAAGCCAAAAGGGCCGCTGCTTTCGGCAGCGGAATTGTTCACCATGGGGGAGTATGTGCTCTTTGAGAGTAAAGGCCGAAAAACCGTTCAATCCTGCACGGTGATTGAAAGCTTTTATCCTTTGCGGCTGGATTATCAGCGGCTGAGCCATGCGGCGCTGATGGCTTCAGCCTGCTTAAAATCCATCCAGCAGGATGAGCCCATGGGGCATCTGTACATTCTGCTCGCCCGCTCACTCAAGCGCCTGGCTTATGAGGATACGCCGCCGGAAGCGGTCAGCGCGGCTTTTTTGCTGCACTTTGTCACTATCAACGGCTTCAAGCCCCGGCTCAACCACTGCACCAGGTGCGGCAAGAAAATGGGGGAGGAGGGCGCCTATCTGTTGGTTGAGGAGGATGGGGTCTGCTGCCTGGCTTGCGGCAAGGACGCGCCACAGCGCTCCTTCCTTTCCTTTAATCAATTAAACTGGCTGCGCCTGGTCCTGAACCGCGGCATAGACAAGTCTGGCGATATCCCGGCTCAGGTGCCGCTCAAACTGTTAAAGCAATATACCGAGGCCAAACTGGAAAGCGGCCTGCCGGAGATTAATTAAACGGCGCATGATCGTCAATAAAAAAGGTATCCCTAATTGGGATACCTTTTGCTTGAATATTGATTAGTACATGCGGATTTCCTGGGCGTTGCGCTCATACAGCAGGTAATCCTTGTAGCCCCTGCGCATGATGAAGGCATAGGCGCGTTCGGCTTTGCTATTGACGCGATAAACCTTGTAGGGATGCACCTTGTAGGCGTCTCTCTGGGTCAGAAAGGGAAAATCCTGGGCAATCAATTCGGCATACAGTTTGGTGAAGGAGTCGTTCCTGATGCTGTTGCCGTTTTGCTTGAAGCTGTACCGCAGCACAATGTGCGCTGGGCAGACGCTGGTGACCGTGATACCGCTGCACTCAATGCGCACCTCATCAATGTCATGCCGGTTTAGCTGGGAAAGCTCTGCTTTTAATTGTTTGTAGGCCGCGGTTTCACGCAGGCGTTCCAATTGGCCGGTTTCACTGCGTTGGCTCTTCGCGCTGTACATCAACATGACCACCGCGGTCAGCCCGCAGAGCGCCATGCCGAAAACAGCCAAAGAATTCATGATGAACACCTGTCC
Source organism: uncultured Christensenella sp. (assembly GCA_964534515.1). Lineage (GTDB taxonomy): Bacteria > Bacillota > Clostridia > Christensenellales > Aristaeellaceae > UBA6115. The sequence continues at coordinate 9,727 of CAZHPW010000073.1, forward strand.
CTTTCCACAACATATGGTGGATTATAATACATCTATACACAACAATCAATAGAAATCTTCTCATTTTTGACCAAATTTCGCAATATTTTTCAGCCAAAACTTTTTGGCGCACCATGAAAGATAAAAAAAGACCATGGAAATGGTCTTTTTTGGCAGGGTATAAAGATACAAGTTGTTACCAGATGTTTAAGATGTCCTCCACAGTGGGCGTTTTTTCGGTTTTCCAGTACTCCCGGCCGTCGGGGGTGCGGTCGATGATGCCACATTCCACCAGCGCCCGTCTGATGGTAACCGGGTCCTTAAACGCCAGGATGCGCTGAATGTGCGCGTTGATTTGCCCTTCCGAGTAGCGTTTGTCTTCTTCCAGGCCCTCAGCAGCCCAAAGATATACGGACGCGCGCAGGCGGTGCTTGACCGGCATTTGCTTGAGCAGCCCGTCCTGATTGATAAAATTCCTGAGAATTTCCCGGTGATTCATCTTGTCAGCCCCTTTTGTTTACTCAGTCCATAATACCACAAACCAAACGCACTCGCCTTTGTTTATAGAAATAGCTATCATTAGCCTTGTTTACTTGGTTTCACTTAAACAAAAAGCGAGAGGGGTGAACCTCTCGCTTGAAGTTGGACCTTTTAGTCTTAGTACATGCCGCCCATGCCGCCGCCGGGAGCCGGAGCAGCCGGTTCGGGCGCGGGGATGTCGGTGATGAGGGACTCGGTGGTCAACACCAGGGCCGCCACGCTGGCCGCGTTTTGCAGCGCGCTGCGGGACACCTTGGTCGGGTCGATGACGCCGCGCTCAATCATGTTCACATAATCGCCGCCGCTCACGTCATAGCCGTAGCCGGCCTTGTTCTCGCGCTTGATGGTATCAATGATGATGGAGCCGTCAACGCCCGCGTTTAAGGCAATCTGGCGGATGGGCTCTTCAATCGCGCGCAGGATGATGTTAACGCCTGTGCGCTCATCGCCGGTGTAATTGTCCAGCAGCTCACGCACCTTGCTCTGGGCGTTGAGCAGGGCAACGCCGCCGCCGGGTACAATGCCTTCCTCAACCGCGGCGCGGGTGGCGGCCAGGGCGTCTTCGATGCGCATCTTGCGCTCTTTCATCTCGATTTCAGTCGCGGCGCCAACCTGAATCACCGCCACGCCGCCGGCCAGTTTGGCCAGGCGCTCCTGCAGCTTCTCGCGGTCATAGTCGCTGGTGGTTTCTTCAATCTGGTTCTTGATGCTGGCGACGCGGGCTTCGATGTCTTCCTTGGTGCCGGCGCCGTCAATGATGGTGGTGTTCTCTTTGTCCACCTTGACCACATGGGCGCTGCCCAGCATGTCAAGGGTGGTTTCTTTCAGCTCAAGGCCCAGTTCCTCGGAGATGACCTGACCGCCGGTGAAGATGGCGATGTCACGGAGCATTTCCTTGCGGCGGTCGCCAAAGCCGGGGGCCTTGACGGCAACGCAGGTGAAGGTGCCGCGCAGCTTGTTGACCACCAGCGTGGCCAGCGCTTCGCCTTCCACATCTTCAGCAATGATGAGCAGTTTCTTGCCGGCCTGAACCACCTGCTCCAAAACGGGCAGCACTTCTTGGATGTTGCTGATTTTCTTGTCGGTGATGAGGATGAGGGGGTCATCCAGAACCGCTTCCATCTTGTCCGCGTCCGTCACCATGTAGGCGGAGGCGTAGCCGCGGTCAAACTGCATGCCTTCAACCGTGTTCAGCTCGGTCTTCATGGTCTTGGACTCTTCAACGCTGATGACGCCGTCTTTGCCGACGATTTCCATG
>CAZHPW010000074.1:0-11474 GCA_964534515.1 uncultured Christensenella sp.
GAACGGGATTGACTACGGAAACATAGAAACCCTCATGGTCAAGCAGCCAGGCTATTCAGACAAATAATCCCTCCAAAATATGATAAAGCCGCTGCATGACTACAGCGGCTTTAAAAATATTAGTTAAACCTGTAACCCTTTTTTCCCATGCTATTGCCCATTCAGGAAAATGGGTCAAGGGGCAATGCCCCTTGCCGGGGCTCGGGGCGGGAGCCCCGCGTCCCTTTTCAACACATCAACATTCAGATAAATATTCCCATAAAAAACGATAAAGCCGCTGCATGACTACAGCGGCTTTATAAACATAAATTGCATCTGTAACCCCATCTCCCCATGCTTTTGGCCTAATCAGGAAAATGGGTCAAGGGGCATTGCCCCTTGCCGGGGCCCGGGGCGGGAGCCCCGCGTTCCTTTTCAACACAACAACATTCAGATAAATATTCCCTTAAAAAACGATAAAGCCGCTGCATGACTACAGCGGCTTCAAAATATTAGTTACACCTGTAACCCTATCTCTTCATGCTTACGCCCATTCAGGAGATTGGGTCAAGGGGCAATGCCCCATGCCGGGGTACGGGGCGGGAGCCCCGCGTCCCCTCGTGTCTCTTTGCGTTCCTCTACATATCCCTCTTAGTCGGACACCCTGACCGGCAGAATCAGGTAGGTGTACTGATTGCCGGAAACGGGAGCCAGGACGCAGGGGCTGACGTTGGTGTTAAAGCGCATGGACAGGTCCTGGGTATCGATGTTTTTGATAACATCGTTGAGGTAGTTGGCGTTAAAGGCAATGTTGAGGGGGTTGCCGTCAAAATCAATCGGAATCTGCTCGGTCGCGGCGCCCTTGTCCGCCATGGCGGAGATGGTGAGGGACTGGTCTTTAATCTTGAGCTTCAATAGGTTGTTGTCACCCTCCCTGGCGATGAGGCTGGCGCGCTGGATGGCGGAGGCCAGAACGGCGCGCTCCACGCGGATGGCGGTGGTCCAGGAGGCGGGGAGAATCTGACGGTAGTTGATATACTCACCCAGGATGAGGGGAGAGGTGACCTTGGTCTTGTCAAACTCGGCGACCATGTGGGTCTTGGACAGGGTGAGGGTGATGGGCTGGTCGGAATCCGACAGCATGCGCGCGATGTTGCCCACCAGGGTACCGGGCAGGATGTAGGAGAGTACGTCCTTGCCCTGGGGCATCTCATGCTTGCAGTAAACGCGCTGCATGGCCAGGCGGTAGCCGTCTAAGCAGGTGAAGCGAACCTCATCAGCGCTGGTCTCCATGAGGCAGCCGGTGAGAATACGGCGGGTTTCGTCTGTCGCGATGGCAAAAATGATGGAGCGCACCGCGTTTTTAAACTGGGTCTGGGTGATGCTGGTGACGGACTCGCCTTCCACCTGCTGGATGTCCGGGAAACCGTCAGCGGCAAAGAGCAGCAAGCGGGTCTTGGAGCCGCGGTTTTTAACGACAGCGGCCTGGTTGGACTCGGTTTCAAGCTCCACATTGCCTTCCAGGTTGCGCACCAGTTCGCCCAGCAATCGGGCAGGCAAAAGGGCGGAGCCCTCTTCGGAGACTTCGGCCGGGATAATGGACTGGATGGCGATTTCACCGTCAGTGACCGTCAGGCGCAGGCCGACGTCCAGGGTCTCCAGAAAGACACCTTCCTGATAGGCTTTCACGGCCCTTGGCGGCAGCGCGTGGCTGACCATGCTCATTCCGTGGTTAAAATCACTCGCGTTGAAGGCGACTTTCATGGGGGTTCCTCCTTGAGGTACGGCGGCGCAACCTAATAGGCGAGCAGCAGTACTAATAATAATTGTAGCAGTAGTAGTAGGCGCGTTGACAGTGTGGAAAAGCGGCTTGGGGCCTGTCCGCACCTTGAAAACTTGTTCCGTGAGGTTGTGGACAGAAAGGGAAAACCTGTGGACGGGTGTGGATGGTTTCGCGCTTTTGTGTCCCGGATGCCATGTTTACCGCGCGCATCATGCCGGGCAAAACAGACAAGGTGTCGGGGGCACGTCAGGCGCGGTTTGGGAACGCAAAAACGGCTTTGGCTTTTTCGGTCACCATCCACAAAATTGAGCGCGGGTGGATAAGTTATCCCGGAACAATAAAAGGCGTAAGGACAAGGGCTTTTGGGATTCCCGGGAAAACCGTAAGCGCTTTATCAACAGGTCTGTGAACAGCTTACAGCGCGCTCGCGGCGGCCTTGTCCAGAAGGACAACCACATCCTGGTGCATGCGCAGGATGCTGGCGGGCACCTGGGGATCCACAGCGCCGTTGACCATCTTGTTGACGACCTCGGCCTTGTTTTCGCCCAGACAAATCATCAGGATGGACTTGGCCTGCATGATGGAGCCGATGCCCATGGACAGGGCCTCCTTGGGCACCTGGTCCTCAGAGTCAAAGAAGCGGCGATTGGCCTTGATGGTGCTTTCGGTCAGTTTGACCTGGTTGGTTTCGTAGACAAACTGGTCATTGGGCTCGTTAAAGCCGATGTGGCCGTTGTTGCCGATGCCCAGCAGCTGCAGGTCCACGCCGCCGGCCTGGCGGATGGAATCTTCATAGTCCTTGCATTCCTTCTTCAAATCCCCGGCCAGGCCGTTGGGCAGGTGGTATTCCTTGAGGTTGATGTGGTCAAAGAGGTTGCGGCGCATGAAGCTGATGTAGCTTTCCGGATGGCTGACCGGTAGGCCGACATACTCGTCCAGGTTGAAGGTTTTGACATTGGAAAAGTCCAGGACCCCGGCTTTGTGGAGTTTGACCAGCTCAGCATAGGTATCAATCGGCGTGGAGCCGGTGGCCAGACCCAGGACGGAATCGGGCTTTTTCAAAATCTGCGCGGCGAAAATCGCGGCAGCGGCTTTGGCAACCTGGTCTTTGGTTTCAAACACATGAACAATCATGACAACACCCTCCTTATTTTCCACAATTATACCATAATCAGGCCCTGAAGGGTAGGACAAAAACCGGGAGCGAGGGCAGGGAAGCGGTTCGTTTTTTTCTGATTTTTTCCATGAAACAGGGGGAAAGTATGATACACTAAAGCCAAGTTTTTTATACGTGGAGGCAGACATGTCAATCGGATTGAAACAGGTTCACCGCCCGGAGGAGATGGGCTTAAGCGGCCAGGCGGTGTTGAACTTTATCCCCAAGATGGAGCGCCTGGGAGTCTGTGCCCTGGCGGTGGTGAAGGATAACAAGGCCTATTCCCTGGCGATGAAACCCTGGAGGGTTACAGGCCCGCACACCCTGTTCTCCCTGTCCAAGAGCTTTTGCTCCATGGCGGCGGGCATGGCGGTTGAGGAAGGGCTGCTGTCCTATACGGACTCGGTGGCGGATGTGCTGTCTGACTGCCTGCCTGATGAGTACGACCCGGCGCTAAATGAGGTCACCTTGCACCACCTCCTGAGCATGTCCTCCGGCTTTGAGGAGGAGAGCGACCGCGACCCGCGCATGGGCCATGACTGGGCAAGGGCCATCTTGTCCTACCGGGTTATCAGGGAGCCGGGCACGCACTTTCATTACAACACCATGGGCACCTACCTGGCCGGGCGCATGGTCAGCAAGAAAACGGGCATGAGCTTGCGGGATTATTTGATGCCGCGCCTTTTTGAACCGCTTGGCATCCAAAAACCGCAGTGGGATTGCTGCCCGATGGGCTATAACCTGGGTGGCTTTGGCCTGCACCTGTCGGTGACGGACCTGGCAAAGACCGCCAACCTGCTGTTAAATGGCGGCGTGCATGAGGGCAAACGCCTGCTGAGCCAGGATTATTTAAGCCGCGCCTGTGTCAAACAGATTGACAACCACAACGTCGCCCTGCCCAATGAGCACGCGGACTGGACGCGCGGCTACGGCTACCAGTTCTGGATGGCCAAGGACAAGCGCTTCCGCGGGGATGGCATGTACGGCCAGGTGATGATGATTGACCCGAAGAACAAGTTGAGCGTGTGCGTGACTGCCGGGCTCAACGCGATGGGCGATGAGATGGACGCGATTCATCAACTGATTGATGAGCTGCTTTCCCTGCCAAAACAGGATGAGAAGGACGGCAAGAAACTGGCGGAGCGCGCGGAAAAACTGGCCGAAAAGCAGCCGGAGGACAAGGGTGAGCCGCTCTTTGGCGAGGGCAGCTACGACGCGAACGATGGCCGGGGTTTCCGGCTTGAGATATTGGACGCGGACACCTTAAGGGTGATGTTTACCATGCCGGATGTCAGCCAGCCCATGACCTTCACCTTTGGCCGAAAGGAAGCTTGCCACGGCGAGTTCGTCGGCTTTGTAAAGGGCGAGGGGCCCCAACCCTACCTGGGCCGCTTTGGCGTGAAGGACGGCGTTATCAAGGCCTGGGCCTTGATGTATCAGGCGCCCTACAAGGTCAGGCTGCGCATCAGCCCGGAAAAAGAGGGTTTGAAACTGCAGGTCCGCGCGATTGGCCTGGACAGCGGCACCTACCGCCTGAAAAAATACAACTGAGGAAGAGAGACAACATGGCCGGAAGCATCTGGGTAAGGGAAGTCAAAAGGAATAAAATCATCAAGGACATCACGGTGCCCTGCCCCGAGGGCGATTGGGAGACCGCGATGGTATCCGCTTGCCGGGCGCTTGATATCGCCATGCCCATGGTCGTGCAGCGGCACTACAAGGATTTTGCTGAGTTTCGCCAGCTGCGCTTCCTGCCGGAGCATTTTCTGGAGTCGGTGCCCTTTGACCGGCTGGAGGTCGAGTTCTTTGACCCGGATGACCGGAAAAAGCCCTCATGAAGCACATACCCGATAGACCGGTTAAGGAATTGGCCCTTTTGGACTTTGACACGGCCTTGCGCCAGAAGGCGGAGGGCTATGACAGCGAAAAATGGCTGTATGTGCCCACCGTGTATGAGGAATACCGATACGTCCTGGGCACACTTGGCGAAAACCCGGTGATTTGCGTGGGGCTCAACCCCTCCACCGCCAGGCCGGATGCCCTGGACAACACGCTCAAAAGCGTGGAGCGCGTGGCGCGTTTTAACGGCTATGACAGCTTTTTGATGATGAACCTCTACGCGCAGCGGGCGACCCGGCCAAAGGACATGGACAAGGAGCATTCCGATTTCCTGCACCAGGAGAACCTGAAGGCCTTCGCCCACCTGCTGAACAAAACCAGGACCGTCTGGGCGGCCTGGGGCGCGGTGATGGAAACCAGGGGTTACCTAAGCGCCTGTATGCGTGATTTTGCAGCCCTGGCCCGTGAAAAAGGCGCGCGCTTTGTGACCGCGGGGCAAAAAAGCATCAAGGGACACCCGCACCACCCGCTGTATTTGAGGAAGGACAGCGTGTTTGAGGACTTTGACATTGACAACTACCTCATCAGTATCGGTGAGAACGCATAAAACTGCCAGGGAATGAAGCAAGCCTGAAACAATTGATTATTGGAGGGGATGAAACATGGGTGAAGCGCTGCATCTTTTGAGCGTTGAGGATAAACTGGCGGCCATCATCCGCTTTCCGACCATTGCCTCGCCTGAGGGTGAAACGGAGGACGCCGCCGCCTTTGCCGCCTGCCGGGAGGCCATCCTTGATATGTTTCCCAACCTCATCAAATCAGGCGAGCACCACCTCATCAAGGGGCGCGGCCTGGTCATCCGTTTTCCGGGCGAGACCACGGAAAACCCCTGGGTGTTGATGGCGCATTATGATGTCGTGCCCGCCAAGGAAGAGGGCTGGCTCACCCCGCCATTTGCCGGGCTCATTCAGGACGGCTATGTCATTGGCCGGGGCACCCTGGACACCAAGGGCACCCTCATTTGCATGCTGGAAGCGGCGGAGCAGATGGCGAGTGCCGGGCAGAAACCCAGGCAGGACATTCTCTTTTGCTTTTCCGCGGATGAGGAGACCTATGGGCCCACCGCCCTTGACATCATTGATTTTCTCAAGGAAAAGGGCTGGTTCCCGGCCTTTGTGCTGGATGAGGGCGGCAAACTGGGCGCTGATCCCGTGCCCGGCTTTTCCGGCATCGCCGCCTTGGTGGGCGTCGCTGAGAAGGGCATGGCCATTATCCGCCTGAGCGTCACAGGTGTTGGCGGGCACGCCTCCACCCCGCCCCGGGAGACGCAGACCGACATCCTGGTCCAGGCGCTCAACAAAATCCGGCAAAAGCCCTTTCCCCAGCGCCTCATCCCCATGATGCGGGATTTTCTGTCCGCGCTCAGCCCTGGCTGCCAGTTTCCCTACCGCACCATGTACAAGTACCCGGATGCCTTCTCCCGCATGCTCTTTAGGCTCTTTGGCCGCCTGGCCGGGGGGCAGAGCGCCATGCTGCGCACCACCTGTGTTTTGACCCAGATGTCCGGCAGCACCGCTACCAACGTCATGCCCGCGACCGCAACGGCCGGCTACAACCTGCGCCTGCTGCCCGGGGAGGACCCGGAGGCCTGCCGCGCGCGCCTGATTGACATCATTGACGATGAGCGCGTCCAGGTGGAGCTCATTGCCGGGAACCCGCCCAGCCCCGTATCAATGACCTCCGGTCTGGGCTTTGACAACATCAAAAACGCGGTCTCTTCCGTCTGGCCCGAGGTCATCACAGCGCCCTCCCTAGTTCTGGGCGCGACGGACGCTTATTATTACAGCCTGCTCTGTGACCGTGTTTACCGTTTTTCCCCGCTGCTGGTGGACGAAAAGGACCTAAGCGGCGTTCACGCGGCCAATGAGCGCGTGCCCGTCAAGGCGCTTCATGACGCGGTTCACTTCTATCAGGTGCTCATGAGCGAATAATGCCTGACCGTCCAATCAAAAAGCGCGCCGTAAGGCGCGCTTTTACTCTGCGATTTGCTTTTATTCTTCGTCAGACATGATCATCCACTTGAACCCAAACTTGTCCACCACAATCCCGTACAGAGGGCTAAAGAAGGTGGGCTCCAGCGGCATCTCCATCACGCCGTCCTCAAGCAGCGCGTCAAAGGTCTTCCTCAGCCTGTCATGGTCCTTGTGCGACAGACAGATGTACACAGCGCCGGACGGCGCGCAGGGCTCGCCCGGCATGGCGTCAGACAACATCACATCGCCCGCGAAGGTCTTCACATTGGCATAGGCCAGCAGGTTGTGCAGCTCCTTTGGCACATTCTCCAAATCTTCCGGCGGGACATCGGGGAAGCGCATCATGTAGGGCTCCGGCGCTTTAAAAACCTTTGTGTAGTACTTGGCCGCTTCCTCCGCGTTGCCGGGCAGGTTCAAATATACAGAAATCATCGGTAAAAATTCCTTTCCATTGCCGGTTTGGACAAAACCACCGGCTTGTGTCTGGAATATACCCTTGATTGGGGTGGGGGACGAACTTCTTTTCTTTGAAAAGAAAAGAAGCAAAAGAAACTTTAGAATCTATAGTCTTGCTATATAAATTGATTCTAAAGTTTTTTGGTCCTTTTTTTCAAAAAAGGACCGTTTCCTCTCTCGTCCTCTCCCGTTCTCCTTCTTCGTCCCTCGTGGAAATCTAAACGATTACCTGCTATGATAGGATCATTACTTTGATAAGGAATTGCGATGAGCGTATTTTTATTTGAAACGGCGAACACCGACCCGACGCTGAACCTGGCGATAGAGGAAGCGCTGCTGCTCAAGAACCTGCCGGGACCGGCCCTGTTTTTATGGCAAAACGCGCACACGGTGGTCATCGGCCGCGCGCAGAACGCCTGGAAGGAACTGCGCAGCGAGCTTTTGACCCAGGAAGGCGGCACATTGGTGCGCCGCTCAACCGGCGGCGGCGCGGTCTACCATGACCTGGGCAACCTCAACTTCTCCTTTGTAATGCCCAAGGACATGTACGACGTGACCAGACAGCTAAACGTTATCAGGAAGGCCGTGGCGGCCTTTGGCATCGAGACACTGGCCTCCGGGCGCAACGACATCGTGCTGGCGGACACAGGCGCCAAGTTTTCCGGTAACGCCTTCCGGCACGCGGGCGGCAGCAGCCTGCACCACGGCACCATTTTGATGGATGTGGACATGTCCCTGCTGGGGCGTTACCTGCAGCCGTCCAAGCAGAAGTTGGAGGCCAAGGGCGTTGAGAGCGTGCGCGCCAGGGTGGGTAACCTGAAGGCTTATAACGCCGACATCACCATTGACGCGCTGAAAAACGAGCTGTTCAAGGCCTTTATCAAGGAATACGGCGCGGGCGAAAAATTGGCCTGGCAGTCTGTCTTGGACGAGAACCAGGTGGCGGAGTTCACGGAGCGCTACCGCTCCTGGGACTGGACCTACGGCAAGACGCCCCAGTTTGACCTGACCCTGGAAAACCGCTTCCCCTTTGGCATGGTGGAGCTGCTCTTAACCTTAAAGGCCGGCAAGATCGAGTCCGCGCGCGTCTTCTCCGACGCCAATGACCCCGACCTGGCCGGCAGGATAGAAACGGCCCTAACCGGCGCCGAACTCACCCCCTCAGCGCTTCAGGAGCGCCTGGACAGCGGCAGCGAGGACATGCGCGAGCTTGGGAAGTGGTTAAAAGAACAGGAGATTTAGGGGATGAAGGGGACGGGGGGACCTGTCCTTTTTTGAAAAAAAGGACCAAAAAACTTTAGAATTCTATCTAAATTAGTATATAAAGTATTAAAGTTTCTTTTGCTTCTTTTCTTTTCAAAGAAAAGAAGCGTTCTTCTCGCAAATAAAAAGGACAGCCCCAGCAGGGCTGTCCTTTGACATTCAGTAATCCTTACCCAATAACCTCGTTCATCTTCTCGGCGTTGCGGAGCATCCGGCCGTAGGCGTCGTCCCAGGCCTGGGTGTGCTTGGGCTCATAAACGCGGGTCTCCACGCTGGCGCGGACGACCTCGCGTGCCTGGGCGAGGTCCTTGATTTCGCCCATGGCCACGGCCTGCATGAGGGCGTTGCCCATAGCGGCGCCTTCAATGGGCCCAACGGTGGTGACAAGGCCGGTGCTGTCGGCGGCCATCTGGTTGAGTTGGAGGTTCTGGATGCCGCCGCCGGTGATGTTAAGCGCGGTGAGGGGCTTGCCCTTCATTTCGCCCAGGCGCTCAACCGCCCAGCGGTAGCGGAGGGCGAGAGATTCATAGACCGCGCGGGCGAACTGGCCGATGGTCTCGGGCACGGGCTGGTTGGTGGCGCGGCAGTACTCGCTGATTTTGCCGGGCATGTCTCCGGCCTTGTAGAAGGCGGGGTAGTCCGGGTCAATGATGGAGCGGAAGGGCTCGGCCTTGACGGCTTCGGCCTTGATGTACTCCCAGTCCAGGGTCTCCCCGGTTTTCTTGGCCCAGTCGCGGCGGCATTCCTGGGCTAGCCAGAGGCCCATGATGTTCTTGAGCGGGCGGAAACCGCCCTGCACGGTGCCCTCGTTGCTGAAGCTGCTCTCATAGACAAAGTCGCTGAGCACGGGCGTGTCGCTTTCCACGCCAAAGAGCGACCAGGTGCCGGAGGAGCAGAAGGCGAAGTCCCCGGTGCCGGGGATGGCGGCAACGGCGCTGGCCGTGTCATGGCCGCCGACGGCGGCGTAGGCGACGCGGGGCAGGCCCAGTTCGGACGCAATGTCCGCCTTCAGGCTGCCGCGCAGGGTGCCGGGCCGGTCCAGGGGTTGGAAGATTTTGCCGGGGATGCCCAGGGTATCCAGGATGTGCTGGCTCCAGGTGCCGGTCTTGACGTCCAGGAGGCCGGAGGTGGACGCGATGGTGTACTCGCTCTTGATTTCACCGGACAGGCCAAAGCCCAACAGGTCCGGGGTGAAGAGCAGGGCGGACGCCTTCTTAAGCGCCGGGTCATTCTCCATCACGCGGCGGTAGAGCTGGTAAACGGTGTTGAAGTTGAGCGCGGCCAGGCCTGTGATGTCAAAGAGCTCGCGCTTGGAAATCTTCTGCCAGGCGGCCAGCATCTCCTCATCCGTGCTGATGCGGTAGGCGCGGGGGTTCTCAATCAGGTTGTGGTTTTCGTCCAAAAGGCCGTAGTCCACGCCCCAGGTATCCACCCCAAAGCAGTCCGGGCTCAGCCCCTCGCGCTTGGCGGCGGCGAAGCAGCCCTTGAGGTTATTGAGGATGCTGTTGTAATCCCAGTAGCCCAGGGCGCCTTGCTGAACAAAGTTGTTGTCAAAGGTGCCCACGGGGATGAGCTCAATTTTTTGCCCGTCAAACGCGCCGATGATGCCGCGCCCGTTGCTGGCGCCGATGTCAAATGCCAAGAGGTTTAAAGTTTTCATAGCCGCCTCCGGTATCCAATTTTCTGATTATTGCAATTGTTTCACGTGAAACATCTCTCTTGTATCGCGGCTTTTCACCTGATGCCGCATGCGGTTTTCCGTCCCATACTGTACCATAAGGGCAGGGTGAATTCAAGAAAACGGAAACAGACAGGTCAATTGTTTCACGTGAAACAATCGCTCCGGCGCGGGTAGAATCATGTCAATGAACGACAAGGAGTTTTAACATGGCCAACTGGGAAAAAGTGTACAAGATGAGTTTTGCCAGCGTCTACCCGATGCTGGTGACCAAGGTGGAGAAAAAAGGCCGCACGTTGGAGGAACTGCACCAGGTGATTTACTGGCTGACCGGCTATGACGAGGAGGGACTCAAAAAACAGATTGATGACGAGGTGAGCTACCAGACCTTTTTTGACGAGGCGCCCAAGATGAACGAGAAGGCCGGCTTGATTACCGGCGTCATCTGCGGCTATCGGGTGGAAGAGATTCAGGAGCCGATGACCAAGAAAATCCGTCAGCTGGACAAATTGGTGGACGAGCTGGCCAAGGGCAGGAAGATGGAGAAAATCCTGAGGCAGTAACCGCTTAATTTCATAGTTATTATTGCTTTAAAAAACTTTGGAATCATCCTTAATCAAGATGATTCCAAAGTTTCTTTTGTTTCTTTTCTTTTCAAAGAAAAGAAAAATCCCTATTTCGTTTCTAGCGTTCCCGCTGATTAAGTCTCCTCAAACTGGCTCTGGTACAGCTCCTTGTAGCGGCCGCCCTTTTGCATCAATTCGTCATGGCTGCCGATTTCAGCGATGTCGCCTTCGTGCATGACCAGGATGACATCGGCCTCGCGGATGGTGGACAGGCGGTGGGCGATGACAAAGCTGGTGCGGCCTTTTGTGAGGGTGCGCATGGCGGCCTGGATGCGATGCTCGGTCAAGGTGTCCACATTGCTGGTGGCCTCGTCCAGAATGAGGACGGGCTTGTCGGCCAGCATGGCGCGCGCGATGGTGAGCAGCTGCTTCTGGCCGGAGGAGATGTTGTCGGCCTCCTCGTTGATTTCCATCTTGTAACCGCCCGGTTGGGTGAGGATGAAGTGGTCGGCGTAGGCGTTCCTGGCCGCCTGCATGACTTCCTCATCGGTGGCGTCTGGCCGGCCGTAGCGGATGTTCTCCATGATGGAGCCGGAAAAGAGCCAGGTGTCCTGCAAGACCATGCCAAAGGCGGAGCGCGCTTCCTCGCGGGTTAAGGTGGCAATGTCAATGCCGTCCAAGGTAATGCGGCCGGATTGCGGCTCATAAAAGCGCATGAGCA
>CAZHPW010000075.1:0-11400 GCA_964534515.1 uncultured Christensenella sp.
TGAGAAGTGTTGTGAATGCTGAGGTTTTTGCTTGTTCAGTGGACACTAAAATACACATAGTAGCCTTCCCGGTATTCGGCCAGGGCTGTGTACTCTTCAGTAGAAGAAACCGCCTGCGGTCCAAAAACAACAGCGTTGCCGTCGACATACCAGCCTTCAAAGATTTTGCCGCTGACATGGTCCGGTGTTTCCGGTTCCAGCAGCGTTTCCCCTTCCTTGACTATTTGGGTTGAAACGGTGTTGGTGCCGTCCATGAAGGTATAGGTGTGGGTGTCGGTAACAGGGGCAATGATCTTCATGGGCAATACCTGCCCCAGGTCAATGCTGCCTGACACATCTGTTTTGATGATTGCGGCCAGGACATCCAGCGGCATGATGCCGATGAGCATCATGACGGTCAATGCCAAGGCTGTAAACTTTCGAAGTGACCTCTTCATGTTTTATCCTCCTGCGGGATGAACTCCCTGTTAGTGGGTAAATCGGGCTGATGATTTCCGGGGTCCAGACGGGGTTCACTTCATCTTTTGAAGTGAACCCCGCCCTGACCGGTTTAGTTCAAGCCTGTGATATCCACAGCGACCCGAACCTGCCAGGTGCTGTTGTTTTCATTTAAAATTAGATTCAATTTTTCCTGGGTTTCACCGGAAATATCTTGCCAGTTTGCCAGTTCATCCGAGAAGAACTGCCAGCGCAGGTTATATTCCAGACCTTCATAGCCGCTCAATTTGGCGGTTAAAACAACCCGGTCTCCATAGACCAGTTCGGTTTTGTCACCCCAATAGGCAAAGATGCGGATGACACGGTTGGGATACTGTTCATCAATCAGCTCAGCAATCTGCACGCCAAGCTCTTCCTCAGTCTTCTGGGCTGTTACCTCTTCAGACTGCGTAATCACTTCCAGGGCGGCAACGGCAGGCTCTTCGGCCTTGGGCTCTTCAACTACAGGTTCTTCAGCCACTGGCTCCTCAGCCTTGGGTTCTTCAGTCTTGGGCTCTTCAGCCACAGGCTCTTCAGCCGCAGGTTCTTCAGCCGCAGGTTCTTCAACAGCGGGCTCTTCAACCACGGGCTCTTCAACCGCAGGCTCTTCAACCGCAGGCTCTTCAGCCACAGGCTCTTCAGCCACAGGCTCTTCAACCATGGGCTCTTCAACCATGGGCTCTTCAACCGCAGGCTCTTCAACCGCAGGCTCTTCAGCCACAGGCTCTTCAACCGCAGGCTCTTCAACCACAGGTTCTTCAACTACGGGCTCTTCAACCGCAGGCTCTTCAACCGCAGGCTCTTCAACCGCAGGCTCTTCAACCGCAGGCTCTTCAACCACAGGTTCTTCAACCGTAGGCTCTTCAACCTGGGGCTCCTCAGCCTTGGGCTCCTCAGCCTTGGGCTCTTCAGCCTTCGGCTCCTCAGCCTTGGGTTCTTCAACCTTGGGCTCCTCAGCCTTGGGCTCCTCAGCCTTGGGCTCCTCAGCCTTGGGTTCTTCAACCTTGGGCTCCTCAACCTTGGGCTCTTCAACCTTGGGCTCTTCAACCTTCGGCACCTCGGCCTTCGGCTCTTCGACCTTCGGCGCTTCGGTGACAACAGGCTTGGGCTCTTCCTTCACCACCGGCTTTTCCGTGGCGACAGGCTTGGGCTCTTCCGCGGGCTCTTCAACAACCGGTGCTTCTGTCGGCGCGGGGCGGCTGATGAGCGGCAAATAACCGCTGTCCCCGTTCACGCTGACGCGAACCCAGGAAGCGGTTTTGCTGATGATGGTGGCCACATCCTCTGCCTGCAGCCTGGTTCTGGACGCGCCAAAATCAGCCGCAGAGTAGAGATATGGAGGATTTTCACTGCTTAAAGCGCTGACCTTGGCGGTTTCGGGGTCCGCGGCCTGCGTCATGACAGGCGGAGCGACGAACACAAAAGTCAGGCACAGAATCAAGAACAAGACAGTCAGTTGAACTTTGGAACGGCTCTTCATGATTGGATTC
The DNA here is from genome assembly GCA_964534515.1 of uncultured Christensenella sp. Taxonomy (GTDB): domain Bacteria; phylum Bacillota; class Clostridia; order Christensenellales; family Aristaeellaceae; genus UBA6115. The sequence continues at coordinate 1,968 of CAZHPW010000075.1, forward strand.
CTCCTTAGATGTGACGATGTATAAGTATGCCTCGGGTGTTGCCTCCTATGATTGGGAAATGCACACCAATAAATGATGTGCCTTTTGTCTACACTGGCATTGTAAACGCACAATGATGCACTTAGTATGGTACTAAAGTACCGTTTTTATAACTTCCAGACAAAAAAAGACCCATATCCAAAAAGAAATGGGCTACTTTGTTACAGATGTATGAAGTTTATGGTTTCAACAGCTCCGCCAGCTTGGCCCGGCGGTCTATCGCCAATTTGTCAAAGATGGTCTTGAGGTGATTCTTGACCGTCTGCTCGGAAATGAAGACGCGCTCGGCAATCTCGCGATTTCGCAGGCCTTGCGCAGCCAGGATGGCAATCTCCCGCTCGCGCTCCGTCAGGGTTTCAGGCAGGTTGTCCTGGCTGATGGCGCTTCCGATTTCGGTGAAGGTCGCGCCGGAAAATCCCTTCTTGACACCCATAATTCTGGCGATAAACGGCCCGTACTTGCGCTGCAGTTCGCTTGAAACCATCAGGATTCTTAACAGGTTGCGATGATGGACAAAGATGGAAATCAGCCTGTCCTCATGCGCCAGCTCCATCGCCCGGTCAAGCGACTGGATGGCCTTGCCGCGCCGCAAGAGTGCCAGGTTGCACAGCGCGATGCCCACCTGAATGTAGTACTCCATGACCAGGTTGCAAATGCGCTTGTCCTGGGTGAGCATCGCTTCCATCATGCCAAGCGCCTTCTTGTACTCCCCACGTATCATGATGGACGCGATTTGCGCGTGGCCGGTCATCAGGGTCGCCATGCCCAGGGTTTCTTCCCTTTGCAGCCCCTTGAGCGTCCAGGCCGGGACCTGATTGAGTTCCAGCATCATGCTGCGCAGCAAAGTACGGCATACGTCCAGCATGTAATCATTCATCGCGCTGCCCTGCATAAAGGGGTAGGCCGCCGCCTTGTTTTCCAGGTAGTTGACCGCTTCCTCAAGGCCGGGCATGTCCTGCCGGGAAATGGCAATGCGCCCCAAGAGCAGCGCCACGCCATAGGTTACCGTGGGCTGGGAAACAATTTCAGACTGGTGCGCCGACTGGTAAGCCAGGGTCTGGGCCTCGTCATACTCCCCGCGGATGCTAGCCAGTTCCGCCAGATACAGGGTATCCGCCCCGCCGGCGTGCCCGCCGGTTAACTTGTTGTACCAATAGACAGCCTTGGACAACTCCCGCCCGATTTCATCCGCTTTTCCAGGTTTGACGCGAAACATGTACCACATCGATTGACAGCCAAAAAACAAGGGCTCCTGGGCGGCAATCACCCGGCAGTGCCGCTGCAGCAAGTCATAGGCTTCCTTCCACCTGCTGCCCATAGCGCCTGCGTCCGGGTAGAAGGAAAACGCGTCCATGACCAACCACTCGCCTTTGAGCGCGGGGTCCTGGCTCTCCTCCACGATGTCCTTTGCCAGGTCCATGGCGTTTTTAAAGCCGTTGAAGTCAGTCGCGGCGAACAGATAATACGCCAGGCGCAGCAAGGATATCGGGTGCTTTTTAAAGACTTCAAAGGGGCAGTTGTCCAATATCTCCCGAGCCACCGCCTCAAAGGGGATGTTCTCAATTTTCGCAAAGCACAGATTGATTAGCGGCAGCGCCAGAATGCTCTCGTAATCACGAATGTTATAGAAGCAGTGTATCGCGCGGACCAGGTCGCCCCGCTCCTGATGACGCTCCCCCGCCTTCCGGTAGATGCGCGTGCGCAATTCCTCCGGCGCGCCTGAAAGGCGCAGGCGTAAAAAATCCTGAATCAAAGCGTGTGGGTAATAAACCCCCGCGGAGGCGTCATAGCGTATCATCGGCGTGCGGCGAACCAGCTCCCTTATAACCATGGACGGCGTACCCATAAACAATTGGGACAATTGCCGCTCCGTCACCGCGTCAAATAAAGCAAAAGGCAAGAGCATCTCCTGCTCCGCCTGCGTCAGCCGGTCAAAATAAACCTCATCCAGCAGGCTGTCCACATGGTAATCCGCCCGGGGCACGCCGCACTGGTTGCACCCGCGAAGGCAAAGGGACACCGCTACCGGCCAGCCCTCCGTGCTGCGGTAGAGCGCAGCCGCCTCATTAAGCGTCATCTCCCTGCAGCTTTGGCGGAAAAACTCCCGGATGTCCTGCGCCGTTAAGGTCAAGTCCTCCGTAGTGATGCGGTTGAGACTGTACAAACTGCTGTCCGGGCCGCTTGGCAGACGGAAATACTGCGTTGAAATCACAATATGCAGTTTCTTGCAGGCGGGGTTTAACATCGCCATGACAATTGGCGTGTCCAACTCATTTTGCCAGACCTGGTAGTTGTCCAGAATCAGGATGGTTTCTTCCTGGCAGGTGAGTTTTAAAATCAATTGCGCAATCTGATGCCCGTTGACCCGGTTGGGCCTGCCGTTTTGCAGGAGGGCTTCCCCGGTTACGGGATCAAAACAGGATATGGTCTGGCAGAACCGCTCCCAGGCATATTTCTTGTCCTCCTGGATGCCAGTGAACCAGAATACGCGGGCCTTGTCCCCGCAGATTTCCTCCAGGTAACGAAGGGCAGTCGTCTTGCCATAGCCAGCCGGCGCTTCCACCACGGTCACAGGCGCGTCAACACAAGCCATGAGCCTGTTGCTCAGGCGCTGTGAAAAATAGGTGTCACGCTTGGATGACAGAGGAGCAAGGCTCATGAATTCTCCTACAGGGCTTAATATGACAGACTGTTTTTATTCCCGCCATCAGAATACCATTTTGCTGTTTTTTATACAAGGGAAATCCGTCGGAGAAGGCATCCGCCAAGGTGTTCGGCGTCTGCCCGGCAGGTTCAGATAAAAGCCAATGTTTACCCCAGATTGAGCATGATGTCCAACAGTTCCCGCGCGGAGGCCCTCAGTTCCCCCATGGGGGTTCTCCATACGACAAAGTCCTCCTCCACCCGCGCGGTGGTAAAGACCGATGGGTCCTTCAGCGCGCCAAAGCGCATGCCCTGCATCCTCAAGCGCATATTGACCAGCGCGATGCTGCCGTTGCACATCTCCAGTTTTAAAACGTGGTCATCAATGGCTTCCGCCCGACAAATGCTCTCTGACATGACAAATCACTCCATTTTTTTGGTTTGTTGTCAAAAATTATAAGAGAAGGCCCCCTTGGCTGAACATAGCCCCAAAGGGCTATTTTGAAAAAGAGGGTGCCTGTCAAATCATTGTCAGTTTTTGCCCGCTATGGTATGCTCTCATCAGTGAAAACCCGTACGAAACGGACAAAGGCATAAGCATAACGGAGGACAAAATGAAGTACATGCATTCGGAATGGCGTGCGCGCCTGGCCCACTGGACCCTGACTCTGAAGCAGGATGTTTACCAACCCTATGCCGACTTCTCCTTTGAAGGCTTCCAGACCATGGATCACCTGACCCTGGCAGAAGCGAAAAAAGGCAAGTTCAAGCCCATGCCAAACGGCACCCAATGGGGCAAAACCTATGAGTACGCCTGGCTCAAGCAGACCATCAAGATTCCAAAGGAATTGGAAGGCAAACGCATCGTGATGAACCTGCCCGTTGACGGGGAGGCCGCAATTTTTGTCAATGGCCAGGCCTTTGGCACCTACCGCTCCGACTGGGTCAAGGTGCCCCTGCACTACATTGAGGACAACTACCTCACCCAGTCCGCCAAGGCCGGGGAAGTGTTTGAGATTTATCTGGAGGCCTATGCCGGCCACTACATCCCCCAGAGCGAATTGGAAGGCTGCTCCACCGGCCCTGTGATGCCTGGCGCCTACCAGGACCCCAAGGTCGAAGGCAAGCGCGTCACCCTGGGGCATTGCTCCTGGGGCGTGTGGAATGAGGACGCCTATCAGCTGCTGATGGACGTGGAAACGCTCACCCAGTTGGCCGAGCAAATCAACCCCGAAAGCCTGCGCGCTGACAAGCTGCAAAAGGCGCTGGAAGACTTCACCCTGGCGGTGGATTTTGAGCAGAACAGCGAAAAGCGCAACGCCGACTATAAAAAAGCCCGTAAAATCCTGGCTCCGCTCCTAAAAGCCAAAAACGGCGATACCGGCCCGGTCTTTTACGCCATCGGCAACGCCCACCTGGACCTGGCCTGGTTGTGGCCGCAGAAGGAAACCCACAGGAAGACGGCCAGAACCATGGCGGCCCAACTGCGCCTGTTGGAAGAATATCCCGATTATAAGTTCATCTTCAGCCAGCCCGCCGGCTTTGAGATGATGGAAGAATACTATCCGGAGCTCTTTGCCAAGGTCAAAAAGGCAGTGAAGGGCGGCCGTTTCATCGCCGACGGCGCGATGTACGTGGAGCCGGACACCAACATGACCAGCGGTGAATCCCTAATCCGTCAATTGGTCTACGGCAAGCGCTACTTCAAGGAAGTGTTTGACGTGGACAGCCAATTGCTCTGGCTGCCGGACACCTTTGGCTACTCCGCCGCCCTGCCCCAGATTCTGCGCGGCTGCAATGTGCACCAGTTGGTTACCCAGAAAATCTTCTGGTCCTATAACGAGGGCGACAAATTCCCCTACCATTACTTTACCTGGCAGGGCGCTGACGGCAGCAAGGTGGATTCCTTCCTGCCCACCTCCTACACCTACCGCACCGACCCGTCTGAAATCGCCGGCGTGTGGAAAAACCGCGTGCAAAAACGCGGCCTGGACGCCTTCCTGCTGCCCTTTGGCTATGGCGACGGCGGCGGCGGCCCCAGCCGCAGCGCACTGGAGTTTGTCAAACGCGAGGCCAACCTGGAGGGCATGCCCCGGGTGAAGCACGCCTCTCCTGTTGAGTTCTTTGAGGACATGGACAAGGCCGGCGGCCCCAAGCACACCTATGTGGGCGAACTGTACTTCTCCGCTCACCGCGGCGTGTACACCACCCAGGCCCAGGTTAAGAAAGGCAACCGCAAGGGCGAGTTGGCCCTGCGCGAGGCGGAGGTCTGGGGCGCTCTGGCCAAGATGAAGGGCCATGACTATCCCCAGGACAAGATGGACTTGAGCTGGAAGCGCCTGCTGCTCAACCAGTTTCATGACATCCTGCCCGGCTCCTCCATTGGCCGGGTCAACGTGGAAGCCCACAAGGACCATGACCAGGTCATCCGGGAAGCCAATGCCGCCAGGGATGAGGCGGTCGCCGCGCTCACCAAGGGCAAGACCGGCGTCACCCTGTACAACTCCCTCTCCTTCCCACGGCCTGCGGTGGTCGCCCTGCCCAAGTCCTTTAAGGAAGGCGCCGTGACCGCGGATGGCGAGGCCGTCTTGACCGCGCCCTCAAAGGACGGCGTTTTGGCCTATGTCACCCTGCCCAGCGTGGGCAGCCTGAGCCTGAAACCCCATAAGGAGCAGCCCAAGTTCAAGCCCGTTACCCTAAAGGTCACCAAGACCGGCGCGGTCATGGAAAATGAGCTGGTCAAAATCAAGCTCAACAAGTCCGGCGAAGTCACCTCCTTTGTGGACAAGGAAACCGGCCGCGAATCCGCCAGGGGCAACATGAATCGCTTCCTGATGTACAAGGATGTGCCGCGCCTGTTTGACGCCTGGGACATCGACTCCAACTACGAACTGCAGGAAGTGCCGCTTAATGAGCCGGTCACCTTGAGCGTGGTGGAGGAATCCGGCCTGCGCGCTGTGCTGCGCCTGGAGCGCAAAATCAACAACTCCGCCTTAAAGCAGGACATCGTGCTCAACTACAATTCCCGCCGCATGGACTTTGTGACCACGGTGGACTGGGATGAATTGCACCGCCTGCTCAAGGTCGCCTTCCCGGTTGATGTCAAGCCCGATGAAGGTATCAACGAAATCCAGTATGGCTACATGATGCGGCCCACCCACCGCTCCAGGGCCTATGACTCTGACCGTTTTGAGGTCTGCAACCAGCGTTACTCCGCGCTCACGGACCAAAACCGCGGCATCGCCGTCCTCAATGACTGCAAATATGGCATCTCCATGCATGAGGGCGAGCTGCGCCTGACCCTGCTGCGCGCGGGCACCTGCCCTGAAATGAAGACCGACACCGGGCGGCATGAGTTCACCTACTCTTTCACCGCCTGGGACGGCCCCTTCATCTCCTCCCCCGTTGTGGAAGAAGCCTATGACCTCAACGTGCCCGTCTTGAGCGTGGCCGGTCAAGCGGAGGACTTCAGCGCGTTTTACGTGGACGAGCCCAATGTCTTCATCGACACCGTCAAACTGGCGGAGGACCGCTCCGGCGACCTCATTCTCAGGCTCTATGAATCCAAGAAGGCTGACACCACCTGCAACCTGGCCATCAACTTCCCGGTGAAGGAAGTCAGCCTGTGCAACATGCTGGAAGAGACCAGGGAAACCCTCAAGGTCAAGGAAGGGACCGTGCAGCTGCGCTTCAACACCTTTGAGGTCAAGACCATCAGAATCAAGGTCTAAACCGCGTCCCAAAAGCCCCTGTCCCAAAGACAGGGGCTTTGCGCGTCAAAGAAGTGTCTGCGGACACTTCTTTGAGGAAAGAGGAGCGGGAATTTCTGCCTGTTCGCTTTTGCTCTCGGTCGGCAGAAATTCGCGGAATGTTTGGGCTGAAAGCCCAAACCTGCGGCACCGCACATGTCGCTGCCGCAGATGACCATCAGAGGGCTTTGCCCTCCGATACCTCCCTGGATTTACTTTTTGACAGTCTGAGCCTCTATCCCAAAGACAGGGGCCTTTCTCACAACAAAAGGAGATGGCATGAAAAAGGCGACAACCTTAAGGCTCACCATCCCGGAATGGCACGGCGGGGTCAACCCCAATTATCCCCTGGGCGCGCGGCTGATGGAGGTCATCGCGCCGGGCTGTGATGAGGATGAGTCTATCTTGATTCCGGTTTTGGAGGACTTCACCCTGCCCCTTGAAAATAAGGCGGGCATTGACGGATTTGACGCGCTCCTGCGCCAAAAACAGGAAACCGCCCGGGTTCTGCGGGAGCGTCAGCCGGACAAGGTCATCGTCTTTGGCGGGGATTGCTCGGTGTCCCTAGCGCCTTTTGACTACTTAAGCGGCAAGTACGGCCGGCATTTGGGCCTCATCTGGCTGGATGCCCACCCGGACATCGCGACGGCGCCCGCCTCCTCCCACCTGCATGAGATGGTGCTGGGCAACCTGCTAGGCCGCCAGCCGGACATAGAGGTCGCCAGGGTTGAGCATCCCCTGGACCCCAAACAGGTGCTGATGGCCGGGCTCATTGACGGCAAAAACAAGGATGTCGCCTCCTGCGAAACGATGAACCTCACCGTCTTAACCCCAAAAGATTTGCGTGACAACCCCGCCATCCTCACAAACTGGCTTAGGGACAACGACATCCGTTACCTGGCGGTTCATTGGGATTTGGATGTGCTCTCCCCGCTTGATTACAGGAGCATCTCAACCGCCCTGCCCTACACCACACCCAAGGACTATTCCTTCTCCGTCGGCGAACTGACCCTCAAGGAAGTGGTGGCCCTGTTGAACACCGCCTCAAAGGACGCGGACTTGGTCGGCCTGTCCATCGCCGAGCACCTGCCCTGGGATGCTTTTAACTTGAGAAGCGCATTGTCGGAGTTGGCGATTTTTCGCTAAGTCAAGCCATAGCAAGGTAATAGAAACATATTTTAATGGCACAGCCATGAACTATGACTGTGCCTTTTGGTTATTTGCGCTTCTTAGCCCTTTCGCGCAACAATGAGATAGCGGTGGGTTCTGCCGGACAAAACGCCGTCCTTTTCCAGCATTTTCTGCGCCTTGAGCAGTTGGGGCAGGTTCCTGTCAACGGAGAAAGCCGGAAATTCCCAATCAATGATGCGCGCGAACCAGACCAGCGCCCCCACGTCATAAAAATGGATGTCGGGGAAGGCCTCTGCCTTTTTCAGCAGGTGAAAGCCCTGCTCCTCCAGCTTGCCCGCGGCCAGGTCCAAATACAATTCCGGGTATGGCAGGGGCGGCGCGTTCTCATACAGCAGGCTGACCAGTTCGCGGTCGTTCTCCGCGCCTACCTGCTGGGTGATGAAAAGGCCATGCGGCTTAAGCACCCGCCAGACTTCCCCGGGGTCATAAGACCCGTGGCGGTTGGTGATGACGTCAAATGAAGCATCCTCAAAGGGCAATTCCCCTTCGCCGTCGGCCTCGCGAAAATCAATGCCCAGGGGCAGCAGTTTCTCTTTGCAATAGGCCACGTTGGGCGGGTAGCCCTCTATCGCGGCGGTGTTCTCATGGGGATGATGGAAGGACAGCAAAAACTCCCCGCCGCCGGTCTCCATGTCCAGCAGTTTCATCATGGGGTGCAGGTATTCCCGGATGATGTCACCCATGTCCCAGGGCAGGGTTTCATCCTCCTGATACCGGTCATTGATGTGGGAAAAATCCCAGCCCTTGATGTGGGCCAGCTCCTCCTCCCGTTTCCAGGACGCGATGAAATCCGCTTGATTCACGATGCTCCTCCAACAAAAAACCAGTTATATTGCCAATCAGTATATCACTAATGCAAAAATAGCCATATAAAAACGGCAGCATGAATCACTCCCGCTGCCGTTTCATGCTGCCTTCCTTAAGCGCAGAACGCCCGGACAGCGTCCCGCAAAAATTCTGCGCCGCCATCCACAATGTCGTTGTAATACTTGGCAAAGCGCTCATCCGCCACATAGCCTTCCGCCACGCCCAGGTGCATCTCCTTAGTGTACTTGGGCCAGTAGCACATCAGCCAGTCCTTGTGCTTTTTGCACAGGTTCTGAGCCGCGTCGCCCGCCGGGTCACCCGTAGCCGCCGCTTCAATGAGCAGACGGTTCACCTCTTCAGACAGCGCCTGGGCGCGGTCAAAGGTGCCGCATTCCATGCCCATCACCTTGGCGTTGCTCTCGTCAATGACCTTGTCGCCATACTTCTGACGGATTTCCTTGCCGTACTTGGCCTCGTTTTCCTTGACCAGTTTTTTCTTGAAGCCCTCGAATTTTTCCTTGTCGCTCATGTCTTCCTTCTCCTTTTGATGCCGTATGGTTTTCTCCAGCGTTAGAATCAGTGTGTTCAGCCGCTCAGCTTCCGCTTTCAAGACCGATAATTGGGCTTGCAGGGCGCTTGCCCTGTCCGCCTCGCCCTGTTCCAGCACCGCTTTGATGTCGGACAGCTTCATGCCTGTCTCCCGGTAAAACAGGATGGCCTGCAGCCGGTCCACCTCGCGCTGACCGTACTCCCTGTAATCATTGTCTGGGTTACGCCGGGGCTGCAGCAGCCCCAAATCCTCATAAAGCCGCAAAGCCCGCGGGCTGACCCCGCTCAAGGCTGCTAGCTCCTTGATGCCGTACTTCAAATGCCCTCCTGATGGATGATTCATCCCATCCACAGGCTTATCATAAACCATGACGCAAGGAGAAGGTCAAGGGGATATTAAGTAGGGCCTGCTGAAAATCCCTAAACCCATTGAAAACACTGGATAAATCGCGTGA
>CAZHPW010000076.1:0-11371 GCA_964534515.1 uncultured Christensenella sp.
TGGTCTTTCCGCCATTCCTGTCGCCTAGATCGCCTACAACATCTTGACGCTATCAAATTGAAACAATGTTCACCTTTGGTGCGGGATAAGTGGTATAATGCAAACAAGTGACTAGCGGTTTGTCGGATTAACCGATTGGAGTAGAAATGAAAATTCAACCCTATTTTTCCGGACGATTGATGGACATGCTCAGACGCTCGGGCGAAAACAGCGTGACCATCCTCGTCGCGCCCACCGGCTACGGCAAGACCATGGCGGTGAAGGTACTGGAAAAAGAAATCAAGAAGCCGTTTTACTGGTTCTCTGCGCGGTGGGAAGACATCGAGGAGGATTTTGCCGCGCTGACCAATTTTATCTCCCGCTTTGACCCCGAGACGGCGGAAAAATTAAAGCAGACGGTCACCAACCCCCGCGTGCAGCACAATCAGGTGGCCGCCCTCATCAGGGACGCGAAGGTAGCCAGCAATGAGGACATCTATGTGGTGCTGGATGACATCCACCGCTTAACGGAGCGCACCCACCCCGCCATCTTGGACGCCATGCTCATGCATACTGACCCCAAACTGCACATGATTTTTATGGGCCAGCCCTTTCAGATGCCCATGCTGCGCTTTGACCCCTATGCCGTCCACTGGATCGGGACGGGGGACCTGGCCCTCAGGGCCAAAGACATCAAGGCTTTTTACCAGGAGTCCGGGCAGGACATCAGCGATGAGGAAGCCCGGACCATTTTTGAGCACACCCTGGGCTGGCCGGCCGCGGTGCACGCCTGCCTGTCGCGCCATATTGCCGGGAAGGACAGGGATGACGTCAAAACGACCCAGAAATTGCTCAGCCAGGTGTCCATTGAGCGGCACAGCCGGCAAATGCAAAACCTTTTAATGGGCTTATCCATCCTGGAGCGCGGCAGCCAAAAGGACATCGCCGCCCTGGTGCCCAATGAAAGGCGGCGCGCCCTTTTAGAGGAAGAACTCCTCAAAGTGCCGCTTTTGCAGGCTGATTCCGGCACCCTGTCCTACACCATGCACCCCACCCTGCGCAGTTTGCTGCGAAAGCGGTTAAACAACAGTTCGGATGAAGACCAAAGAGAAATCTTCACTGCCCTGGGCCGCCGATTGGCCATTTTGGATATGCTGCCGGAGGCGATTGATTGCTACTGGCAAATCCGGGACTATGAGGCCATCCTCTCCCTGAACCTGAAACTGCTCTCCTTCTCCATGATTGGGGACCTGCCCTTTGAGGAGGTAGCCAGGGAGATTGTGGAGACCTGCCCGGATGACATTTTAAGCCGCAACCTGATTGGCCTGCTGCGCCTGGGTTACTTTTTATTCAGCGCCGGGGACACGGTGGGCTACTTCCGCGCCCTGTCGCGGGCGGAAGGCCTGATTTCCAAAGAGAGCATGCCCGACCTCTACGGTGAGTGGCTCATCATCTCCATGCTCCAGCACATTCCCGACATCCCCAGGATGCACGACGTGGTGCGGGAGGCCGCCACCTACCTGGTTGGGCCCGCTCGTGCCATCGCGGCGGAAGAACCCTTCCTCTTTGGCTGCCCGTCCATGTGGTATGTGTTTTACAGCAGCCCCGGTCAGGGCGATGAAATTGCCGAGCAGATGGAAGCCTGGCTGGCTGATTACGAGCGCCTCTTTGCCAGGCGCGGCTCAGGCGCCGCGATGCTGTACCGGGGTGAATTGGCCAGCATGCGCAGTCAGTTTGAGCAGGCCCAGGCTTACGCCAACAACGCCATGAGCCAAGGCGAGGACGCCCTGCAGCCCACCGTGGTCTATGGCTGCGCCATGCTCTTAGCGCGCATCGCCATCTCCAAAAAGGATGAGGAGGGCGTGGACAGGGCATTAAAGTACTTGGAGTCCGGCAGCGCACTGATGACCAAGTTGTCCGGCACCGCCCTGCACAAAGCGATATACCAGACCGTACACGTGATGATATTGTCCATGCTGCGTGAGGTTGGCATGGATGACAAACTGGCCGGGGAAAAACTGTCCGCCCCCCGCAATGACTCCATCCTCATGCAGATGACCGTGCACGTGCGCGTGCTGGAGTTCCTCTTCCAGGGGGAGGAGGACCGCGCCCTGGGCCAGATGGAAGCCACCCTGCAGCGGGGCAGCCGGCTGAACAACGTGGTCACCGTCTATGTGGTCAGCCTGGCGCTTGCCATTTACTTTTGGCATACCGGTAAAACCAAAAAGGCGCTGGAACTGGCCGCGCAGTCCCTGGATATCGCGCGGGAAGACGACCTCTACGCGCTGTATGTTAATCACTGGCCGTTGCTCAAAGCCATGCTCAGGGACAAAGCCCTTTCTCCCTTTGAGGGCTTCATCAACCGGATTGAGGAACTCACCGGTATGATTCAAAAGGAAGACGCGCAAATCATCGCCCAGGAAATGGATCAGTTGCCGGACACCTTAACCGACCGCGAGCGCGAGGTGGCTACCCTGGCCGGCCAGGGGATGACCAACCCCGAAATCGCCAAAGAGCTGTTTGTCACCGAGAGCACGGTCAAAAAGCACATGCTGACCATCTTCCGAAAACTGAGCATTGACCGACGCGCCAAGCTGATCAATCTGTTAAATCCGGATCATCCCGCGGACAAGTTTTAAGCGGGAACATGTCTTTTTTATAGATTTGTACAATAGGGATATTTGTCGCCTCAAAATATTTGTACAATTAATGTTTTTTGCTAGAATTAAATATTAACAAACATGGTGTCAGTCAAACAAATGTATTGTCCAAACTTGAACACTATGTTAAAATACTGTGAAATATGCAATATACCTTCAGTATCTTGCATACATGGGAACTTGATTGTAAAGCAACGGGGGCTGTGTATGACTGCTATTCATTATGGAAAAAATCGTTTGGCAATATTGATTCAAAAGCGCAACAGATGCCGGCGCGGTTTGTTTATTACACTACTATTAATGGCTTTATTGTTGTCCGGCGGCATGAATATTGCCCAGGCAACATCGCCAGTGCCTTATATTGATTTAACGCATCCCAATACCACGGGAACCTTTTATACCAACGAGGTCATGTCCCTTTATGTTGGTATTGACGGCAGTTCCACCCTGCAGGGCACCATCATGTCAGGCGCCTATGTGGATATCTCCGGACCTGCGAAGTACCTGAAAAACATTTCTGTAAACCCCATGGCTTTTACCAAGAGCATTGAGAGCTTCGTGAGCGCTGATGGAAAAACCTTGACGACACGGGTTTACCTGGTCGACTTTGACAACAGCATGAAGGGCTCCTTCCCCTATACGGCAGAGTTCAAGGACCGCATTACACCGGAAGGTTATGTTTGGAAGCCTGAAGTCAACATCTACCACGCGGACGGCACGCTGATGGATGAACAAAAGCCAAGCGAGGTCGCTACCCTGACGACCAAAGTGATGTATCCCTCCCTGTTCAAATATCATACCGCCATGACCGCGGCTTCCTTCAGGACAGATGGCGGTGATGTCTATGGCGGGCAGGTGCTGGACACCGGCAACGGGCTTGTCATTGACCCCAACAACACCGCGGATGTTGTCTTCGCCTATAAAACCAATACCGCCAGCGACACGAATGACCGCATTTGGACAGGTGACGGCTGGATGGAACTCAGCCCCCGCAGCCGGCTGATAGACAAAATTGTCATCACGGATAAACTGCCCCAGTACACTGACCTGAATGGTGTCGTTCGCACGGCGGTATTCTCCCAGGAAAACGGAAAGAACTCCGGATGGGTGGACAATGGGGACGGCACGGTCAGCTACACTGTTGAAGCCTTGAAAAACGCGGACGGCAGCTATGTTGTTGTCAACAATGTGCCGCAGGATGCCCAGGAAGTACTGTCCACGGTTAAACTGCTGCTGAACTTCCCCGACATTCCGGTCACCTATGATGACCTGCTCAGGTCCAATGTATCCGCCTTGGTGACCAACAATGTATACATGGATTTGTATCCCGTGAACGCCAATGACGGCACCTCAGTCAATGAAATCCGTTCCGGTAAACTGACCGGCAACGCAACTGTTGACGCTCAGACCACGCGGTTCCGCGACAGCCTCAGCATTAAGTTGAGAACCACCTTGCTGCCCGCCGCCGGTTATGCCACCAAGACAGTGACCGACCTGAGGACCCCTTATATTGATGTGGACCATGGCGCCATGCACATCAAAAGCGCCACCTATGTAGTGACAGTGCACAATCCGACCCCCTTTACCATGACCAACATTGTTATCACTGAAGAAGGATTTGACAACCGTTTATTTATCAAGAATATCCGCTCCGCCGCCATCTGGACAGCCTGACCGGTTACCACAACGGCACGGCGACTGACATCAAGTTTGATGTGCTCAATGCCTGGCACCGCAACATCATTGCCCCGATTGACACCACGGCGGAAGCGAACGTGCTGTCGGTTGTAGCAAAGGTGCAGGACCCCAACAACCCCATGACCGACGCGACGGCGACCCCGGTGGACGCGCATTATACCAAGCTGGACATCGCCCTTAGGACACAAGGTGAGTATTACACCACCTTAACCGGCGGGAATTTCTGGGGGCCGGCGATTGAGCTGCTGCTCGGTCAATCCATCTCGCTCAATGTAGAAATGGGCTTTACGGATCCCTATCATCTGTATGACCAGATTTCGGACCCCATTCTCAAGGACATCACCAACAGGGCCAGCGTGTCGGCGAACATTGTGCTGGAAGACGGCACACGGGTGCCAATCAAGCAGCCAATCGCCGCCACCTATGAGCTCAGGCCGCTTGAAAAATATATCCTGATGACCAAGGGAACCTGGCAGTTCCAGGGTCAGCAAATCGGAATGGGTGTGCGCTACCCCATTTACCTGTATCTGAGCAATGCCGGCCTTTACCAGTCGTTCACCAATCCCGTGATTGTTGACTATCTGCCCGAAGGTCTGACAGTCAATGAAACAGATCCTATTCAGAACATTTCAGGTGGCTTGCGGACCAGCGGCCTCATCAAGGAAGTCACGCTGGTGAGCAATTACCTGTCCAGCGGTAGAAGAGCTTTAATGATTAAGCTGAATGATTTTGTAACTGCGGATTTGGCCGTCAAGGACCTCAACTGGGAGATTCGCGGCGTGACCAACAACCTGGCGACGCCGCAGCAGTCAACGGATGCCCGTGAAAACAACATGAACCGCATCTTCTTCACCGCGGATGAGCTCAGGGACGGCATGCCCCTGGGTGTGGAACTCAGGTATGGGATTTTAGACAGGTATGACACGGACCGGGATGGCGACAGCGCGGAGCGGATTGTCGGCGCGGAATCCACCATGCTGGTGCTGATGCCGGAAGCGGTCTTAGGTGTCAAATCCATCCGCGAGCATGAGACCGACCCCTGGTCCAGTTACCCCATTTACACCAAACATGGTGCGACCTTCCAATATAAAATCAGCTCTGTCAACAACGCCGAGGCGCCTTTGACCGGCTTGTACATTTATGACCGGCTCCCCTACCAGGGAGACCTTGATTATCTTTACATTGATGGCGTATTCGCGCCCAGGGAATCGGCCTTCCGGCCTGTTATGACAGGGCCTGTCATTAACCCGGACCCGGCGAAATACACCATTACCTACCGCACGGATGACTACATTCCCCAGGACGCCGCGGAGGCGCAGTCCAATACGAGGTTCTGGCTGACGGACACCCAGGTTTCAGATTGGAGCCAGGTGAAGGCCATCAGCATTGTGTTAAATGAAGGCTTCACATTGGAGGGTTACCACACCGCGGACTTTATCGTCAATATGAAGGCGCCTGAATACGTCGAGGGCGAGTATTACAACGGCTTGACCGCCAACAACAATTTTGCCGTGTCCTATGACGGCGACAATTGGGGGCGTTCCAACACGGTTTCTGACGGCCTCTTTTACTTCATCCCTGTCAGCAAGACCTGGTCAGGCGGTGACCCGCAAAAGCGTGAGCCGGTCACTGTGACCCTGATGAGCCGGGAAGTGGATGTGGGATTGCCCTACACCCCCGTTCGGGACGAACTGGGCAATCCGCTCACCAAGGTGCTGGGTCCCAACGCTGACCCCAATCTGGATTGGAAGGATGTCTTCGCGGAGCTTCCTGTCATCTCCGAGAATGGCGTGTATTTGGAGTACACCGTGATTGAGGACCCGGTCGTCAACCATGAAACCCTCATCACGGGGAATTTCCATGATGGTTTTGTGCTGCAAAACGCCTACAAGAGCCCGAACATCCTCATTGTCGGCGAGAAGACCTGGAAAGATGGGCCTTCTGCCTCAAACGCTGTCATCTTTATGCAGCTGTATCGGCGTCTTTTGACCCCGGATGACCCCCAGAACAACCCCTGGGAGGCCGTTGGGCTGCCCCATCGTCTGGCTGAGAACCTGACAGACCCTGTCTGGAACTGGAGAACACAGCGTCAGAATGCCCAGTTTGACCAGGACGGGCGTGAGTATGAGTTTGAGGTGCGGGAAGTCATTACGCCTGAAACGGTCTGGCCTGATGGTACAACAGAAGAAAACTATCAGCGGGTCATGGTGTCCCAACGCCATACGGATGACTTAGGGAATACCGCCGGGTGGACCTTCACCCTCACAAACCAGTATATCCCGCCCAGGGGCGACATCACGGCTTACAAAGAATGGCTAAACGGCGGAGCAAACAAACCAGTGGTTGTGTTTGACCTGTACCGCTACCGGCCCAGCCTGGGTGAAACCGCCCAAACAGCGGAAGCGGTCATGGAAAAGGATGCCCAGGGTGTTGACACCGCCATTCAAATGCACCAGGCGGTCAGCCAGCACACCGGCTATCAGGCCAATTTTGTAGACCTGCCGCTCACGGACATCAATGGCGTGCCCTATGTCTACCGGGTGGAGGAGCGCACACCGGAGCAGCTGGCCTTGCTGACAGACGCCGAGAAAACTGCGCTGGGCATCACGGATGAAAGCATTGCCAGGCTCATGAACTACACCCCCCGCCACATCAAGACCGATGTGGATGAGACCGATGACCTGCGAATCCTCAACACCTATCAAAGCCCCATGACCACGGTCACGGCAAACAAGACCTGGCTGAATGTACCGCAGAATCAGAACACACCCGAAATCAAGCTGTTGCTGCTGCAAAACGGCAGGCGGTATGACAACCCTGAAGTCACCAACCCTGTTACCCTGACAAACGGCGTTCTGCAAGCCACCTGGACCGTGCCGCTGACAGACCTGTATGAAGAAACCTACAACTACAACGTGCTTGAGGTCACCGCCCCCGCCAATTATGTGGTTTCCTATGATGACCCGGTGGTGGATGACAATGGCGCGGTCACGCAGGCTGTCACAAATGAGTATGTCCCCGACAGCCTCATTGTGCGCTTCATTAAAAACTGGGGGCCTTTGGGACCCTCAACCAGACCCAATGTTCAAATGCGTGTGTACCGTTATGACCAGGAGGACAACCTGGTTTCAACCACGGTCAACACGATGCATGACCTCTCCCCTGAAACCGATACGGTTACCAGCGTGACCTATCGCTGGAACATGCCCGAAAGCTACGTCAAGGACGGGGTTACCTACAACTATAAGTATGTCATTGAGGAAACCCAGGTGGACCAGGTACCGGTTGAGGAAGTGACAATTGACGGTGCGACCGTACTGATGGCCGGGGACTACCTGGTTGAAAAAGGCACGCAGTTTGAGGATGTGAGCGGGTCGGTCCGCCGTATCAACAGGGATTTTACCAACACCTATGTGGTGCCCAAGGGCGACATCCTGGTCACCAAGGTCTGGCGCAACGCCGCCAACCCGCCGGTTGTGATACCGCCTGTGGACGATGTGCAGATAACTTTGATGCGCAGGGTTGAAGGCGGCGCGGAGGAGACACTGGAAACGGTCACCCTTTCTAAGGACGCGGTTCCCTACGAGGTGCTGTGGACAGATTTCCCGCTCAGCAATGACCTGGGCCAGCCCTATACCTACTTCATTGAGGAATCCGGCGCGCCGCTGCACTATGCCATGACCCAGGGCGAGCCGGTCTGGGACGCGGAAGCCGCCAGAATGACCATCCCGGTCAGCAACGACTACCAGGTGCCTTATGGCGAGTTTAAGTTAATCAAGGTCTGGGAAGGCGGACCGGCTGAGAAACCGGATGTTTACATGTACCTGCGCCGGGAAGGCACCGTTACGCAGATGGGCGCCCAGATTTCGACCCCGGCCGGGGAAACCACCGCCTCACACATCTTGGCTGAGAAATACCCGCTGACAGATGTGGACGGCAAGCCCCACACCTTCTATGCGGCTGAAAACGTGGCGCCGAGAAACTATGTCACAACACCCAGTGAGATGGTTACCTTTGACCCGGCAAACCCGCTGCCGATGTATGAGTTCACTGTCAAGAACACCTTTGTCATTCCTAAAGGCAGAATTGAACTGACCAAAATCTGGGACGGCGGACCCGAACAGAAGCCTGGTGTATCCTTCCAGCTTTACCGCACCCTGGGTACCCTGACCGAGCCGGTTCAGGAGCAGAAATCGCTCATCTCCGGAACGGAAGCGGTTGTCTGGACGGATGTGGAACTCACAGACAATGAGAACAACCCCTACGTCTTCTCGGTCACTGAGACCATGAGCGCAACGGACTATGAACTCACCGCCATCACCGGCGACCATCTTAAAGGCTTTGTCGCGACCAACCGCTACATCGGCGTACCCCGGGACATTGAGGTGACCAAGGTCTGGCAGGGTGAGCCCGGCGAGCCGCCGGAAACCAAACTGGCGCTTTACCAGAATGGCAAGCTGTTTGAAATGGAAGGCCTCACTAACCCTGTAAGCGTCAACGCCGGCACAGGCTGGAAGGCCGTCTTTAAAGGCGTGCCCACCTTTGACCGCAACGGTCAGACCTATACCTACACGGTGGATGAGCCTGAGATTCCCGAAGGCTATGTCAAGACAGTTGACCAGGCGACCTTCACCGTCATCAACCGTTACAGCCCGCTGTCAGTCAAACTGACCGCGATGAAGGAACTGACTGGGAATGGCGCGGCGCTGGGCGAGGGCCAGTTCGCCTTCCGGCTCTTTGACACCAAAGGTGTCCTCCTGGATGAGCAGAAAAACCTGGGCGACGGCAGTGTTGAATTCCCAGAGCAGTTCCTGACCAAGCCCGGTACCTATGTCTACAACGTCAAGGAACTCAATGATGCCCTGCCCGGCATCACCTATGACCGTTCGCTCTACACCGTGGTCCTGGACGTTTTAAGGGATGAAAGCGGCAACCTGAGCGCCGAGTACGCCTTTATCAAGGATGGCGAGACCTTCACCGGACCGGACGCTGACTTCCTTGAGTTTGTCAACTCACGTTTCGCCACCGCGACACCGACACCGGATCCCACTCCCAGGCCCACCTCCGGACCGCAATACCCGACCATCTATGTGGATTTGGACGCGGAAAAAGTGCTTAGAAATAAGAACCTGCGCGCCGGGGACTTTGAGTTCATCCTCAAAGACCGCGCCGGCAACGAACTGGAACGCGTGAAAAACGCCGCGGATGGCAGCATCGACTTCACCGCGCGCAGGTTCTCCCGCCCGGGCACCTTCATCTACGAAATCACCGAGGTCAAGGGCAGCGAGAAAAAGGTGCGCTATGATGACACCATTTACACGGCCCGGGTTGTGGTCACCCTGTCTGAGGGCAGACTGACAAGCACGGTTGAGGTACTAAAGGACGGCGTTCCCCATGCCGGCAACTTTGTCTTCACCAATGTGTACGACCCGCCCAAGACCGGTGACAACACCATGAACACAATCCTGACCCTGCTTCTATCCGCGGTTTTAATGGCCACAATGGTCATTGTGCTCAACCGCAAAAAGAAAACGAACTGACAACACAAAAAGAGCCGCCAATAGGCGGCTCTTTTCTTTTGTAATCGGGATCTGGTAGCGCTTAAATCGCGCCGACAATTTTGTGCGGCTGGTAGGGCTCTTCCAAGTAATTGACCTCATCCTCGCTCAATTTGACCTTGAGTGCGCCAATCGCGTCATCAAAGTATTTGGCCTTGGTCGCGCCTATGATGGGCGCGGCGACGCCCTTTTTAAACTGCCAGGCCAATGCAACCTGGCTCATCGTGGCCTCATGCTTCTGCGCCAGTTCGTTGACCCGCTCCACAATCGCGAAGTCCTGCTCCTGTGTGCCGTCGTACTTGCCGCGCGCTGTCTTGTCCGTCTGGCTGCGCTTGGTATCGGAGAACCATTCCATCCGTGACAGCCTGCCTGCCGCCAGGGGGCTGTAAGGCGTCAGCGCGACGTTCATCTGTTTGCAGATGGGGATGAGCTCCCGCTCGTCCTCCCGGTAGAGCAGGTTATAATGGTTTTGCATGGTCGCAAACCGCGTCCATTCGTTCTTGTCCGCGGTCAATTGCAGGTTGTGGAACTGGTAGCCGTACATCGCCGACGCGCCCAGCGCGCGCACTTTGCCGGAAACCACCAGTTTGTGCAAAGCTTCCATTGTCTCTTCCATCGGCGTGTCATAGTCAAACCGGTGGATGATGTACAAGTCCAGGTAGTCGGTTTCAAGCCGTTTGAGCGTGCCCTCAATCTCCCGCGCGATGGCGGCCGCGGACAATTTGCCCTCATTGAAATACACCTTGGAAGCCAAAACCACCTTGTCCCTTTGAGTGTGTTTCTTGAGCGCTTTAGCCAGGTATTCCTCGCTCGTCCCGGCGGAATAGACATTGGCCGTGTCAAAGAA
This sequence comes from uncultured Christensenella sp., assembly GCA_964534515.1. Lineage (GTDB taxonomy): Bacteria > Bacillota > Clostridia > Christensenellales > Aristaeellaceae > UBA6115. The sequence continues at coordinate 10,743 of CAZHPW010000076.1, forward strand.
GTTGATGCCCAAATCCAGCGCATGTTTGACCAGGGTTTCCGTCTCCTCCGGGTTCAGCGTCCAGGCGTGCATCTGGCTCTTGGGGTCGCCAAAGCTCATGCAGCCCACGCAAAAGGGGGAGACCAGAAGGTCTGAGTTGCCCAGTTTGATGTAGTCCATGTTCTCCTCCGTTTCCTTGTGATTGTATCAGATGGGTATTATTATAAAGTTTGCGGACAAATATGACAAGTTTTGATATACTGTGGATAGCGTCAAGATGTTGTAGGCGATCTAGGCGACAGGAATGGCGGAAAGACCATGCAGGGCTTGGTACAAAGGGCTGTTCTTGCCTTGTGTCAGAATGGGGATACTTGCGCAGGTGATTTTCAGGCTGGCCTTGGCCGCTTTCTTAAGCGTGTTCTTAAACGATCTCGCGTTGACCAACTCACTGGCTTTGCTGGGCTCCGCGGTGGTGATTCCACCACCAAGCTCTTTGCGCAGTTGTTCATAATCAATCACTTGTCCGTTCGCTTTCATCACGCGTAGGCCAGCGATGCTTTCCATGTTGTGCTGTGACCAGCCCAGTGGCCTGCTGCTCATACTAACCAAAAACGATAACGCTATGAAAGCATTGAGAAATCTGATATAAT
>CAZHPW010000077.1:0-11223 GCA_964534515.1 uncultured Christensenella sp.
ATGTAGCACATGTCGCGGTAGATGTTGAGGAACTCTTCCTTTTTATAGTTCTTCTTCTCATCCTTGACCGTTTTCTGGTAGACGTTGACCGGAATATCCGGGGTGGTCAGAACGCCGGGGGTGCGCGCTTTCTTCGGGTTGATTGCCAGTTGCTTGCTCATGATGCCTCCTTACTTGTGCTGAAAAACTGCCTCGCGGACGATTTCGCCGACAGTTGGGTGCGGGAAGACGATTTTCTTGATTTGGGACAGGGTCATGCCCTGGGTGATGAAGGTGCCTACCAGGATGATGAACTCCGAGGAGTAGTTGCACAGCAAATGGCAGCCCAGGACGCGCTCGGTGTCCGGGGAAACCAACAGCTTCATGATGCCGCGGCCGCCTTCGTTCTCCGCCTGGTAGCGCCCGGCGTACTGCATGGGCAGCTGCACCGTTTTAAAGGGCAGGCCCTTGCGCGTCGCGGTCGCCTCGGTTTCGCCGACGGAGGAAATCTCGGGGTTGGTGTAGAGCACCGCCGGGATGGCGTCATAGCGCATCAGGTCTTTTTCGCCCAGGATGTTGCTGACGGCCACCTCGGCCTCGCGGTAGGCGGTGTGCGCCAGCATGCTGCGGCCGTTGACGTCGCCCGCCGCGTACACATTGGGGATGTTGGTCTGCATCTTGTCGTCGGTCACAACCGCGCCCCGTTCCAGATGCACATGGATTTTTTCAAGGCCGATATTCTGAGTGTTGGCGCGTCGGCCGATGGACAGGAGCACCTTGTCCGCCTCAATCTGCTTGCTCTCGCCGTTTTGCTCATAGTGCACCGCGGTGTCAGACACCCGGGTCACCTTGGCGTTCAACTCAAACACGATGCCGCGCTTTTCCAAATCAGCCTGCAGAATCTTGACCAAATCAGCGTCGGTTTCCCCAGCGATGTGGTCCAGCATCTCCACCACCGACACCTTGGTGCCGATAGAGTTAAAGTAGCTGGCCAGTTCCAGGCCGATGACGCCGCCGCCAATCACGCAGAGGCGCTCGGGCTTTTCGCTCAAATCCAGAATCTCGCGGTTGGTCAATACAAAGCCGCTTTCCAGCCCAGCCTTTAAGCCTTCAATGGGCGGTACGGCGGCGGAGGAGCCGGTCGCGATGAGCAATTTCTGGCCCACCAGCGTCTCTTCCCCGGCCTTCACCACAAAGTTGGCGCCGTCCTTGCCTTCAATGACGCCCCGGGTCATGAACACGTTGACCTTGTTGGCCTTCATCTGCGCCTTGACCCCGGCCACCAGCCCGCGGACCACCTTGTTCTTGCGCTTGATGACGTCGGCGTGGTTGATGACCAGGTTGTCCGCTCTCACGCCGTATTTCTCGCCGTGGCGCGCGCCGTCATACAGTTTGGCGGAGTACAGCAGGGTCTTGGTGGGGATACAGCCCTCGTTTAAGCATACGCCGCCCAAGGAGCGCTCCTCGCACAGGGCGACATTTAAGCCCGCGTGCCCGGCGCGCTCAGCCGCCAGGTAGCCGGCCGGGCCGCCGCCCAAAATAATCAAATCATAAATCATTTGTCTTGCCCTCCTCAGTTGGCCAGAAGCACGTCGATGTTCTCAAGCGCCGTGACCAGGTCCTTTAAGAATCGGGAGGCCGGCGCGCCGTCCACCGCGCGGTGGTCATAGGTCAGGGACAGGCCCATCGCCGGGTACACGGTGATTTGGCCGTTTACGGTGCGCACGCGCTCCACCACGCAGTCAACGCCCAGGATGCCCACCTGCGGCGGGTTGATGATGGGGGTGAAGGACTCAATGCCCAAAGAACCCAGGTTGGACACGGTGAAGGTGCCCTCGGTCAAGAGGTCGGGGTTGATGTTGCCGGCCTGGGCGGCCTTGCCTAAGGACTTGGCGTTGTCAGACAACTGCTTCAGGCTCTGGGTGTCCGCGTCATAAATGGAGGGCACCATGAGGCCCCGCGGCGTATCCACCGCCATGCCCAGGTGGACATGGTCATAGCGCCTGATGACATCGCCCAGGAAGTGGGCGTTCATGTCCGGGTGGCGCATCAGGGTGCGGGACACGGCAAATAGCACCAAATCATTGATGGTGATGTTGTTAAGCCCCAGTTCCTCAGGCGCGGCCTTGAACTGCTTGCGCAGCGCCAGGACACGGGTCGCGTCAAAGGAGGAGTTATGGGTCAGTTGCGCCATCTGGCTGATGGACTGGTGCATGGTGCTGGCGATGACCTTGCGGATGTTGGAAACCTTGGTGTCCTGATAGGTGCGCGCGCCGGAGGCGGCGGGCACGGGGGCAGGGGCCGCGGCAGCGGGAGCGGGGGCGGCCGGTTTTTCCTTGGCGCCGTTAGCGGACAGTTCATAGATGTCCCGCTCAATGATGCGGCCCTGGGGGCCGGTGGGGCTGGCCAGGGTGGGGTCAACGCCCACGCGCTGCGCGGTCAATTTGGCCCGGGGGGAGATACCGGTCATGGCCTGGGCGGGCGCCGCGGCGGCAGGAGCGGCAGGTGTCACGGCAGGCGCCTCGGCCTTCACTTCCGCGGGCGCGTCCGCCTTGGGCGCTTCAGCCGCGCCTTCAGGCTTCAGGTCGGAAAAATCCTCGCCGGGCGCGCCAATCACGGCCACGGTGGTCAAGACCGGCACATCGTCATCCGCCTCATAATAGACCGCCAGCAGGGTGCCGTCCACCTTGGCGGCTTCCTCAAAAGAGGCCTTGTCCGTCTCGTAGGAAAACAGGATGTCCCCTTCCTTGACTGCGTCGCCGACCTTTTTGTTCCACTGGGTAATGATGCAGGATTCCACTGATTGCCCCTGCCTGGGTAAGATGACCGGACTTGCCATAGTTTCTCCTTTCATATAAAAGCAACGAGATACAAATTTTATTCCCCGGCCTGGGGATTGCGCGCCGGGGCGCGCCGTTTTCTGCGGCCCCGGCGCCAAAAATGGGGCGGGGTATCCCCGCCCGGTAAATGTTTAGATTTTTTTCGCGCGGGACAGCAGCAGCTTTTCAGCCTCAGCGTTCCACAGGCCCTGGGTCTTCTGGGTCAACTCATGCAGTTCTTTAAACAGCGGGTCCGTCTTGCCCTTCTCCTCAAAATCGGTGATGGCGGTCAGGGGAAGTTCCACATGGGTATAAATCAGCTTCTTGCCGCCGGGAATCTTGGGCAGGTTCAAGGTGGTGTCAATCACGGCGTCCAGGCCGCCCACATGGGTCACCAGGGCCGCGGGGTTCAACTTGCCCTCGTTCATCATTTTGATGGCTTCCTTCATGTCATCCACATTGCCGTGGCTGGTGGCGCAGACGTGGGTGCGCTTGTAGTGGACGTTGAAGAAGTTCATGCTGGCGGAGAACTGCAGGTCAGAGGGGCCGGCGAAGAAGTTCAGGCAGCCGTCAACCGCCAGGATGGCGTCGGCTTGCTCCACCAGGGGCTTCACGGGCGCGAAGACCATGACGTCATCAAAGCCGTGGCCGCCGGTCAACTCACGCAGGTAATTGGTGGAATCGGGCACTTCCTTGGTGTTGATGTAGTACAGCTCAATGCCCTGCTTCTTGGCGTACTCCACCGTGTAGATGGAGGCCGCGCGGTCAAGCCTGGCCTGGTCAATGTCGGTCACCACCATCAGTTTGGGGCGGCGGTCGCAGTTTAGGGCATAGTCAATCGCGGCCAGACCCATGGGGCCAACGGAGGCCAAAAGCGCCAGGTTGCCGCCCTCAACAATGCCCATGTCATGGACATACTCGCCATCCCTGGTGTGGTACATCGCGTGGAAGGAGGCGATGACGCAGGACAGGGGCTCCGTCAGCGCGCCCAGGAAATAGGCGTCCGCGGAGTAGGGTAACAGGCAATCCATAATCAGGATTTCCTGCGGGATGGAGACAAAGGTGGCGTCGCCGCCGCACTCGGGGTAGGAATAGCCGGGCGCCTCAATGCTGCCCTTGTAGGAATGGGCGGGCTGGATGACAAAGCTCTCGCCCACCTTGTATTTGTGCGCCCAGTTCTTGCCCACGTGCACGATTTTGCCGCAGAACTCATGGCCGATGATGACCGGGTTCTCCGCAACGTTGTCGGGCACGCGCGCGTGGTCGGGGCCCAGCTGGGCGGCCTTGTAGCTGCTCATGCAGATGCTGTCGGTGATGACTTCGCAAATCACGCTGTCGTCATTGAGCGGGGACAGGTCAAATTCTTCCAGCCTCAGGTCCTGTTTGCCGTAAAGGCGTACTGCTTTGGTTTTCAAGGTAACTTTCCTCCGTTTTCATGTTTGATGAGGTCCCAGGTGCTCTTAATCAGGTTGTCAAAGCGCGGTTCCTTTAGTTTTTCGATGATAAATTTCTGTCTGGGGGAGTTGATGTCCTCCCCGGAAATCTGGGTCATGCCATACTGCTCACACAGCGCGCGCAGGCGGTTTAACTGGGCGTCCGTGTTGCGCGTGGGCATGTAGGTCACCGCCTTGATGCCGGCTTCATTCAGGAAGGCGAACAGCTCATCCAGGTAGGCGTCCTCAAAGTGCTGCGCCTTTTTGTCCCCGGTCACCGACTGGGTCACATCCCCCAGATAGGAATAGGCCAGAATGCCGCCCACGGACTGACAGAAGGCGACAAAGTCCTTAAAGTCCGGGCATTCGTCCGTAGCGTCCACATAGACCTTGCCGATAAACTCTTTTTTAAGTTCGCCCACCCGGTCATACTCACTCAGCATATCCCGCTTGGGGTCTTCCTTGCGCGCCAGGGCCAGCATCAGGTGGCGCTCGGTGACGGCGCCGCCGTTTTCGTACTGGCTCAACGGCAGCACATCGCGGTGAAAATCCAGGTCCAGGCCGCTCACCTTGGCGATGTTTTGAGTCATCTTCCGGTTGCGCTCGTTGCGGTGCTCCCTGAAGGGCGCGTAGTAATCCTGCACCCTGTCAATCTGATGATGGGGCACGGCGTGCATGACCATGTAGGCGATGCCCTTCTGGTCGGGGTTGTTGATGGTCTTGTCCTCAAGGAAGGTGCCGCGCATGTTGACGCGCGCCTCAATCCCGATGGTGACAGGCAGGCCGACAATCTTTCCGGCTTGCAAAAATTCCCTCGCGCCCGCGATATTGTCGTGGTCCACGATACCCGCGGTGCAAAGGCCTTCCAGGCGCGCGGCGTAAACCGCGGCTGCGGGCGAATAGGGGGAGAAGGAATAGGTGGTGTGAATGTGGTTGTTGACAAAGCGGGGGTCCATCTCCGGGAAATCCGCTTCCTTCACAGCCTTCTCAAGCGTCAAAAGCCGCTCCTGCGCGGTGCCCGCGTTTAGTTTGTTGAGCAGGTCTTCCTTCATCAATGCAGCATCACCTGCCCTCCGGTGACCGGGATGGCCTGGCCGGTCTCATAAGTCTGCTCCACCGCGTAAAACACGGCCCGCGCCACGTCCAGGGGCAGGCAGCCGCGCTGGATTAAGGATTTTGACAGGTAGGACTTCTTCACGTCCTCAATGGTCTTGGCGCCGGGCACCTTGCCGGCCTTTAGATACTGCACAAACAGCCCGCGCTCAGGGTCGGACCACAGGGGGCCGTCATAGAAATTACCCGGGCAGATGGCGTTGACCTTGATTTGGTGGGGCACCAACTCCATGGCAAAGCTTTGCACCAGACCCATTCCGCCGAATTTGGAACCGGCGTAGGCAAAGTTCTTGTTGCTGCCCACCAGGCCCGATTTGCTGTTGATTTCAATGATGTCGCCCCACCAGTCAGGGTTGGCCGCATGCTGGGCCTTCATGATCCGGGAGGCGTAGCGCGTCACGGTGAAGAAAGCGGTGTAGTTGATGGAGGTCACAAATTCAAAGTCCTTCTTTTCCATCTCGTCTAGGCTGCCAGCCTTTAGGACGCCGGCGTTTGAGATGAGCAAATCCAGACCCAAGAAGCGCTCCACCGTCTTTTGAATCATTTCAGCGACGGAGTTTTCATCGCTCACGTCCACCTTCACGGCAAACGCGCCCTCGCCCATTTCCTGGGCGACGGTTTCGGCCAGCGGCAGGTTGAGGTCGGCGATGACCACCTGCGCGCCTTCCTTGTACAGTTCCTCCGCGATGCCCTTGCCAAAGCCCTGGGCGGAGCCCGTCACAAGGGCAACCTTGCCGGACAGGCGGCCCGGCCTTTTGGTGTCCCGTAGAAAAGCGTTCTCAGACGCGAGTTTTTCCCATTGGCTCATGTCAATCATGGCTGGTCCTCCAAAATTATTTCCTGAACGGTCTATATTGTCCTACATTGTGGGCTTGTTTGGATATTTTGTCCGGTCGGCTTTTCCGGAATGGCCGGGTTTACGCCTGGCGCGCCGGTCTGTCCATTCATCATCAGACCAAAAACACGACATTTTTCTTCTTTTCCAGTATAGCACGGCATAAAGCAAGATTCAATTGAAATTAGGTACTTCTTGTCAACTATTCGGGCAAATTTATACAGGTTTTTTGACCTTTCCATACGCCCTAGCCGCAGCACGCCCCCTGATTTGCTCAGCCCGGCATCCTTCCAGCAAAATGCCCGGGGACTCAAATGTAGAATATTTAGACAGAAAACCCGCCGCCAAACGGCAGCGGGTTTAAAAACACTTTTCTTACTTCCCTTCGGACAGGGATTTGCGGTATTTTTCGGACTCCCAGTTGCGGATGAAGGCGCGTGCCGCCTCGCCCATGGACACAGCCTTGTCACCATTTACGTGCAAGGTCTCCAGGATAAAGACCACCGCGCACAGGGTTTCTTCCAGCGTCCGGGCGCTTTTCTCCGCCATGCCCTTGTAGGAGGTAACGCCGCTCTCCCGGTCAATCACGGCTGTTTCGCCGATAACCCCCTGGAAGAAAACCATCTGATCCGGGTACAAGGGCTCGCCCAGCAGCAGGGAATCGGGATAGGTTTCGCCCTTTAAGCGCTGCCACAGCCAGGGGGTATCGGACTCAAACCCGCCCTCCACCGCCTTGATTTGGGGCGCGGGAAAGTCCGTCTGCCTCACCTTGAACACCGCCTGAAAGCGCCGGTTGGCGTCCTCGTGCAGGCTTAAGCACTCCTGCGCCGTGTCCGCGTGGGCAATCAGGCCATGGTTTTGCATCAGCAGGATGGCGGGCTCCTTGCCCGTCTCTTCCCTCACCTTGCTCATCGCGTCCCTGATGGTAAAGGTCAGCATGGCGCCCGGGTTTACATAGGGCACCAGCGCATAGGAATACGGCGCGTCCTTTAGTGCCTCATCCAGATAAGCCCGGGGGTTTTCGCTGCAGGCTGCCAGGTTGGCATAGATGCTGTGGGAGTGGGAGACAAACTTTTTCATCAGCGAGTGGAAGCCCACCTCAACCGAGGGCCGCAGGGGTTTTAAGCCCGGCACTTCCAAGGTCAATTCCTTTGTCTTGGCGGCGCCGGCCGCCTCCACATCATCAAACTGCTCCGGCTGGCTGTTTAAGTAGAAGTCCCGCACCAAAGCGCCGTTGATGACGGCATAGCCGCTGTCAGGCTTCACATCGCACAGGTGAAAGCCCGAAGCCTTGATGGCCATCAGCCCGCCGTCCAGTTTGGCGGAGGTGTTGCCGCCGCCGCCCTGCACATAATCCGCCCGCTCGCCCACAGCGCAGGACATGCGGGAAAAATCGCTCAGCGTCAGCTCATGCTTCTCAAAGAAATCATTCATCAATATAACTCCTGTCAGCCCCTTTTGTTCAACACGGTCTTCTCATATTCCTTGATGAGGGGCAGCCATTCCCCGTCCGCCGGGATGCCCTTCATCTCGCAATAGTAATCCCAGACCGCGCCCAGGGGCAGGGTCTTGCGCTCTTCCAAAAGGGCCAGTCGGCTGGTGTAATCGCCCTTGGCTTCCGCCTTTCTGATGTCCTTGGAGGGGGCCAGGCAGGCCGACAGCAGCGCTTTTCTGGCGTTTCTCATGCCAATCGCCCAGCAGGCGATGCGGTTGATGGACGCGTCAAAGAAGTCCAGGCCGATGAACACCCGCTTGTCCAAGCCGTTCCACACAATCTCGTCCATGATGCGCTGCAGTTCATCATCCAGCGCCACCACATGGTCAGAGTCCCAGCGCACCGGGCGGGAGATGTGCAGCAGCATGCTCTCCACAAACTGCAATACGGCGGTCACCTTCGCGGACACCATCTCCGTCGGGTGGAAGTGGCCGGTGTCCAGGCAGGCGGTTAAGTTGTTTTTGATCGCGTAACCCAGGGCGTATTCATGCGATACCACGGTAAAGCTTTCAACGCCCATGCCAAAGAGCTTGCTTTCCAAAGCGCAGGGCGCGATGTCCATGTGGGTCCTGTCCTTGAAGATTTCATCCAGGGACTCAGTCATGCGCTCACGGAAGGCCACCGTGTCCACACAGGTGTCCTTGGTGCCGTCGGGCATCCAGAAGTTTAGGACGCTGGGCTTCTTGAGCTGTTTGGCGAATTCCGCGCCGATTTCGCGGCAGCGCTTGCCGTGCTCCACCCAGAAGCGGCGCTTGGCCTTGTCGGGGCTGGAGAGGGAGAGGTTGCCGTCCATCATGGGGTGGGAGAAATAGGTCGGGTTGAAGTCCAGGCCCAACTTCTGCTCCTTGGCGAAATCCACCCAGGGTGAGAACTCGCGGATTGTGTACTCGTCCCGGTCCAGTTTGCGGCCATCCTTGATGGCGTAGCTGGCGTGCAGGTTCAATTTGGTCTGCCCGGGTATGAGGCTCAAGGCCTTCTTGATGTCATCCTGCAATTCATTCAAATTCCATGCCTTGCCCGGGTAGTTGCCGGTCACGGCGATGCCGCCGGTCAAGGAATCAGACCCGTCAAAGCCGGTGACGTCATCCCCCTGCCAGCAGTGCATGGATACCGGGATGCTGTCAGCCTTCTTGATGGCCTTTTCCACATCCACACCGCGCTCCAGAAACACTTCCTTCGCGTACTCAAAGCCCTTTAGAATCTTTTTGCTGTCTGCCATTTTCCGCTCCCTGCCGCTGTGCGGTTGCCCGCGCGCGTCAATATTTTTTTGCCAAAACACCGGGCTGCCGGCACAAAAACTTGCTTTCGTCCTTGATGGCGCCTGTTTTGGTCTGATGCTGGTTTCAATGTACCATACCGAAAACCCGCGCGCAAGCAAACTGACCCGTATAAGAGTTAACTTCAACATCCATGCAGAAAACCGGCCCCGTTTTCACAAGGCCGGTTCTCAACATTTATATATGTTTCTTATGGGTTCAAACCCGGGCTTATTCCTTGCCCTGGTCCTCAGGCTGCTGGGTGGCCTCGGCTTCCGGCGCGCCATAAATGAAGTTGTGCAGAGCGGCGACTGTCTTTTCCTTCTTGATGATAACGCCGTTGTTGCCGTTCTTGGCCGCTCCGGTGGTGTAGTATCCATACTCCGGCAGGGAAATCAGCTTGATGTCCTCCTTGCTGGACAGGGCAACCGGAATCAATTCCATCAATTGCGCGGCGGACAGGTTGGTGGTTGTCATGGCAAGCGCCTGGGTCATCGCGTCCATCACCGTGTTGCGCTCCCCCTGCCTGGCCTTGTCCATCAGGGCAACCAGGAACTTGCGCTGGCGCTCATTTCGGCCAAAGTTGTTGTCCAGCGCGCGGATGCGCACATAATGAAGGGACTTGGCCCCGTTTAAGTGAATGGGTTCCTCGCTGTATTCCAGGCGCATCCGGTAAGCTTCGCCCTTGGTCAGCACCACCTCAACGCCGCCCAAGATATTGACCGCGTCCACAAAGCCCTGGAAGTTGACTGAGCAGTAGTACTTGATGTTTAAGCCAAACAGGTTGTTGACGGTCTTGACCGCCAGCAACGGACCGCCGTAGGCGTTGGCGTGGGCAATCTTGTCCGCGGTACTGGCGCCCGGGATTTCAACCAGCATGTCGCGCACCAGGCTGGCCAGTTTGATGGCGCCGGTCTCCTTGTGCACGGACAAAATCAGCATCGCGTCGCTGCGCCCTTCATTGAGCATGCCCTTCCTGGTATCCGTGCCCAGCAGCAGGATATTCATCCACGTCGGGTCCAAATCCTCTACAACAGCCAGGTCATTGGGGTCCACCGTCACCCGGAAGGTGTCCATGGTGTTGTCCGCGTTGGCCGCCAGGGCATCCGCCATGGCCGACTCGCGCTGCTTCATGTTGTCCTTTAACAGGTAGCGCGACGCCAGTAGGTAACCCCCGCCCAGCAGCACCAGCACAATGACAATGAGCAGCCAGTTGACGCCCCGCTTCTTTTTGCCCTGCTCCTGTGCCTTGTTTTCCGTTTTGTTTTGCTCGTCCATCAATCTACCTTCTCCTTGGAAACCCGGGGATTTTTGACGCGGCGCCGCGATGGCCCCACCGCCACAGTATAGCAGAAAAATCCCCCCTCTTCGCTTTATCCTGTACTCAGTTCATGAAAACACAGACAAAGATTTGATTGCAAGGTTTACCCAACGGAAGGTCAGTATTTCATCGCAATCTTCAAAAAAAGCACATCGGTTCAGTTCCGGAAATCCAACAAGAAGAAAGCCGGGAACCCTTTCGGGTTCCCGGCTTCTTGTCAGTGGATGAATCAGACAATCCACATGATGAGGTCCGGAACATAGGTGATTAACATCAAGGCGATAATGAGCGCGATGAGGAAGGGCACCATGTTCTTGACAACCTCCTGCATCGAGGCTTTAAACACACGCATGGAGGCAAACAGGGTGATGCCAAAGGGCGGTGTCATCATGCCGATGGACAGGTTGGTGCAGATGATCATACCAAAGTGCAGCGCGCTGATGCCCATTTGCTGCGCGATGGGGAGCAGCACGGGAACGGCGATGTACTGGATGGAACCGGCTTCCATGAACATACCGGCAATCAGGAGGATGACGTTCATCACCATCAATTTGGCGAAATTGCTCGCGTTCCAGGCGCTGAACACTTCCAGGATGCGCTGGGGAATGCGGTCATAGGTCATGACGTAGCTAAACAGGGTGGCAACAGCCATGATGAGCATCAGGGTGGAAGTGGACTTGGCCGCGCTTAGGAAGATGCGGTGCAGGTCCTTGAACTTGATGTCCTTGTAGACAAACATGCCGACGATGAGGGAGTAAACACAGGCGATAACCGCGGACTCGGTGGGGGTGAAGATGCCCATGAAGACACCGCCGACGATGATGACGGGGGAGAGCAGCGCCAGGATGTTGTACAGCCAGAACTTGCCCCTGGACTCTTCCCGCTCAACCGTGGTTTCGGGGACATCATTTAAGATGATTTCGCCGGAGGCAATCTTGGCCGCCTGCTCCTTGAACTTGCGCTTCTTGGCGA
>CAZHPW010000078.1:0-11190 GCA_964534515.1 uncultured Christensenella sp.
TGCCGATGTTGACGTGCGGCTTGTTGCGCTCAAACTTCTGTTTTGCCATGGTTTCGTTTTCCTCCTGATTTTACGGTTATTCTGCCGGGTAGAAGCCGGCTTGCTTTGCCGGGAAACCGGCCTCCTGCCTTGCGGTTAACCGCAAAGGGCTTGTGGAGCGGGTGATGGGAATCGAACCCACGTGATCAGCTTGGGAAGCTGGAGCTCTACCATTGAGCTACACCCGCAGAAATCAGAACCTTTACCAGTTTATACAAGCACAGTTTGTTTGTCAACTGTTTTTCTAATAATCCTTTGGTTTTTCAAAGGTTCTGACGATCTTTTTACCTTGTTTTTCCGGGGTTGAAACTGCTTTGAACTAAGCGGGATTCCTGGTGCCGTAGACGGCGTACATCAGGATGCCGGCCGCTACCGAGGCATTTAAGGAATTCATTTCACCCTGCATGGGAATCTTGACCTGCTTGTCACAGATGGAAGCAGTCAATTGGCTGACTCCTTCCCCTTCGCTGCCGATGACCAGCGCACAGGGGCCGTCAAAATGAACCTTGCGGTAATCCTCGCCTTCCATCTGGGCGGCGTAGAACCAAATGCCCTGTTTCTGCAGCGACTTGATGGTTTGGTTCAAGTTGGTCACGCGGGCGACCTTGATGTGTTCCACAGCGCCGGCAGACGCCTTCACGGCAGCCGGGGTCAGACCCACAGCCCTGTGCATGGGGACAATCACACCATGAACACCGGCACAGGCAGCAGTCCTGATGACGGCGCCCAGGTTATGCGGGTCGGTAATCTGGTCCAGCACAATGATGAAGGGCGCTTCACCCCTTTGCTTCGCGGTTTCCAGAATATCTTCCACCTGGGAATACTGGTAGGCGGACGCGAAGGCAATCATGCCCTGGTGGTTCTTGGCCAACTGGTCTAAGCGGGTGCGCTCAACGGACTGAATCATGATGCCGGCCTTCTTGGCCAGGCTCACGATTTCCTTGGCGGAGCCGGACAGTTCGCCTTTGGCAATCATCAGCTTTTCCAGGTCACGGCCGGTTTTGATGGCTTCCCTGATGGGGTTGCGGCCGGTGAGCAGGTTGACCTGGGGCAGGTCTTCCTCTACACGGTGCAAATCGTCTGTCTGTCCCATGACCTGGTCCTGAACGGGCAGAGCCCTTTCCATTGCAGGTCTGGGCTGCGCGGGACGGCCAAATTGACCGGTACGGCTGCCGGGGCCAAAGCGCTGGGATGCGGGTGAGCTGTTGCGCTCAAAAGAAGGCTTACCAAAGCCCGGCTTTCCCCCACGTCCCTGAGGACCTTGATGACGGTCACCAAACTGGGGCTTTGAAGCTCGCTTGGCAAAGCTGTCATACTGGCGGTTGCTGCGGGTCGCGGTTTCGTAACCGTTGTCGCCGGAGTTGGGGCTGTAAGCCCTGCTCTCCGGGATGGCGTTCTGGGGCGCGCGGCTCTTCCTGGGGCCAAAGCCGGCAGCACCGGTGCCAAAGCGGTTGCTTTGACGGCCTTTGTAGCCGGCCTTGTCATCGGAGAACGGTCTGTCACCGCCTCTTTTCTGTTGTCCCTGGCGGGAAGAGAGGCCTTTCCCCTCGTTGTTGTTCTTGTAGTGGTCCTTGAAGTTTTGTTTACCGGATTTGTTAAATGGCATAGTAACCTTTCGCGGAGTATCTCCTCCGCCTTTATTAATGGAAATCGTTTAGTCCTGGGGATTGTTGTGGAGCAGGTCAAACAGCTCACTCAGGCGCTCATTTTGTCCGCTTAGATACAAGAAGCCAATCAAGGCTTCAAAGCCTGTTGAGGCTGCGTATTGCGCCAGGGTCGCGCTCTTGGGCGCGGTATGCCTGGAATGCGCGTTTCGGCCTCTGCGGACGATGTCCTGTTCATCCTGGGTCAAGACCGGCTCCAATGTCTGCAAGGCTTCGGCTTGGGCCACCGCGTTGACTTTTCTGGTGGTTCCCTGATGCAGCTTCTTGACCCCGCCGCCATACGACAAGGCAAAAAGGCGCATGTTGAGGTTGTAAACAGCATCCCCGATGAAGGCCAATTGCAGCGCGCTGTAGTTCCCGGCTTTCGCCGGGGTCAGAGGTTGGGTCATTGCGCCAGGGTGGTCTTGGTGTAATGAGAGGGGCTCATCCCGACGATATTCTTGAAGGTCTTGGAGAAATGGTAGGGATCTTCCATGCCCACTTCAATCCCGGCCTGGCGCACGGTTAAGCCTTCTTTTAAAAGGGTCTTGGCGCGCTCCATCTTGCAGAAGAGCTGATAGCTCTGCGGCGGCATGCCGACCTCGGACACAAAGCGCTTGCGGAAGGTTTCAACCGGCATGCGGCTGAGGTTGGCCATGTCATTGAGCGTGAAGGAATCCTTGTACTGGTTCTTTCTCATCGCGTCAATGACCTTTGAAATCTCATGGGACAAGACGGCGTCCATTGCGACCGGCTGACCAGAATGAGAAGCCAATAGGCCCCAAAGCAACTGCTGCAGCTGGGCGGATGAAGCTTCCCTGGCAGAGCCGATGCGGACAATCGCCTGCACGATGTGTTTGCCCAGCTTCAACTGGGAGGGCAAAGCGCCCTGTTTCATCGCGCGGTGCGGCAGCGCGCCCATCAGCGTCATGAAATCCTGAGCAAGATGGCCGCCAAAGGTCATCCAGATGATGCGCGCTTCCTGTTCAACATGCAAGACATCGTTGACGGAATTGGTGGGAATCATGCAGCACTCGCGGTTGCGGATGCGCAGGTCATTGGTGCTCAACTGAAATGAGCCGCTCTGGCACATGATCAGCAGCCAGTTCTCCTGGCTCTTGAGGGCATAATCCCCCTCGGTCAGCATGGCGGATCCGGCAGAAGCTATCCATAAACCGCTTGAAGCGGCAAGGGCGTCAGGCGTGTGCGTGCCTTCTACGGAAACAGGCAGTTTGTCCGGGGAATGCTGGGAACTTTGGAACAAAACGGAATTGGGCATACGTACCTCCTTGAAACAGTCCTTGCGTAATATATCAACCAATTTGAACATTGTCAATATAGTCATCCGTTTTTTACATTCTCAGCTTGTTTGATTGTTTAATTGGTCACTTTGGGATATAATCAAGCAAAAAGAAGAACAGGAGTTTGCCTTGAAACGGATTGCCTTTCACCATACAACCGCGGAAAAAGCCATGGCAAAGCTCAGGGAAATCCAGCTTAAGTTACCCAGGTTGTGCACGGACTACTTCCGCTCCATTTCGCAAACCACAAGCGCATTGACCAGACAGGCGTACGCGTATGACCTGCGGCTTTTCTTCAATTATCTCCATCGTGAAGAGATGGATTTTGCCGATACCGAGCCCAGGCTGATGGATGAAAACCACATCGCCAAGGTAACCGCCAGGCACATCGAAGGCTTTCAGGACTACCTGCAGTTTTACTTTAAAGAGTTGGAAGATGAGCGCTCCAGACGTGCCGGCAAAGGGCCATCTGTCAGCATCCAAAACAAAGAATTGGGCATCATGCGCAAGTTGAGCGCTGTGCGTTCTTTCTTTGATTTTCTGTTTAAAAATGAACTCATCCCCGCCAACGTAACCACCCTGGTGGCCATGCCCAAGCGCCACAGCAAACCCATCCTTTATATGGAAAGCGATGAAGTGCAGCGCATGATGGACGCCATCAACCAGGGAATCGGCTTCAGCAAAACCCAGCAGGCTTATTTAAAGAACACACAGAAACGGGACATCGCCATCTTGATGATGTTTCTGGGAACCGGCATCCGTGTCAGCGAGCTGGTTGGGCTTGATCTGGACCACATTGATTTCTCCAGGAACTCTTTTGTGGTGACCAGAAAAGGCGGCAACCAGACTATCCTGTATTTTCCGGACACGGTAGCAGATTGCCTTCGTGCCTACTTTGAAGAGCGCAAAGACATTGAAAGCCTGCCCGGGCATGAATACGCCCTTTTCCTCTCCCTGCAAAAGCGTAGAATAACCCAAAGGGCGGTTGAGAAGCTGGTTAAAAAATACGCTTTAATCGGCGCCCCGCTCAAGAAAAAACTAAGCCCGCACAAGTTGCGCAGCACCTTTGGTACCAACCTCTATCAGGAAACAGGCGATATCTATCTGGTTGCAGACACCTTGGGACACGCTGACGTCAACACAACCAGAAGGCATTACGCGGCGATGTCCGATGAGAAGAGGCGTGAAGCGGCGCGGAAGATTCAGTTGCCGGACATGAATCAATCAGAATAGCATTGTTATAAAGAAAGAAATTTGCTATTGCAAACATATGTTTGCATTGGTATAATGATGTCATCAAATCTGGAGGAAGCAAGATGAAACAGGACCAGCTCCAAAACAAAAGAAAGCACGGCGAGACCCAGGCCCTCATCCTGGATTTTATCCGTGAGCAGGTTGCTGAGAACGGCTTCCCTCCTTCCGTTCGTGAGATATGTGAAGCGGTCGGGCTCAAATCCACCTCCACAGTTCACGGCCACCTCAAGCGCCTGGAGAAACAGGGCATCCTCAAGCGCGACTCCATGAAGCCGCGGGCCATGGCGGTTACAGGAAAAGCGGAAAAAGAGAACGAAGTCTTCCGCCTGGTTCCCTTGCTTGGCCCCGTAGCGGCCGGTTCGCCCATTTTAGCTGAGGAAAGCATATCCGAAATGATTCCCATTCCTGATTTCATGATGCGCGATGGCCAGCACTTTGCCCTGATTGTCAAAGGCGATAGTATGATTCAAGCCGGTATTTTTGACGGAGATTACATTGTGGTTAAACAACAGCCCCATGCCAACAACGGTGATATCGTGGTCGCGATGGTCTCAGGCGATGCGACTGTCAAAACCTTCTATAAGGAGAAAGGTCACTTCAGACTTCAGCCGGAAAACGACGCGATGAAGCCCATCATCGTCAAGGAAGTAGATATCCTGGGTAAGGTTGTCTCTGTGTTTCGCTCACTGTAAACAAATCAAATAACGATTTAAAGCCGCCATATCAATTGATAAGGCGGCTTATTTGTACTTTGTAATTGATTAAGGTGGTACGAAACTGGGCACGCTATGGGTTTTGTAATCTACCGCTAGTTAACCAGTTGGTTTGTAATAAGATTATAAATAATACTTTAGTCTTTTATTACAACAAAAGGTCTGTATTATCAGGATTAGGTTTGATTTATGGATAACTCATAACATCCGCGCAGCAAGCGATACATGGACGCCAGCGCCATGAAGTCGGCGGCCAACTGTTTTTCAAATCCCGGTTCAAAAATACTCTTGGGATTAACGTTTGCCTTGGTTACATAGATGTCCCTGAGGCGATAGAAACCATGCAGCTCCGGTCTTAAACCTTCTGGCAGAGCCATCCTCGCGTAAGCATTTCCCTCCGCAACAAAGCCCGCTTTACGCAGTTCCTTGAGCAAGTCAATAATTTCATCAGGGGACGCGAGCATTCTTCGCCTTAACAATTCCATGGCTTTCTTGTTCTCACCCCAAAAGCCCAAGCCCCAACTGACAACTTCCAACCTGACCTCAAACCAGAACATCACCGCCTGGTCCCTTGGCTCTCCCGCGTGGCGAAAAGCCAGCCAATGATGGTCACGCATTGGGGACTTGTCTCTTGAGAACCTGGTGTCTCTGTAGATTCTGGATAATACTTTGTACGGTCTGACCTCCATGCCGCTGTCAATCTGCAGCATGGTCGGTGCCAAGGCATCAATCAACTGATGATAAGGTTGTTTGACTTTGCGCTCATATTCCTCTTTGTTTTCCAGGAAATATGCTTTGTTATTGTTGAAGCGTATGTCCATCATAAACTCCAACATGTCCGGTTTTAAAATGGGTTTCATTTTGTCCTCCTTGTCAGCAAACATCATCCACATAAAAACGCTTGCTGTAACCATTGTACAGCAAGCGTCCAGTTTAAAACAAAGCGGATTAGATGTCCGATTGAATAATAACGAACTCTTCCCTGATGAAACCTTGAACAGCATCGGTTTTAACTTCAAGCCAGCCATCTTCCAAGCGCTTTAAGACAAGCAGCTCCTGGCCATAGTACAGGCGCGTTACAATGTCCCCAAGGTAATCAGGTTTGGACCTTAGATTCAGGGAGGAGTTGGTCTCTATCCCGGTGACATGGGCGAGGGTTTGCCCCTCCAAAGGTTTCTGGCTTTGCGGCATCAGGGTAGGCCGCGGTGTGGCTGTGGGCGGCGGCCCAGGGGTTGTCAGGAAGGCAGAAGACAGAGTGGGCAGGGGATCATCTATCATCTCATGTTTTTTTAAGTCTGTACCCGGATAGTAAAACTGCAGGATTTGCTCAAAGGTTTGCTGATGGCTTTTAGCCATCCACTCGGCGCCTCTTTGACTCATGCCGACGCCATGCCCATATCGCCGAAACTGCACTTTGAATTCATGTTCAGATTCCGCAACGCTGATGATTTCATTTTCATTTCTGTTGATAGACAGGGCGAGCAATTGCTCAGCATCCGGAAACACCGGCAGGTCAAGCGCGTATTCTTTTAGTTCAGTTTTCTCTACATATTTCTTTTGTTCGCTGTCTTGATTCACCGGTTCTGTGCTTTGCGGCGCTGTCAAGCTGATTTCAGTATCGTTGTCGGTGTTTCGCACTTCAACCATCGTCTTGGTCTGAACGACCAAATCTACTCTCAGTTTGGTCATGACGCCATCCGGGTGTTTCGCGTCCTTGGGGGTATGCGGGGTCATGGCCTTGATAGACTGAATGCTCAGGTCATTTACCGCCGCACCTGAAGCTTTTATTTGCTCCGTTAAAATGTCTAAAAAATGCTGGTAGAATGCGGCGGTCTGCGCTTCAACTTTATCGCTCGGGGTTTTGGGAATACTCGCGCTTCTGACGATGCTCAATGGATTTTCCAGGTCATAGGGGTCCTTTTTGATATCCAGGTATGGTATGTGTTCCCTCCCCCAGGCGTTGAAGGCGGATTCGGTATAGCCGCCGTTGCTGGCAGTATAAAGACAGTTCGCCAATCTGTTTTGATAGTAAAGAACAAGCCCACTGGTTTCCCGTACGGCTTTGATTGCGTTCACCTTATCGTTGTTGATGCCACGATAGACCTGGTCATTGGTGTTATCTACCAGGTCGTAGTGCTGGCCGGCGTCCAAATGCGCCAAGGTATAGGTTCTGGCTGCGACAGCTTGCGCTTTGAGCGCTTCCAGAGGAAATTCATCCGCCATTTCGTAGGGCACAACCCCTTGAAGGTAGCGTTCAATCGGCAGGGAAGTAACCAACTCCAATTCCCCATTTTTCTGATTTACAAATAAATCACCGGGATAGAGGTTCATTTGTCCGGCGAGCCGAAGCCCGGCTTCTTCAAAGTTCTCAGATTGATGCTGCTTCAGGAGCAAGGATTTGCCCGCCAAATAAACCATACCTTCATAACTTATCTGCAGGCTGTCATTCACAACGGCTACCTGAATCCGGCTGCCTTTTTGGAAGCTGGTCTTCTCATCCAGGGAGTAGGCGCCATGGATGCCAATTTCAATCTGCGTCAGCTTTTGAAATTCTGTCAGGAGCACACGAACTTTACTTGGGAAGGGTGATGCAGAAGCCTGAGCATGAAAACTGACGCCAATAACAATCAGCGTCAGTAGAAGGGCCGTCAGCCGCCGAAAACGCGGCGTCCCGTTTATGAATGATTGAGGCAGGCTTGCCTTCCGGGTTTTCATGAGGCAGGCAGTGAAGCCGCGTGGGCAATCACTGTCGCGTAGCGGAAGGACGATAGCCGCATGGAGACGTCCATAAAGCCCTCTTGGTGCAGGATATCCATCAGGTAGTAAGGGTTATATGGATACGAATTGTTGCGGCGCTCGCTCATCATGCCAAACCTGGACGGCAGGTGCAAGCCCGGAACCGCGATAACAAACTGAGCACCCGGCTTCATCACCCGCTTGGCTTCTTTGATAATTGTTTCAGTCTGCGCGGCGTTGTAGATGGGCCGGGTCATGAACACGGAATCAAAGCTTTCTGAAAGCCAAGGAATATCATACTTGTCCGCTTTGAGAACCTCAGCGGCGTTTTGTAACAGATTCTGGGAAGAGTCCAACTCCGTGGTATCAGACGCCATGCCGCAGGCGCGGAGACGATACCGTTTCAAATAGTACTGAAGCAATTGGCCATTGGTGCAATCCATGTCCAAAATCGCCGCGTAATCATCTACCTTTGCCCAGTGAACAATGGCTTTTTGCGCCAGCGTCAGCTTTTGACGGAAGGGCGCTTCTTTTAATGATAGTCTGCCGGGCAGTGACAACCAGTTTTGCATGGACCTCTCCTTGTGCATCACAGTTAATGTTTAATGATTATAACATACATTCGTAATATTTGCATCATTATTTCTTTTATATTTTTAAGAATGTGTTTCTAATTTGAGTATATTTGTCATAATTGGTAGATTCTGCTATATGCCTACTAATCATCGTTTTAATGCACATACATTCATGGCAACCAATCTGATTGCCATTAGTCGCATCTTTATATAGAATGAAACATATACGAATCCAAGGCAGAAATCGGTTGATGATGGAGGCATTATGAATAATGACGGCATGAATTACGCTCCCAAAGGCCGGTCACATCCGGTGGTAAAACCTGGGGAGTTTTACTTTTCTGTGATCGCTCTGGACCACGGCCACATCTATGGCATGTGCAACGGCTTATTGGAAGCGGGAGCTAGTTTAAAATATGTCTATGATCCGGACCCGGACAAGGTTATGGCTTTCAAAGCGGCTTTCCCCCAAACCCAGATTGCCCATAGCAAAGAGCAGGTGTTGGGCGACCCGGATACCAGATTAATTGCTTCAGCCGCGGTCACCAACCTGCGCTGCGCGCTGGGCATTGAGGTGATGGAAGCCGGGAAGGACTACTTTACCGATAAAGCGCCTCTGACCACGCTTGAGCAATTGGACGCCGCGAAGGCTGCCGTTCAAAGAACAGGCAAGAAATACATGGTCTACTACTCCGAGCGCATTCATGTGGAAAGCGCGGTATTCACCGAGCAGTTGATTATGGAAGGCGCGGTAGGCAAGGTCATTCAGGTCATCGGGCTTGGACCCCACCGCTTAAACGCGAAGAGCCGGCCTGATTGGTTCTTTAATAAGGAAGAGTATGGCGGCATTCTGTGTGATATCGGCAGCCATCAGATTGAGCAGTTCCTCTTTTATGCCAACGCGACAGACGCCCAGGTTGTCAGCAGCCAGGTTGCCAATTACGCGCATCCAGAGTATCCGGAGCTGGAGGACTTCGGTGAAGCCAACCTGGTGGCTAACAACGGAAGCACCAACTATTTCCGTGTTGACTGGTTCACGCCGGATGGCTTGCGTTCCTGGGGCGATGGGCGAACCATCATTCTGGGCACCAGGGGCTACATCGAAATCCGTAAGTATATTGACATCACCAGTGAAAATGCCGAAAGCGACGTGGTTCTACTCGTCAACCGAGATGGGGAACAGCGTTTCTCCGTGAAGGGCAAGGTGGGTTTCCCCTTCTTTGGACGGCTGATTCAGGACTGCATCCATCGCACAGAGCTCGCAATGACCCAGGAGCATGCTTTCAAAGCAGCGGAATTGTGCGTAAAAGCGCAAATGCAAGCCCGTAGAATCCTTGGATAGGTCACGCTTTTCCCCTCTTCTCAAGCAAAGATGTATTTAAATTGTACTAAATAGTTTCTCCTGAAAGTTTGTCCTATATTTAAGCGTCCATCCCCCGCGCCAACCCCTCCCCCCTCCCCGCGTGTCATCGGGCAAATCGCTTGCGATTACATGCGATTTCGTGATTTTCGCTGACCTTAGAAAACGCAAGGAAACATTTGACATTCTTATTTGTAACGCTATAATTTGTATGGACTCAGTCACAGAATGTTCTTATTTAGAAAGAAGAGGGTGAGAAATTGGTTACGCTGGCCTTGTTTTGCCTGTGGATTATTTTCAATGGCAAAGTGACCCTTGAGCTGGTCATCTTTGGCGTTGTTATTTCGCTTGCATTATCATGGTTTGTCAAAAAGTTTGTGGCACCTTCCCTGAACGCGAAGAATCAGTGGAAGATTTTTCGTTTCCTGCCCGGCTATCTTCAGTATGTCTGGCTGTTGATCAAGGAAATTACCCTGGCCAACTTCGCGGTCATGCGAATGATTTTGACTGACCAGGAGGTTGTGGTTCCCAAGCTGTCCGTCTTCAAGACCAAACTGAAGAGCAAGGCCGCGAGGGTGACCCTGGCCGACTGCATCACCTTAACACCCGGCACCATCACAGTGAACCTCAACGGCGATGAGTACCTGGTTCATTGCCTGGATGAAAGCCTGGAAGACGGGCTCATCAACAGCGAGTTTGAACGAAGACTGCTTGACAAGGAAGCCAAATGGTTTGAGGAGAAACAGCAATGATACTTGAAAATGCGTACCGCGTCTTATATATCGGTGCTCTGGCTGTTTTAATCATCCTCGTGATTCTGGCTTTCATCCGCGCCGTCAAAGGTCCATCCATCGCTGACAGGATTGTCGCCATCAACATGATTGGCACCCAAATTATGATTATGGTGGGCGTCGTAGCGATGCTGCTCAGAGAAGGCTACCTGGTGGACGTGTCCATGCTCTACGCGATGATCAGCTTCCTGGCCGTTGTCGTGCTGTGCAAGGTGTACATGGGCGTCTTCCTGGAGCGCAAGGCAAAAATGGAGAAGGAGGAACAGCTGAATGCTTGATTGGCTTCGTTTTGTCTTGACTGTCGGTTTCCTGGTTTCCGGCCTTCTCATCATGATTACAGCGGTGGTCGGCGTTTACAAGTTTGACTACGTCTTAAACAGAATGCACGCCGCTGCCATGGGCGACACCCTGGGAATTCTTTTTTGCTTGATTGGCTTGACCTTCAACGCGCCGGACATCTGGACGGTGTTTAAGCTGATTTTAATCATCATTTTCCTGTGGTTCTCTAGCCCCGTCAACAGCCATCTGATTGCCCGGCTGGAAGTTACCATGAACCCTCAATGGCATCAGTTACCTTTGAGTCCCGAACACTTGATGGAGGAAGACGAATGAGTTTTGTCCATATCGCTCTCTTGGGAATGTTGATTGTCTGCGCTCTGGCGGTCAGTCTGACCAAGAACCTGTTGACCTCCCTGATTGTTTACATGGCCTATTCCCTCATTATGGCCATCATCTGGATGCTTCTTGAAAGCCCGGACCTGGCCATCACGGAAGCGGC
>CAZHPW010000079.1:0-11175 GCA_964534515.1 uncultured Christensenella sp.
GGCGTCGCCCTCATGAAGGGCGCCATGCTCCTGCTGCCGCTGCTCTGCCTGCTCATCAGCTATCTTCTGTATCGAAAATATTACCGGATCGACGCGAAACTGCATGAGGAAATGCTGTCTGACCTCATCAAAAGGGGCGACCTGAAGGAAGATGTCGTCTGATTCCCGCAAGTCCGAACTAACTGCATAAAACGGCAAGTATCCGGCTCATCAAAATTAAATCCGGCGCCCTCACAGGTGCCGGATTTGCGACGTGGTAGCGGCGGTCGGATTTGAACCAACGACACTCCGGGTATGAACCGAATGCTCTAGCCAGCTGAGCTACGCCGCCAAAATGGTTGCGGGGGAGGGACTTGAACCCTCGACCTCCGGGTTATGAGCCCGACGAGCTACCGAACTGCTCTACCCCGCGTCACACGCCTTGCGGCGCAAAAACTAATCTATCTTATCTTGCTGCTTTTGTCAAGCATCAAATTTAGATTTCTTCGTAGAATATTTAGAACCCATTTTATTTGTCTATATCAAACATATCAAAAATGAAGGGAATTGCACATATGTGCAACATGTATGATATTTTACCTGGATTTTGCTTTTTAAGTGGTAAATTATACATAAGCCTGCTAATATGACGTTGTACGGATTGAATATGAGGGGAGGGAATCGTATTGCGTTTCTGGCGCTACTTGCGGCGGGATGCCACCCGTAATTGGGATCTCTACCTGATGGCCATCCCCATGGTGGTTTATTACGTTGTCTTCTGCTACGGGCCCATGTATGGCCTCCAGATTGCCTTTATGGACTACAACCCCTGGCGGGGCATGGCCGGCAGCACCTTTGTGGGGTTCAAGCACTTTGTGAACTTCTTAAGCATGCCCTCCAGCTATCAGTACATCGGCAACACCCTGCGCATCTCCCTGGCCTCGCTTTTGTTCAGCTATCCCTTGCCCATTCTATTAGCGCTGATGTTCAACGCCATGCCGTCCAAGCACTTCCGCAAAACTGTGCAAACCGTATTTTATATGCCCCATTTCGTGTCAACCGTTGTCGTGGTCGGCATGCTGGCGCTGTTTACCAACAACCAGGTGGGCGCCATCAACCAGATTGTCCGCGCGCTGGGCGGTGAGGCGGTGGATTTTACCAAAGCCAGCTCTTTCTTGCCGACCTACCTCATCTCCGGCATCTGGCAGGGCGCCGGCTGGAGCACCATCATCTACACCGGTGCGCTCACCAGCGTCAACCCGGAGCTCTATGAGGCGGCCACGGTGGACGGCGCCAGTAAATTTCAGCGCGTCTGGCACATTGACATCCCCACCATCCTGCCCACCATGTCCATCACCCTGATATTGGCGGTGGGCGGGCTGATGAGCGTGGGGCATGAGAAGGTCTACCTCATGCAAAGCGCCACCAACATCTCCGTCACTGAAATTGTGTCCACCTATTCTTACAAGGCGGGTTTGCTGTCCGGGCAATATTCTTATTCTTCCGCGATTGGCATGTTCAACTCCGTTGTCAACTTCATCCTGCTCCTGTTCGCCAACACCCTGTCCAAACGCTTTTCCGGAAGCGGCATTCTTTAAGGAGGGGGAGAAGATGGATAAGAACAAGAAAACCTTCTGGCTCAAACAGTCCAAAAACCGGGGCAACCTGCGTTTTGACGTCATCAATGGCCTGATTCTGTTGGTATTGACGCTCATTTTCTTCTACCCCATGTACCTGGTGGTCATCTCAGCCATTTCTTCGCCCTCTGAGGTTTTTTCCGGCCGTGTTCTGCTATTCCCCAAGGGCTCCAACTATGAGGGCTTCAAACGGGTCATGGAGAACGACGCCCTCTGGCGCGGCTATGCCAATACGGCAGTCTACACGGTGATAGGCACCCTCTTAAACCTCACCCTCACCATGACAGGCGCCTTTGTTCTCTCCCGCAAGGGCTTTGCGCTAAGGAAGCCGCTCAACTGGATGGTGCTCATCACCATGTTCTTTGGCGGCGGCATGATTCCCACCTACCTTTTGGTCAAGAACCTGGGCCTGCTCAACACCATCGGCGCTCTGGTGCTGCCCGGCGCCATTTCCACCTGGAACCTGATCATCACGCGCACCTTCTTAACCACATCCATCCCCGATGAACTGCACGAGGCCGCGCAGATTGACGGCTGTTCCAACTTCGGCTTCTTCATGAGAATCGTCCTGCCCAACTCCACCGCCATCATCGCGGTCATCGGCTTGTTTTACGCGGTGGGGCATTGGTTGTCCTACTGGAACGCCATGCTCTACATCACCAGGGAGAACATGTACCCCCTGCAACTGGTGCTGCGCGACATCCTGCTCAAGGCCGAGGTTGCCATGCAATCCGCCCAGACCGGGGAAAACATCGACAACGCGACCGCCGTGGTGGAATTGCTGCGCATCTCCGAATCCGTCAAGTACATCGTGGTTATCGCGGGCACGCTGCCGCTGCTCATCATCTTCCCCTTTGTGGAAAAGTACTTTGTCAAAGGCGTCATGATTGGCTCTGTCAAGGGCTGATTAATATAAGTCTTGGAGGTAACAAATGAAAAAACTGACATCCCTGTTGCTCTGCCTGCTCATGCTGCTGTCCGTCCTGGGCGCGGCCGCGGAACCGGTCATCACCGTCCCGCAGCTTCCCTTAACGGACACCCCGGTCACCTACACTGCCATGGTGGTTCAGCACGCGTTGGACACGGGTGACGCCAACACCAAGCCGCTCTACGAAATGCGCGAGGCGGAGACCAATGTCCAGTTTGACTGGACCATCGTGCCCTCCACCTCCAAGGCGGAGCGCATCGCCACCACCTTCGCCTCCGGCGAACTGCCTGACATCTTCGTCAACACCCTGGACAACACCCAGGTGTTGACCTACGGCATGGCGGGCGCGCTGCTGCCCATCTCGGATTACCTGGAGTACATGCCCAACTTCTCTGCCATCCTGGAAGCCATGCCCGCTGTCAAGACCGCGGTCACCATGCCCGATGGCAAAATCTACGGCCTGCCCCAAATCAACACCTACTCTGTCTGGCCTGGCAATGGCGTGTATGTCAAAACCACCGCCTTCATCAACAAAACCTGGCTGGACAAACTGGGCCTTGAGATGCCCACCACCACGGAGGAACTCCAGGCTGTCTTGACCGCGTTTAAAGAGAATGACCCCAATGGCAACGGCCAGGCGGATGAAATCCCGCTGTCCTTTGTCTACGGCGGCTGGGCCGAGACGCCCTCAGCCCTCCTGTACGCTCCCTTTGGCATCATCGGCATGGCCAACCAATTAAACGTCCAGGAAGGCAAAGCCTTTTACGCCGTGCAGGATGAGCGCTACATCAATGCTGCCAAGTACATCCGCGGCCTGTGGGACGCGGGGCTGATTGACCCTGAAGCCTACACCCAGGATTCCAAGCGCTACTACGCCAAGGGCCTGGAAGAGACCGAGGTGTACGGCGTGTTCATCGACTGGACCGGCAACTCCACCGTTGGCAATGCCCGCATTCTGGGCGCTGACAACGAGCTGGGCACCGGGGATGAGACCTATGTGCCCCTGCCCCCGCTGGCGGGTCCTGACGGCACGGTGCTCTGGGAAAACCAGGCCGCCGGCATCAACACCAACCGCCTGTGCATCGCCTCCACCGCGGAAAACCCCGAGCTGCTCGCCCGTTGGGCGGACTACCTCTACACCCCTGACAACAGCATCCAGGAAATCTGGGGCCAGTTTGAAACCCATACCCGCAAGAATGAGGATGGCTCCTGGACGCGCATCGCCCCGCCCGAAGGCGTCAACGGCGATGAGTGGCTGCTGCAGACCTCAACCCGCGGCCTGCCCGCCCTGCTCACGGACCAGATGGTGGAGAAATTTGACACTGTCTACCCGGATGGCTCCATGGGCTCCAAGCGCACCGACCTGAAGTACAAACTGTCCTCCGTCTACGCGCCTTTTGCCGCCAAGGAGTTCTATCCCACGGTCGTCATCTCCCCTGAAGCCAATGAGCGCATCGCCGTTCTCATGACCCCGCTGCGCAACGCTATGATTGAGCAGGAAGTTGCCTGGCTGACCGGCCAGGGCGACATTGAAGCCGAATACCCGGCCTTCATTGAGCGGCTCAAATCCCTGGGCCTTGAGGAAGTCGTCAAGATTTACCAGGATGCCAAAGACGCCGTCCAATAATTCAACCGGAGCCCGCCTTTTGGCGGGCTCCATCCCCTTTGACAGGAGGACGCAAGCATGCAATTGCTTGGACATGACCTGGAACTCAGCATCAGCCTGGGGCAGGAGACCTGCCACAAGGCTGAGCAATTTTTCAAAGCCGGTTTCACGGCGACGGAGTTTGACCTACCCGTTCATTATCACGAGCCCATCAACCTTTCGGAAATCGATGATTTCTTGAAAGCCCAATACCAGCCCCTGAAGGATTCGGGGCTTAAAATTACCTCCTGGCACATCCCCTTTGGCCGCTATTGGGACATCTCCTCACCGGATGAGGGCATCCGGCAAGGCGCGCTCAAGGCGCACAAGGAGCTGTTGAATACCCTTGAGCCGCTGGACGGCGTCAACCTGGTCATCCACCCCAGCTTTGAGCCGATTAAAGAAGAGGACAGGGACAAACACATCCTGGCCTGCCAAAAAAGCCTTGCGGAATTGGCGCCCATCGCCAGGGACAAGGGCAAGCGCCTGGCGCTTGAAAACCTGCCGCGCACCTGCCTGGGCAGGACTTCAGTGGAGATGGCCCTGCTCACCATGAACGGCGAAATCTGCGACGTCTGCATGGACACCACCCACCTCTTCCACGAAACGCAGGAAAATTTCCTGGATGTCTGCGGTAAATGGGTGGTCAACACCCACCTGTCCGACTACCTCACCGGCCAGAACGAGTGCCACTGGGTGCCCGGCACCGGCAGCCTCAACTGGCGCGCCATCTTTGAACGCCTCATCGCGTTGCCCTACACCGGCACCTACAATTTTGAGGTCTTCCACGCCGCGCCGCTGGAGCTGTTGGG
Organism: uncultured Christensenella sp.; assembly: GCA_964534515.1. GTDB lineage: Bacteria > Bacillota > Clostridia > Christensenellales > Aristaeellaceae > UBA6115. The sequence goes on from CAZHPW010000079.1 coordinate 5,002, forward strand.
AGGCTTAAAAAACGCCCTGGACAGGCGCGACTGAACTGACAAACTAAAACTCTGCAAACAAAAAACAGCCGAAAGGCTGTTTTTTAGTCAATTGATAATGGCTTATGGGTGCGCTTTCAGCCACTCATCCTTCAGGCAGGCGTAGAGCACCACGCTGGCATAGCGCTTCTTGTAGTAGACCTTTTCCTTGAGCACGCCCTCCGCCTGCATTCCGGCTTTTTTCATCACGCTGCCGGAAGCGGGGTTGTCTACATCGTGCTGGGCTTCAATCCGGTGGAAGTCATTCCGCTCAAACAAAAACCGCAGGTAGCCAATCAGCGCTTCTGTCATCAGCCCTTGCCCCCAGCAGTCCTGGGCCAGAGAGAAACCGACCTCGGCGGAGTGGTTGTCCCAATCCCTGGTGACCAGGCCAATCGTGCCGACCATACGGCCGGATTTTCTCAGCGTAATGGCCAGGGTATACAGGTTCTCCTGCTTGCTCTGCGCCATCTGGCTGGTCAGGATGGCGCGCGTCTGGTTTAAGCTGGTGTGCGGGTCCCAAAGCACATACCGGGCCACCGCCGGGTTTTTCGCGTACTCATAAAAGTCCTTGGCGTCCCGGTATCGCAGCGGGCGCAGCAGAAGCCTGTCCGTCCTGATGTCACGCCCGGCGGGCTTGTCATCGCTCAACGTCAAGCGCTTTAGAAACCAAGGCGTTTTCTGCGTCGCGCTCATGTCAAATCAGCCCTTGGCCTGCGGGTAGCAGTCCTTGCCCTGACAGTTGGGCTTGGCGCCTTCCTGCCACAGGTGGACGGGCTGGTTGAGGGCGCGGTGCGCCATTAGGAGGGCCAGACAGGTCTTGGCGTCCTCAATCTGCCCGGATTCAACCAAGAGGACAGCCTCATTCAGGGGCATCTTGACCAGGTTTAAGAACTCATCCGGGTCGGTGTGCGCCTTGGCCTGGGTCAGCTCGGTCGCCAGGTAAAGCGCGATGCGCTCCGTGCAAAAGCCGGGGGTAGTGACCACATGGGCCATTTTCTGCCACTTGCCCGCAATCAGGCCCGTTTCCTCCTCCAGCTCGCGCTTGGCGCAGAGGAAGGGGTCCTCATCCGGGGCATCCAACTTGCCCGCGGGAATTTCAAGCGTGATGCGGTCAATGGCCACCCGGTGCTGCTGAACCAGGGTCACCATGCCCCGGCTGTCAACCGGCACCACGGCGGCAGCCCCATTGTGCTTGACGATTTCCCGCCCCGCTTCCTGGCCGTTTGGCAGGGACACGCGCCACTGCTCCACGGTGATGATTTTGCCGGTGAATTCGGTTTTTGATGAGATAAATGTTTCTCTTAAATCCTGTTCGTTCATTTTGTCACTTCCTTTGGTTTTCAGTATACCTGTCCCTTGTCTGTCTCCGCAAGCCCGATGCCATATAAAAAAGCGGAGCCAAATGGCTCCGCTTTTAAGGTTTGTGGTTTATTTGCCGTCTTCGGCTTCGGTTTCCACCTCGGTTTCGGTCTCAACTCCGCTTTCAGCGCCGCCTTCGGTCTCCGGCTCAAGGACGGGCTCGGGGATGGTTTCCGCGTCGGGGGAGGGGGCGGCCATGCTGTCCTGAATCAGCTTGATGATGGCGGGGGCCTCTTCCGGCAGCGCGGCGTTTAATTTCTGCAGCAAGGCGGCGCCAACATTGCCCATGGCTTCCTCAACCAGCTTCTGGTCTTCCTCGCTGATTTCCTCACGCAGAACCACTTCCTTGGCGCCTTCAGTCACGGGGGCCACGGGCGCTTCCTCAGTCGGGTTGGAGGTCACGGTCACCACCAGCAGGGGGTCAGGCATCATGACGCTCAGTGCGACCTTGGTGGTGGATACCATGGTGGCCAAATCGGCGTCGGTATCAACCGCGATGCCCAGGTTCATGCCGCCGGCCATCAGGGACACGTTAACATTACTTGTGCCGTGGGTTTCGCTCAAATTGTTGGCCTTGACGCTCAGGTTGACCAGGGTGGCGGAATAGTTCTCACCGGAGAGGATGCTCTGCTCCAGCGCGACCCAGTCGGTCGCCTCAACAACGGGGTTACCGTCTTCGCCCAGGGCTTTGGGGCCGCCCATGAGCATCTTGACTTCAAAGTTGCTTTCCTTGGCTGTGGTCAGGTCGCCCTTGTCGGCCAACACCTGCACATTGGTCTGCTGGGGGTCTTCCGGCAGGGTTTCCAGGTTCAAAAAGACCTTGGCATCATTTTCATAGGCGGTCAGGTTAAACAGGGTGCTGTCTTCGCGGCTCAGCGCTTCCTGAGCGGATGTGACCAGGTCCTTGATGGGGTCTTCGCTAGGGGGCGCGATCTGCACGCCTTCAGCCGGGGGCAGGCTGCCTTCGGCGGCCGGCGCGTCCTGGCTGGGGATGTCCATGCTCTGGTTCATGGATTGGTTGGCCTGGTTCATCTCTTTGATGAACTGCTGGGCGGCTTCGTCCTGGGCGTAGACTTCACCCAGTTTGACCACCAGGCCGGCCAGCATGTGGCTGGTCACGGGCAGTTTGGTCTGCTTGGTGAAGGTGCCGTGCGGGGTTTCAAAGCTGCCTTCCTCAGCGGGCGCGGCCTGCTGAACCTTGGCGACCTCTTCCTGGACAACGGCCAGGTAGGGCAGGACCAGTTTCTGCATCTGCTCCTGGTTCATGGCCTGGGTGTTCATCTGGCCGGCAAACTTGGCGATAAACTCGGGGTCTACCGTCGCGTAAAGGCCGGGCAGCATGCTGCTGGTCATCTTGATGTTGCTGCCGTCGGCTTCAAAGGAGGCCTGCATGTCCATCAGGTTGCCGGTTTCCGTGCCATACACGCCAGAGACGCCGGTCTGGGACATCACGAAGGTGCCCTTTAATTTGTTGAAGGCGTTGACGATGGTATTGATGGTGTTCATCGTCGCCTCATCCGCCTGGCCGCCTGTCAAATTGACAATCAGGCCGCCCAGCATGGGGTTAACTTCCAGGGTGAACTCGGTTTTGATGTTCTTGCCGCTCTTTAAGAACGCGGCCATCGGGGACTCCGCCGGGCTCTCGGCCAGGGCGGGGACAAGGCCAAGCAGCATCATCAGTGCCACAAGCAGCGCTGTCAGTCTCATCTTGGAATTTTTCATAGTACCCTCCTTTAGTAGCAGCATAGTGCTTGTATGGATTATACCACCAAAAAACGGACGCGCTGACTATGTTCAGCGCGTCCGTCTGTCAATTTTCCCGGTATTTTCATAGATTTTACCGTTTGTTCATAATCAGTTTTCCAACCAATTCCTTGGGACTGATTCAGCCCGGAGCCTTAAGTCAACTCCTTGTGCGTTTGGGAAATGTCCAGGATGGGGTGCAGGGTATGCGCGATGTCTTCGCCGTAAGGGGTCAGCACATACTCGCGCTTTCTCGCGTCCTCGCCGTTGCCCTTCACCACCAATTTGCTGTCAATCAGGGTGTTCAATTTTCTTTGCAGTTCGGTGTCGCTGATGTAATCGATGCTGTTGCGGATGTCGGTGTAGGACATGGCGCCATGCTCCAACTGAAACAGTATCAGGGGGTTCCATCGCCCGCCGATGACCGATTCCATCAGCCTCAGCCCGGATTCCAGGTCCTGCTCATTGGGCGCGATTGTCGGGTCATATTCCATCAAAACAACATCCTCCTATCCGGCATCATTTGATCATTTTCAACTTCCCTGCGCAATAGTTTAACAAGTATTTCTTTCCTTCACAAGTGCGTGGGCGGCTGCCTTACAAACACTTATGTTTGCAAGCGTTATATCTGCCCCGGCATGGGGTATAAGAGAAACGACACAATTCCAATCTACCAATTATATGAAGGAGGTCTGTTTAAGGATGAAAAACCCCATGGAAAAAAACGGAATCGAATACAAAGGCTTAAGCCGCAACGACGCTGTCGGTGAAAACCCGCAATTGCGCACCGCCGCCGGCGCGCCGGTTGAAAACAATCAGGATGTGATGACCGCGGGCGTCCGCGGCCCCATGCTGATGCAGGATGTCTGGTTCCAGGAAAAGATGGCGCACTTTGACCGCGAGGTCATTCCGGAGCGCCGCATGCACGCCAAGGGCTCAGGCGCTTTTGGCACCTTCACCGTCACCCATGACATCACCAAGTACACCAAGGCCAAGGTCTTCTCCGAAATCGGCAAGAAGACCGAGATGTTCGCCCGCTTCTCCACCGTTGCCGGTGAGCGCGGCGCCGCTGACGCGGAGCGCGATATCCGCGGCTTCGCTCTGAAGTTCTATACCGAGGATGGCAACTGGGACGTGGTCGGCAACAACACCCCGGTGTTCTTCTTCCGTGACCCGCTCAAGTTCATCGACTTGAACCACGCTGTCAAGCGCGACCCCAGGACTAACATGCGCTCTGCCAACACCAACTGGGATTTCTGGTCCTCCCTGCCTGAGGCCCTGCTCCAGGTCACCATCGTCATGTCCGACCGCGGCATTCCCTCCTCCTACCGCACCATGCACGGCTTCTCCAGCCACAGCTATTCCTTTATTAATAAGGACAATCAGCGTACCTGGGTCAAGTTCCACTTCCGCTCCCAGCAGGGTATTTCCAACCTTACTGATCAGGAAGCGGATGCCGTGGTGGGCATGGATCGTGAGAGCCACCAGAGGGATTTGTATGAGGCGATTGAGCAAAAGCAGTTCCCCAAGTGGAAGGTCTATGTGCAGCTGATGACGGAAGAGCAGGCCGCCGCTATGAAGAACAACCCATTTGACCTGACCAAGATGTGGCCCAAGGCTGAGTATCCCTTGATTCCCGTGGGCGAGTTTGAGTTAAACCGCAACCCGGCCAACTACTTCGCCGATGTCGAGCAGGCCGCCTTCACCCCCGCCAACGTCGTGCCCGGCATCAGCTTCTCCCCGGACAAGATGCTCCAGGCCCGCCTCTTCTCCTACGGCGACGCGCAGCGCTACCGCCTGGGCGTGAACCATCACATGATTCCGGTCAACGCCCCCAAGGGCGTCAAGCACCCGCACTCCTTCCACCGTGACGGTCAGATGCGTGTGGACGGCAACCTGGGCAGCGAGGTCCATGTGGAGCCCAACTCCTATGGCAACTGGGTGGAGACCAATGACAACTACCAGCCCATGCAGGCCGCCGGCGACGCCTACCGCTATGACTTCCGCGCGGATGATGATGATTACTACACCCAGCCCGGACAGCTCTACCGCGCCATGACGGATGACCAGCGCCGCGTGCTGGTGGAAAACACCGCCCGCAACATGGGGGACAGCACCCTGCAAATCAAGCACCGCCACATCCTCAACTGCTACCTGGCGGATGAGAACTACGGCCGTGAGCTGGCCAAGGCGCTCAACATCAAGTTTGAAGACGTTGATTTGAACCTGCCGCCCCGCAACAGCCGCGAAAACAACCACGCCGCCAACAACGCGCATCCGGAGCTCAACGTGCCCGGCGAGAACCGCGCCAAGGCCAAGTGGGAAGAAATCAAGACCGATTACGATCCCAAGTCCCTCATCAGCCCCGAGGATGACAACTACCTCCTCTAATAGGTAATAACAGTTCGTTGGCCCCTGCCGAATATCGCGGCAGGGGCCAACACTTTTATGTAATACTAGTCTAAGTTCTATGTATTTGCCAGTTATATCTTGAAATTACTTTTCAAATATTCCAAACACCCAGATATTTCCATTGCTGATTTGTAGTGTCGAAGGGTTTGTGTATGAAGATGAATCTCTGGTTCTTGTAATGTATGCTCGCATTTCATTGATAGGCTCTTTGATTATACTTCCTTCATCATCTATCCATGCCAGTTGAATGTAATTACGCCCTGTCCTAATAATGAAAACTCTCAGCTCACTGCCAGCGTCCACACTAACAAGGTCACCAAGGCCAATGGTCGGGTGTTTTAATGTTAATTTTCCATCCTCAAATACCGAGAAAAATCGGTCCGGTATCTTCCATTCATCGTTCTTTTCATCATATTCTACCAAACCACCAATAGTCTGGTTTTGTTTAATATAGATTGTTGCGCTATTTAGACCAACGGAAGTGCCGAGCGAAATGCCTCTTGCCATGAATATTTCGTCTGGTATGGCGACTAGAGATATTACTTTTTTTGCAGCAAAACTATATTTAGGGCTTGCTGAAAAACCCGCAACACGTTGAAAACACTGGATAAACCGCTTGTTTTATGGTATACTGAGCGC
>CAZHPW010000080.1:0-11004 GCA_964534515.1 uncultured Christensenella sp.
GTCCTCATCCACGCAGATGATGTTGCCGGTGTCAACCAGCAGGCCGTAGTTGCCGGTGGCCTTGTTGACGGCGTCAATGACCAATTGCACGCGGTCGGTGCCGTTGACAAACTGGCCGTGGTTTTCCAGCAGGGTCATCACGCCCTTTTTCTTGGCATACTCGGACACCTTGATGGTGGCCTCGGTCATGCGGGGCAGCATCTCCTGAAAGTGCACGCCGGTGTTCTCAGACAGCTTGCGGCCCCAGCCGCCGATGTCATGGCGCATGATGGACAGGCCCAGCTCAGAAGCGATGTCCGCCTCATGGCAGAGGCGCTCAATTTCTTTTTGCTGCTCATCGCCTTCCTGCAGCAGGTTGCCGGAGACGGAGTAGTTACACAGGCGGATGCCGGCGTCCTTGGCCAGCTTTTTGAGGCCTTTGATTCTGTCTGTGTCAATCTTGCCGGTGTGCTCGTCATCCAGGCGGAAGCCAAAGGGCACCAGTTCAAAGACGTCCGCGCCGTTCTGGGCGGCCCATTCAATGGCGTTTTCCAGGCTCATTTCGCCGCGGGAGAGCAAGCCGACCAGGGAGTAGGAGCTAAGACCGATTTTCATGTTGCGTCCTCCAAAGTTTTAATTTTCTGGCAGGGGTTTGACCCTGTTGTTCTTGTATTCACAAATGGTGAAGCGGTAGCCGTTTGTTTCCATCTCATCAGAGCAGGAGATTTTTTCCCAGTTTGGCATTTGCTCCAGGTTGGGGAAAAACTTGTCCGCCGGCGCTTCGGCCTGCACGTGGGTGACAATCGCGCCTGTGCAGCAGTCAATGAGCGCGTAGTAGACGCTGTCCCCGCCCAAGAGCATGACCTCATCCGGTGCGTAAGGCGCCAGGATTTCCTGAAGCTGGGCATAGCCCCGGGCAATGATGACGTCCTCACGCACGTAATCGGGGTTGCGGGAGAGAACGATGTTCACCCGCTTGGGCAGGGGCTTGCCGCCGGGAAAGGACTCCAGCGTCGCGCGGCCCATGACCAGCACTTTGCCGGTGGTCGCGCGGCGGAAGTGCTTTAAGTCCTCCGGCAGGTGGTAGAGCATGCTGTTGCCCTTGCCGATGGCGTAGTTTTTGTCGACGGCTACAATCGCTATCATCTTTTACTCCGCCACGGGGATTTTGTGCGCGAAGGGGGAGAAGAGGTAGTTTTCCAGGGTGATGTCAGAAGCCTCATAATCCATGAAGTCGGCCTTTTTGTTGATGAGCAGTTTGGGCGCGGGCAGTGGTTTCTTTTGGATGAGCTCCTCCACCAGGGGCACATGGCGGTCATAAATGTGCGCGTCCGCGATGACGTGGATAAATTCGCCGACTTCAAGGCCGGACACAGAGGCAAACAGGTGGGTAAGCACCGCGTACTGGGCGACGTTCCAGTTGTTCGCGGTCAGCATGTCCTGGCTGCGCTGGTTTAAGATGGCGTTGAGCGTCTTGCCGGAGACATTGAAGGTCATGGAATATGCGCAGGGGTAAAGCGCCATCTCGTTTAAGTCCTGGTGAACGTAGAGGTTGGTCATGATGCGGCGGGACTGCGGGTTGTTTTTCAGGTCATAGAGCACGCGCTCCACCTGGTCAAACAGGCCTTCTTTGTACCGGTGCTTTACGCCCAGCTGGTAGCCGTAAGCCTTGCCGATGCTGCCGTTTTCATCCGCCCACTGGTCCCAGATGCGGCTGTTCAGTTCATTGACGTTGTTGGACTTTTTCTGCCATATCCAGAGCAGTTCATCCACGCAGGTGTGAAGGCGGGTCTGTCTGAGGGTCAGGATGGGAAACTCCTCTTTGAGGTTGTAGCGGTTCACCAGCCCAAATTTCTTGATGGTGTGCGCGGGGGTGCCGTCCTGCCACTTGGGGCGCACGTCAAGACCCTTATTCCAGACGCCGGTTGAGAGGATTTCTTTGATGTTGCTGATAAATACGGTATCCGCGTAGCTCATTGGCAAACCCACTTTCTTTTTGCTCCAACCATTCTACATGATAACGCGCCGGTTTTCCATGCTCAGACAGGGCGATTTGTGTTCTTTTCCGGCGGGAACACAAGGCCAAAGCCCACGCCGCAAAGCCCGCCGATGATGTGCGCGAGCTGGGAGATATTATCCCTCTGGAACATGCCCAGCACCTCCTGGCCAAGGTAAATCAGCGCTACCAGCACCAGGGTTAAGGGGATTTTGCTGGTCTTGCGCGTGGAGGCCGCGGACAGGAGAATCAGCATAAACACAATGCCCGAAGCGCCCAGGGAGGCGGTGTAGGGCGAAAAGAGCAGGTGCAGCACGCCGGTTACCAGCGCGGTGATGGCAAACATCAGCGCGGTCTTGCCCGAGCCATAGCGGCTCTCCACCATTGGGGAGAGCAGAAGGAACATCGCCATGTTGTTGGCGAAATGGGCAAAATCCGCGTGCCCCAGCACGTGCAAAAACAGCCTGGGGTAAAAGAGCACCTGGCTCATGGGTGCCTTGTAGACGGAGAACAGCGCCCGGGTACTCCGCCCGCCGGTTAATAGGCCCAAGACCAGCGCGATGAGGGAGAGCGCCATAAAGCCCAGGGTCACAGGGGAGGAGAACTCCAGCCAGGCCTTGGGGTTTAATTTCTGCCAGAACTTTTTCATCGTTCCTCCTAAAAAACTGCCCGAAACCGGCTTGGTTTCGGGCAGGAAAGTGGTATTGATTATTGACCGGAGATGGTGATGCCGCCCACAGCCAGGTAGGGCAGGGAGCCGGTGCCGTCCTCCACGGTCTCACGGGAGATGCCCTCTACGCGGTTGAGCATGTCGGCCAGGTTGCCGGCTATCATTGTTTCGCTGACCGCGCTGCCGATTTTGCCGTCCTCAATGAGGAAGGAGTTCTTGGCCACGCCGGAGAACTCGCCGCTGGCGCCGGACGCGCCGCCGGAATAGCGGGAGACCAGCAGGCCCTTTTTGGTGTTTTTAATCAGCTCATCCACGCTGGTTTCGCCCGGCTTCATCACCAGGGCAAAGCTGCTGTTGGGCGCGCGGCGGTTGCCGGTCTTGTTCGCGCCGTAGGCGGACAGCATGAACTGCTTGAGCACGCCGTTTTCAATCAGGTCATAATCCTGAGCCTCAAAGCCCTCCCCGGTGTAGGTCTGGCCAATGACCACGCGCTCATTCCCGGGGGCTACATGGATGGTGATGCGCTCATCGGCCACCTTCGTGTTGACTTTGTCCTTCCACTTACTGGTGCCGTCCAGCAGCGTGCCGTCAGAAGCGAAGTTGGAAATCAACTCGCCCAGCATGCCGCCTAAGCAATCCGGCGTAAAGATGACGGTGCCCTCATACTTGCCCTTGGCAGGCACGGTGTGAATCTGGTTTTCCGCGTCCTTGAGGTTCTGCTTCAGGCTGGCCATCTCAATAAAGGGCTTGTCCAAGTCCTTTACATAGAAGCCCGCGCCGTTAAAGGAGGAGGACTTGTCGCCCTCGTGGCCGGAAAACATCATGGACACGCCGTAATAGCCGGCGGTTGTCGTATATTTCACGCCGTGGCTGTTGAGGTAGACGCCCGTTTTCATGGTGTGGTCGGTGGTCACCTGCTCCAAAATCACCTTGGGGTAGTTTTGGTGCACGGTGTCAATCAGTTCCTGGGTGCGGGCAAACAGCTTTTCCATGTCCGGCTCAATGTCGCCGGAGACCACTTCCTTCTGGCCTTCCCGGGCAAACTCCCACGCGGGGTCAGCCTGGCCGGCTTCGGCGGAGGACACGCAGTCCGTCGCCGCGGACGCGATGGCGTCCTCCTCAAAGCTGTTGCTGTTGACCGTGCCGCGCTTCTGGCCCTTTAGGGCCTGCAGGCTCAGGCTGTGGTCCAGGGTGGTGCGAAGCAGGGTAAACTTTCCGCCCTCCACGTTAAACTCGCTCTTTTTGCTGGTGATGGCCTGGGCGCTTGATTCCTCCGCGCCCAAAGCGGTCATTTTCTCTATCGCCTGGGTGGCGGCTTGCAGTTCTTTGCTCATCTTATTTCCCTCCTACCATCACTTTGCAGCGCAGCTCCGGCCCGCCCATGCCCACCGGCATGGGTTGCTTCTTGCCGCAGAAGCCGGAGGAGGCCCAGGTCATGGTGTCTGAGACCATGTCAACGCTCTTTAGCATGTCAAAGGCGACGCCGGAAATCGTGGTGTCAAACAGGGCGCGGCCCAGTTTGCCGTTCTTGATTTCATAGCCGGTCACCACGCCAAACATGAACTCACCCGTGGTGTCCGCCTGGCCGTTGTTGGTGTTGACCAGGTAGTAGCCGTCCTCGGTATTGGCAATCATATCGGCCAATTTGTTGGGCCCGGGGTGGACGGCTGTGTTGCGCATGCGAATCAAAGGCTCGTCATTAAACGCGTAGGCCCTGGCGTTGCCGCGCGGCTGCATGTTGTAATGCCGTCCCAGCTCGCGGTTGACCATGTAGCCCACCAGCTTGCCGTTGCGGATGAGCTCCGCGTCCTCAGCCAGGACGCCCTCATCATCCACGTACACGGGCAGGGGCGCCGTCTCGCCAAAGGCGGTGTGCGCGAAATCGGTCATGGAGACCAGCGGGCTTGCGACCATTTGGTTGAGCATCGGGCCCGCGACAGAGCCGCCCAGCACCAGGTCGGCTTCCACCGTGTGGCCAACCGCCTCATGCGCGAGGATGCCGGAGAGGATGCCGGACAAAATCACGGTCTTTAACCCGGCCTCGGCGAACACGCCTTCCTTTTTCTTCATCAGGTGGGTGTACAACTGGTCAATCCCGCCGTACAGTTTGGCTGGGTCGGTGAAGTTCACGTCAAAGGTGCCCCTGGCGCCAAAGGGCTGGAACACCTCAACCGGCATGCCGTCCTTGGTCATTGCCGACATCATCACATAGATGTAGGAGCGCGGCGCCAAGAGGTGGCTTTGGTAGCCGTCGCTGGTCAGCAGCTGCTTTTCCATGCTGTCGGCCGTAGCCACGATGGTGCGGCTGGTCAAATCCGGGTATTTCTTCTGGATGTAGTCATCCACCGCGCTTACAAAATCCAGGTAGCGCTTCTGTTCCACATCTTTAAAGTCCGCCTGCGCAGGCATCACGCCCTTCATGATGTCGGGCAGCGCGCCCTTACCGGGCTTGGTTTTTGAATCCAGGAACACCGCGTTTTTGGACGCGGTCTGCAGCGCCCTTTTCGCGGCCTCGGCGCTCAGGTCGGCCGCGGACGCGAAGCCGTACACGCCGTTCTCATACACCCTGGCCGACACGCCCTGGCTGTCCTGCCTGGTGTTGCCCACCAGGTTGCCGTTTAACAGCACCACACGCCGCGCCAAGCTCCTCTGCGCGCGCAATTCCGAGTGTGCCCCCGGCACAAAACTCCCGCTCAGGGAGGATACAATGTCTTTAATCAAGTTTTTGCCTCCTTCTTGGCGTTATAAAACACCGTCCCATTATAACAGAATCGGCGGTGTTTCACAAAATGAGGGGACGGGGAGGTCGAATGAGCGGGGTACAGTCCAGGGACCTTCCTTTTCTTTGAAAAGAAAAGGAACAAAAGAAACTTTACCGATATATCTAATAGATTCCAAAGTTTTCAGAGGGGTCTGGGGAGCGCTTTTACAAAAGCGCTCCCCGGCGTCCCAAATAAAAAGCGCTTGCGCGCTTTTTGATTTTACCAGGTTTTAGGTTGTTATTTACTTCAGCAGCGGCTGCATGAACGCCCAAATCATGTCTTCCCAGCCGGGCAGAACCTCGTGTCCGAAGTCGGGCCAGAGTTCATAGGCCTTCTTGGCGGTGATCTTGTTGTAGGCGGCAAACTGGGTGGAGGGCGGGCAGATGGTGTCCATGAGCCCGGTCAGCATCAGGGTTTCACCCCGAATGCGCTCGGCCAGGTGCTGGACATCCACATAGCCCAGTTTGGCGTAGACCTCTTTCTCGCGTTTGTGCTGGGGGTCAAAGCGGCGGAAGTAATCGCGCAGCTCTTCATACGCGTCCACCGCCAGGTCCATGTCCCAGACCCGCTGGTAATCCGTCAGGAAGGGATAAATCGGCGCCAGGCGCGCGATTTTTGGCTCCAGCGCCGCGCAGGCCAGGGTCAGTCCGCCGCCTTGGCTGGCGCCGTAGGCGCCCACGCGTGTTTCATCCACCTGGGGCAGGGCCATGACAATGCGGGCCAATTGCGCGGTGTCCAGGAAAATGGCGCGCATGAGCAGTTTATTCTTGTCATCATCATGCAGGCCGCGCACAATCTGGCCAAAGAGGGTGTTGCCGTATACCCCGCCCACGTCCTCAGACTTGCCGCCCTGGCCGCGGCAGTCCATCGCCGCCACCACAAAGCCGGCCTGGGCGTAGGCCAGGTAGTTCATCCAATCCCCGGAATCGCCCTTGTAGCCGTGGAAGCGCAACAGGCCCGGGCAGTTCTCCTTGCCCTTGGGCATGAGCAGCTTGGCATAGACCTTTGCCCCGCCCACGCCTTTGAAGGTTAAGTCAAAGCAGTCAACGCCCGGCGCCTTAAAGTCGGCGGGCTTCAGATCGCAACCCGTGCCCAGGGCGTGCATTTCGGCAAGACCGGCTGCCCAGTAGGCCTCATGGTCATGGGGCTTGGGGTTGGTGCCTTTATAAACCAGCAGTTTGTCCAGGGGCATATCAAATATGGGCATGGTGTCCTCCGAAATGATTTGCTTATTCTTCGTTTAGCTCAATCCATTCAACGGTATAGGTTTTACCGATGGAATTACCGACGCTTTGGATATACTTTTCAATGACTTCTTTGGCCCTGTCTTGGCCTTGCATCAAAAGATTCATGTCATTACTGACTTTGGACTTCATGTCATCCTGGGCATCAGATAATGCTTCTAATTTCTCAAGGGTTGAGAAGCCGTTGAATGGAATATTACTTTCAGAAAATTCTTTTATTGAATTTTCGTCAAAATCAATACTGAGAACCTTTGCTTTAGGGATAGTGACTTTGACTTTTCCTTGCTCGTCAGGGTTAGAGATAGATATTTTTATGGGATCTATACCGATCTTCACGATTCCGCTGTACTCCACCCAAATTTTTTTGAAGCCAATTCCAAGGAAAAAGCCGGGATGCTCCATGTCAGCAACATTATGATAATAGGTCTTCAAGGTTGCCAATTCACTAATCTTTTTAAGATGAATGAACTCTTTTGCATTATTTTTGGAAGTGCAGCCGGAGGCGATTATTGTACATAGTATCAACAAAATAGTAAATTTCGTAATTTTGCGGTTCATTATTTATCCCCCTCATTTTGCCAAACCAGTTGGTAGCCCTCGTCTTGGAGCAATGGCAGTGTCAAAGCTTCAATTAGTGTTCTAAGGTTGCTCTCAGCGGTTTCTATCAATGCGGGAGTTTCTTTGGATCTATTCATGGCGTCGTTTTTCGCGTCAATGACTGCAGTCCTCATGTCTGCGCTGAAATTGTCAGGAATAAATCCGATGCTGTTTGGGTCAATTACAACCTCGAGAATTCGGACTTCGGGGAGGGTAATGCTGATAGTTTTGGCTTTGGCATCTTCCACGAATTTTATGTCTTCCATGTTGATGCCGACCTTAATCTTTGAGTCATATCTTATATGATACCTGGCTCTGTCGGAATCATTGTGATAAATGGTCGCTATTCCGTTGTATGTCAATTCAGAAGCTGACAATTCATCTACATCAACTGTTTTCATCAAGGTAGAGCTAAAGTCATAAGTTATTTTGTTTTGCTGGTTTACACAGCCTCTCAATAAAAGGACAATTATAACGAGCAAAACCAGAATGAGCTTCCAGTTTTGTTTGACAACTACGATGGTTTTTTCTTTTGCTGTACCATTTTCTGCGCTGCCAAACCCTCGGACAGGCTTTAGGGCATTATATACTTTCTTGACACCATTCTTGCATGCTTCTTGCCACTTCATGGTTCTCCCCCGAATCATGTATTAGAAATAAAGCGAAACTTATCCATTAAAATCAGCGCTATGGCGGCGACCACTAAAATGATAGCAACAATTAATAAAACTTTTGCTAGCCGTTTCATGCTACCTCCTTTTATGGGATAATTTGTCTACGAGAAGTTACATATAGTAGATTATCACATTTATTGCCCGTTTGACTATAACTTTCCGTTTCAACCACTCTTTACGCAAACAACCAACTCACCGTCTTCTCGCTCAATTCCATCCCGATTTTCTTTTGCAGCGCCAGGGAGGCCTGGTTGTAGGTTTCCACCTGGCCAAAGGGCAGTTGGCTCTTTTTTAGCATGCCGTTGATTTGCAGGGCTTCCATCTGGAAGGCGTAGCCCCGCCTGCGGTGTTCTTCAAAAATGTGCAAAAGACCCATGCTGCCCTCGTCATGCCAGCCGATGAAACCGACCATGGTGTCGCCCAGAAAGCCGCCCAGCAGCCGTCCGCGCCCCAGGATGTCCCGCAGGTATTCCTCACTGCCGGAACGGTAGTGTGCCTGAATGAGGTCCAGGGCTTGAACGCCCAGAGTCTTGAGCGTCAGGTCAGTCACGACCGGGACAGGGGTTTTTGAGGTATAGACGGTGTTGATGCAGACCATTTTGGAGGTGAACTTGAAGCGCTTGATCAAGTGCTCATTGAGAGGCTCAAAATCATTGGTCAGGCAGTCCGGCCTGGCCGGCAGATGGGGGATGAGCGCTAAGGCAGCTTCCTTGGTGTCGGCGCAGAGCAGGTGCATGTCATTGGCCGTGTCATAAAGCAAAACGCCGTCTTTGACCACGGCCGTGACGGCCGCGTCCCTGCGCTTGATGGTTTCTATCGGCAGCACCCTTAAAATCGGGTCCTTTTCCAGAAAGGCCAGCACTTCTTGTTGTATCGCCATGGTTCCGCTTTCTCAAAGGGAAGAGGCTTTCGCCTCTTCCCTCATGGTTTTGAATATGTCCAAAGGACCTGTTGTTATTAAACGCCCACAACCGCCTTGATTCTGCGCACGCCGGCGGAGGAGCTTTCTTCCTTCAAAATCTTGAAGCTTTTTAGGTCGCCGGTGTTCTCCGCGTGCGGGCCGCCGCAGATTTCCTTGGAGAACTCGCCCATCGTGTACACGCGCACCGTGTCTCCATAGCGCTCTTCAAACAGGCCCATCGCGCCGGACTTCATGGCTTCGTCCACCGGCATTTCCGTGTAGGAGATGGGGGCTTTCGCGGCGATGGCCTCATTGACCAGGGCTTCCACTTCCTTGACCTCTTCTGGGGTCATCTTGCGACCAAAGGTAAAGTCAAAGCGCAGGCGCTCCGCCGTGATGTTGGAGCCCTTCTGGTGCACCTCATCGCCCAGCACTTTGCGCAGCGCCGCCTGCAGGAGGTGGGTCGCGGTGTGCAGCCTGGTGGTCTGCTCGGTGTTATCGGCCAGGCCGCCCTTGAAGCGCTGCTCGGCGCCCGCCTGGCTGGTCTTCTGGTGCTCGCGGAAGCGCTCTTCAAACGCCTCCTGGTCGACCAAAAGGCCGTTTTCCTTGGCCAATTCCATGGTGATTTCAACCGGGAAGCCATAGGTGTCATATAGCTTGAAGGCATCACGGCCCGGGATTGTCTTCAGGTTCTTGATGAGCTTGTCCAGGTCGCCTGAGAACTCGGAGATGGTATCAACCGCTTCCTCAACCTTTTTCATCTTCTCAATCATGCCGACCAATTCCGGCAGCGGGCGCAGGGTGGAGCCCACGTTTTTCATCACTTCCTGGGCCTTGGCCATGCGCTCCTTGCTCTCGTCTGAGAACAGGGTAGCCTTCATGGTTTCGCGCAGCTTCTGGAAGTTTTCCATGGTGCCGGCGATGCGCTTGTTGACCTTCTCAAATTCCTTCATGCCCTGGTTGAGGGTGCGCGCGAAGCGCTTTTCCTCCAGCAGCAGCTGTTCCAGGATGAAGTCGCGGTTGGCGTTCAGCTCGGGATAGATGTCCTGGTATTCTTCGATGATGACCTTGGCGATTTCGGCGGTAAAGCCTTCTTCAAGGCCCAGGCTCATCCCATGGCGCACGGCGCGGCGGATGAGGCGGCGCAGGACATAGCCCTGGTCCACATTGGAGGGCGCCATGCCGCGCGGGTCACCCAGGATAAAGGTGGAGGTGCGCATGTGGTCGGCCACCACGCGGAAGGATTTGGTCGTGTCCTCGTCCGCCCCCGTGTAGGTCTTGCCGGAGAGCGCCTCAATCTTGCCGATGATGGGCTCAAACAGGTCGGTCTCATAGACGGAGTCCTTGCCCGTTAAAATCAGAATCGTGCGCTCAAGGCCCATGCCGGTGTCAACGTTTTGCTGCTTCAAGGGTTCATAGGTGCCATCTGGCAGCTTGTTGTACTGCATGAACACGTCGTTCCAGAACTCCAGGTAGCGCCCGCAGGAGCAGGCGGGGGAGCATTCAGGGCCGCAGGGCTCCTGGTCGCGCACCAGGAACATCTCGGTATCCGGGCCGCAGGGGCCGGTCAGCCCCGCCGGGCCCCACCAGTTGTTTTCTTTGGGCAGATAGTAGATGTTTTGCGCGTCAACGCCGCACTTGAGCCACAGTTCATGGCTTTCATCGTCGCGCGGCGCGTTGTCGTCGCCCGCAAACACGGAAAACGCCAGGCGCCGGGGATCGATGTCCAAGTACTTCCCGCTCGTCAAAAACTCCCACGACCACGGGATCATTTCCTTTTTGAAATAGTCGCCCAATGACCAGTTCCCCATCATTTCAAAGAAGGTGAGATGGCTTGCGTCGCCCACGTCGTCGATGTCGCCTGTGCGGATGCACTTTTGCACATTGGTCAGGCGGTTGCCCTGGGGGTGCTTTTGCCCCATCAGGTAGGGCACCAGCGGGTGCATGCCCGCGGTGGTAAACAGCACCGTCGGGTGGAGGAGGACGGGATCACCGCGTGGCCCCTCTCCTCGAAAAACGACAGGAATAAATGGCGCAGCTGATCAGCTGTCAGTTTTTTCATCGGTTTCTCTCCTTCAAATCAGGCAATATCCACAAACTCAAGCAGTACCTTCAGTGCCCCTTCCATGTCGCGGACATCGACGGTTTCACAGGCAGAATGCACATAGCGGCAGGGGATGG
>CAZHPW010000081.1:0-10838 GCA_964534515.1 uncultured Christensenella sp.
TGAAGAGCATGATGAGGACCATGACCCCGATGTAATAATAGATAAACGGTTTCTTTTGGTTTTTAATCTCTTTCATCTTCTTTCCTCAAATAATTGGTGAAGGACAGCTTACTGCACCATGGACAGCCTGCGGTTGACAAAGCGCATGAGCACGCTGTCCACCTTGCCGCCTTCAATGCGGTACTGCAGAATGGTGGTGGAGTTATCCAGGCTGCCGGCGTAGATGTATTCCAGCGTGCCGGTGTTGGGGTCATCAGAAGCCACGGTAAAGCGGGCTGAGCCTTCCACCAGGTCGTAATAAATGCCCCTGTCGCCCCGCTCATTGGGCACCTGGCCCATGTCGCGGAACTTGGCGGTGACATCGCTCATCGCCATGCCCACGCCGCTGTTGCGGGGCGCCTTCATGGCGGACAGGCTGGTATCAATGTAGTAGATGAGGTTGCCCTCCTCGCCCTGGTAAAAGCGGGCTTCGCCCCAGGGATAGATGGCCTTGGTGACAGTGCCGGTGACGGCGTCGTCCTCAATCTGCTCGCGGCTGTCGGGCTCGCCGTACTTGGCGACAAATTGCTCCATGGTGGTCTTGTTGAGGGTGAAGTCCGCGAACTGGTCATCTTCCGAGCGGAAGAAGGTTTTAAACCGCTGGTTGACCTTGTATTCCACAACCATCTCATTGGAACGCTTGCCGTAGCGGTTGACCGCGATGGCTCGTAGATAGGTACGGCCGCCTGAAATCAGGATGGGTTCCCCGGTGTACTTGGGTGAGTTGGTGTCGGGCTTGGTGCCGTCAATGGTGTAATAAAGGGTGACATCCTTGTCTTCCTCATCGACAATGCGCAGGGAGACCTTGATGGGGCGCTCATAGGTCTTGGACTCCATGTTGGTCTTTGGCGCCAGGGGCGAGGGCAGTGTGATGGTGTAGCGCACCGACATCTCATCGCTCACCAGGTCATTGGAGATGGCGACGGCGCGGAAGGTGAACGTGCCCTCGTTGACCGTGATGGGGCCCTCATACAAAATGCCGGTTTCAGGCAAAAGGCCGTCCCCGGTGGTATAGCGAATCTCATAATCCTGGCTGGAGTACAACTCCAGACGCTTGGAGAACACATGGCGGCCGGCAGGCAGGGATGCTGTGGGCGGCTCCGGCACCAATTGGGAACGCTGGTTAAAGAAGCCGTCATCCCCCGTTTCCTCATAGGCGGTTTGCATGAGGCTGACCGCTTCAAAGAGGCGCTCCTGCTCTAAAAGAATATTGATAGCCAGGCGGTAAGCCTGGGGCTTTTTGGGCGCCAGCTCCTCATAAATCCTGCGATAGACGGTTTCGGCCTGGTCCGGCTGGTTGGCGGCCTGATAGGCCTCTGCCAACAGGAGCAGCTTTTCGTCCATATCCGGCCGCTCAGGCTCCAATTCCTCAGCTTTTTTGTAAGCTTCAATGGAGCGGCTGATGTAGCCCTGGTCCAGTAATTCAGTGCCCAAAGACCAGTAGGCGGTGGCGTTTGCCTCGCGTCCCATGCGGGCTGAAACCAACTGGCCCTCCGGCGTCACCTGCAGCCAGATGAGGCCGGCAAACAACAGAACAAACACAAAGCCCAGGGCAATCACCGCGACCTTGAGCCAGTTAACCATCTTGCCCTGATAGGTCTCAGCGCGGGTTAAACGGCTGCGCCGTTTCTGCCGCTTTCTGCGGGGCTTTTGCCCGGCTTTTCCGCTTGTTTTTGTGCCCGTACCAAAGCGCCGCTCATCCACCTGATCGACCGGGTTGTCCTGGTCATAGACCGGCAGGGTGGATTCAATGCCCATGTACTGCCCGCAATAAGGACAGATACGGGAGGCGGTATCGGATTCCCTTTGGCAGGACCTGCACTTCATCATTAGTCCATCCCCATCAAGGCATCATACTCCGGGTCACTGGTGAACTCGCGCTCAGGCACCTCGCCGCCCAGGGCTTCAATGGCGGAGCGCAGCTCAATAAAATCAAGGTAGCGCAGGTTGTCATCCTTGGCCCGCTCCAGTAATAGGGGCAAGGCGCGCTCATCACCCAGGCGACCTAAATAGGCGGCCAATTCCGCCATGTGCTGGGGCCTGGCGTCAAACAAGCGGATCAAATACTCATAAACGCCCGGGGTGCCGGGGTAGCGCGACAGCACGGACAGAAGCGCCTCGCGCCCGGTATCATTGGCGTCCTCCAGCGCTTCCAGCATGAAGGGAATGGCGTCTTCCCCCATCTCCTCCAGGCTTTCAATGGCAAAATCGGCCAGTTCATCCTCATCCGCGCGGTTGACCTGCCAGGCGATGTAGGTATCCCGCAATTTGGTGCTGCCGATGTCCTGCAAGAGGCGGACGCACAGCATCCGGGCTTCCATTGGCGCTTCAGAGTTTAGCAGCATGTCCGCAAGCGGGTCCTCTGCCTTTTTGCCAAAGCCTGCGACGCAAATGGGCAGCAAATCCGGCAGCGGGATATCGTTTTCAAGGTAGCCTGTCATCATGACAAGCAAGGCGGGCACATCCCGCACATCCTCAAAATACTGCCTGGGCGTGCGGCCGTTCAAGTCCGCATCGGGCGTGTCGGCAAAACGCTCATACAATACGGGCATTAAGCGCTCAACCTGCTCAATGTTGTCATAATTGTCCTGGTTTTCTTCCAGCCAGGTGTGCAGGTACTCGGTAAATTTGGCGTCAAAATCGATGTAGGTCAAGACCTGTTCTCCTTTAAAATCGCTGCGATTTCATCCGTGGTATAGCTGCGCTGGGTGCGGCAGAAGTGGCAGGTTAAGACCGCGGGCTCGCCCGCGTCATGGATTTCCTGCAAGTCTTCCCGGCCCAAGGAGACCAGCGCGCGGCGCATTTTCTCCCGGCTGCAGTCACATTTGAGTTCCAGGCTTTCCTCGCCCAGAAACTCGGGCTCAAAGTCCTCAAACCAGGCTTCAGCCAACTGGCGCAGGGAGCGGTCGTAAATCTCCCTTGAGATGTTGGCAAAGAAGGGAATGCGGTTCTCCAACTCCGTGATGACCTTGTCCGAGCAGTCTGGCATGGCCTGAATTAAAATGCCGCCGGAGGACAGGACAATACCGTCCTGGTTTAAACAGCCCAGGGCGACCAGGGAGGGCACCTGCTCAGACGCGGTAAAGTACTGGGCAAAATCCTCCCCCAGCTCGCCTGAAACCAGGTGGCTGATGGAGACAAAGGGCTCTCCCTTGTCATAATCCTTCACGACCACCAACTGACCGGCGCTGCCGACAAAACCGGCGACATCCAGCCTGTCATCAGGGGTCAGGGGCAGCTCAACCTGGGGGTTTTCAACGGAAATTTTGAGTTTGCCCGCCTGAACACCACAGGTCATGCGGCCGCCGGCGCCGTTTCCGGCAATGGTGACTGTCAGCCTGCCGGCCTCCTCCTTGATGAGGCCGCCCATCATACCGCAGATGGGCAGCATGCGGCCCATGGCCGCGATGGCGGTGTCACTCGCCTGGTGAATATCGGCCGCCTTTTGCGCGGCGCGTGTGGTTCTGGCCATCAGCACCCTGGCCTGGCCGTTTTTTAGGGTGAAGCGCAGAAGGCTATCGGGGTCTTTGTAAATAACGCTGTTTGACATGGTATCTCTTTCTTTGGTTGAAATTATTTTTGCGCGGTGATATGAACGCGCTGGCTGTTGTCCCTGGGTTTAGTAAGGGTGTAATTGCCATAGGCCTGTATCTTGGAGAATCCGGCTTCCTTAAGCGCCAAAGTCAATTCCTCCACTGACCAGCCGCGTTGAATCTGCTCCTCATTGATGCGGACATATTTGCCGTCCGCCTGCCTGACAAACAGGGACAGGGACAAATGGAGCCGGGACTCGCTCTCCACCCAGGCGTTTTCCCAGATGTAGCTGATGTCTTCCCCACGCTCCACCTGGGGCGCGCTGCCCAGGACGCGTTTTAACTTGTCAATGGTGGAGACATCAAAGGCAAGGATACCGCCGGGCTTTAATGCCCTGTACGCGGCTTTGAAGAAGGCGTAGAGGGCAAACTTGGTGAGCAAATAATTGACGCCGTCACAGCCGCAGACAACCGCGTCCGCAGGTCTATGTGAGGCCAGGTTTTGCATGTCCTGCTGGAGGAAGGTCAGGTTAAGGCCCTGGGCCTTGGCCTTTCTTGCGGCGACGGACAGCATCTGGGCTGAGGCGTCGCTGGGCAGAACCTTGTAGGTCTTTGCCAGGCGCAGGGTCAGGTTGCCGGTGCCGCAGGCAGTTTCAAGAACCAGGGCACCTTCCTTGACCCCCGATTTTTCCAGCAGGGTTTGGTAATGATTGGCCCAGGCGTCATAGTCCACTTCCCGCATCAAGCGGTCATAGACCAGGGCGAAATCGCTGTACATCTCAGGCTTTGGGTTCATCGCTCTCTTCCAGGTCAAGCTCATCGTCCTCATCCGTGTCATTGGACAAGCCGCGGTTAACCTGCGCGCCTTCAATGTGCACGTTGATGTAACGGTCAAAGACAGCGTTGGTGAAAGAGGCATAGGCAAAGCGCGCCAGCGCGTTGCCGATGAAGAGGTAGTAGGCCGCCAGCGCCAGAACCGCATACATCATGTAGGGCGTAAAGAAAATGACGAGGCCGGCAATCACACTGACAACCAGCATCGAAAGCCGCACGCCCACCACGTGGGGCAGTCGGCCAATAGACAGCATGATGGAGTTGCGGATAAGGGTGCCAAGGCCCATGCGGTAGGTGACCATCATGGGGTACAGGAAGGTCAGCGACAGGAACCAGACCACTCCCAGCAGGACGGTTAAGACCTGAGGCACAACAAAGAACAGGCCATTGGTCCTGACCATGCCGCCGTAAAACTGCCAGCAGACCAGCATCAACAGGGGCATCACGGAAGTGATGGCGGACACGGCCAGTGCCTGCTTCCAGTTTTCCTTGACAGCATCTTTAAAATCCGACCAGACAAAGGCGTGTTCATCCCTTGCCCAGTTGCGGGTGACATAGGCCATACCGGCCTGGACGGGGCCAGTAATCAAGATACAGGGAATGGCCATGACCAAGCCTGAGAACAGGAGGCCATAAATCTGACCGGGGTTATTAGCCAAAAGCTGCTGCGCCTGTTCGGCGTTGGCCGGGTCAGCCAGGGCATTGGACAGGTTGATGAGATGGCTCAAAAGCGCGTTTGCCATGACAATGAGGACATACATCAAGGGCAGGAACGCCACCGCGGTCATTAAGTTTAAACGGAACAAGCCGGCCAGGCGGATGCGCAGCATCTCCCAGAACAGCTGCCAGCGGTTGCGCGGCAGGTCATCCTTTTTGAAGTCGCCCTTGCCGCTTTTGCCGTAGTAGAAATTGTTCATCAATTTGCCAAACACGCGAAAACCTCCGTCACTTTACAATCAAATTATTATACCATAAATCAGCAGGCACGCCATAGACGGCCTGCCTGCTGTTGTGAACAAACGTTAAATTAAACTTAGTTGAGATTGAGCTTCATGTCCCCGGGCTTAATCCAATTGAGCTTGCGGAACAATTGGCTGATGAGCCAGGTGAGGGCGGCCGGAAGAACAAAGTGCATAAGGATAATCAGCAGGATGGACTGCCAGGGCGCAAAAGCGTCCTTCATGGATACCCAGGCCGCAAACTGACCGACCAGGCCGCTGGTGCCCATGCCGCCGCCAACGGGGTTGTTGGGCATTCTGGCGACGATGGTGGAGAAGGGGCCAAGGAAGGCCGAGGCGATGGTGGGCGGCAGCCAGATAACCGGCTTTCTCATAATGTTGCCAAACTGCAGCATGGAGGTGCCCAAGCCCTGGCTGATAAGGCCGCCCAAGCCGTTGTCCGGCCAGGATTGCACAGCGAAGCCCACCATCTGCGCGCAGCAGCCCACACAGGCTGCCCCGGCCGCTAAGCCTTCAAGGCCCAGGGAGATGCTGATGGCGGCGGAAGAGATGGGCGCGGTCAAAGCCAGGCCCATGATGACGGACACCAGGATGCCCATGGGCAGGGGACGCAACTCGGTGGAACGGTTGATGACGTCGCCAAGGCCGTTCATCAAGGACGAAATGGCGGGGCCGGCCAGGGTGGCCGCCAGACCGCCGGCCACGATGGTGACCGCGGGGACCAGCACGATGTCAACCGGGGTTTTGCCGGCGATGAGGGAGGCGATTTCAGCGCCGACCACCGCGGCCAAAAACGCGCCAAGCGGGCCGCCCAGGTTATAGCCGATGGCGCCGGTGACCGCCGAGGAAAAGATGACCAATGGCTTGGTCTTAAGGCCATAGGCGATGGATACGCCGATGGCTGAGCCCACGATGGGCGAGGAAGCCGCGACAACCGCGGTAAAAGGCTTGATGAAATTGAGGAAGGGCACCTCAGCCAACTGGCTTAAAATCAAGCCAATGATGAGCGAGGAAAACAAGCCCAACGCCATATAGCTCATGGCGTCAATGAAGTAGCGCTTGAAGGCTGCTTTCAGCCAGGTGAAGAACTTGCCGAACATGGTTTACCGCCTCTCTGTTTGCGAAAGTCGCCTCATCATATGCCGATTTTGCCTGTCTGACAAGTGGGCGGCAGGAGATGAAGGGCTGTGCGGGGTTAAGCCTTGATGAAGGATGTCATTTCAGACAGGAAGCGCTCCGGGTCTTCCAGCAGGCTGGCATGGGCGCAGTCCTCAAAGACCACTTCCTTGTACGCTCCCCCGTTTCTTTGGTACTCTTCCAGCACCCTGCGGGTCTGGGCGACCATTGGCTGGGGCGGGAAGGCTTCAATGCCCGGGTAACCCGGAATGATGTTCATCAGGCCCAGGGTGGCCAGGTCGGAAAAGGACTGGTCAGACACCAGGGTATCCTTGTCCCCGCGAATCCAGAGGATGGGCATCTTGGGGGTGATGGCCGTGATGCCGGCGACATTGGCATACTGAGGCGCAAGGGAGTTGGAAATGCCCCGCTTGCCCGGCAGCACATAGGGAAAGGCCGCCTGAGGCACATAGTCCCCGGGGTAGTAATCCTCGCCCAGGCGGATTTTGAGCAGTTCATCCACAAAGAGATCCTGATACGCTTTCTCCACAGGCCATCCCTTAAAGAAAAGGGATTTTTCAAGCACGGCGCGCGCGGCCATGGGGTCATCGCCCCTGTCCTGCTCCTTGAGTTTCTGAATGAAGGCGGCATTGGCAAAGCCGCCCGGGGAGCCCCAGCCGTTCTCGTCATACAGGCTGCCGTCGGGCTTGGTGCCGCCAAAGCCATAGGGCGACATGGGCGAGAGCAGGATGAGGTGACTTAGTTTCTCCGGGTGGTTGATGGCGTAGCGCAGCGCGACGCCGCCGCCCAGGGACCAGCCCAGAAGGGCAAAGCGGTTAAAACCCAGGGATGACACCAAGGCATCCACATCCTCCGCCCAGTCATGAAGGGCGGTAGGTGCGTGCACCGGGCTGGCCTCAGTATCGCCAAAGCCGTTCAAGTCCGGCGCGGCGATGTCAAAATGCTCTGCCAGACGCTCAGTGACAGGGAAAAAGAAAGCGGATGAAGACGCGTTGCCATGAACCAGGATGAGTTTGGGCTTGCCGGGATTGCTGAAGCGGTAGAAGGCCGTGTTCCTTCTGTCTGTTTTGATGAACTCTTTATTTATCATTGGATGACCTCCGATATTTGCTTGGGTGACGCAATTATATTGTCCGTGCGGAGCGGCTGTCAAACACCAACATAAAAGTTTTTTCTGTCCGATTCAAATCAATCACAAAATCTGAAGCGGTCAACTTGCATACCCAATCGCATACGATGCATACAAACCGAACTTGTCAATTATGGTTTGTTTATTTCCTTAGTGTTTACGCTAACACGGAAGTGGGACAGCTTGCATATTGATGAGTGGGACAAATTTGTCCCGGTTCGGCATTATTGTTCATGTCAAATTATTCTTCCCAATTTTTGTATTTATATCAAGGCAGAAATGGGGTACACATTAGATGGAACATGAATCACCTTTCATTTTCTCGACGCTGATGAACGGCGCCGACAAACGAATTTGAGGAGGAACACATGAGCAAGGTTTACATCGCAGCGGCAAAAAGGACGGCCATCGGGTCTTTTCTGGGATCTCTGTCCGGGACAAACGCCGCCGAAATGGGCGCGCAAGTCGTCAAGGCCGTGTTAGAGGACGCGAAAGTCAGCCCCGAAATGGTGGATGAATTGATTTGCGGCAACATCCTGTCCGCAGGTCTTGGCCAGAGCGTGGGCCGCCAAATCGCGGTCAAGGCGGGCATCCCGGTGGAAACCTGTGCCTATACCCTCAACATGCTCTGTGGTTCCGGCATGAAGGCCGTGTTGAACGCCGTTGCCGCCATCAAGGCCGGGGACGCGGACATCGTGGTCGCCGGCGGAGTTGAGAACATGTCCACCGCCCCCTACCTTCTTCCCAAGGATACCCGCAAAGGCATCAAGATGGGCGCCTTCCAGGTGGAGGACCACCTGCTCAAGGACGCGCTGACCGACGCCTTTGACAACATTCATATGGGCGTGACGGCGGAGAACATCGCTTCCCGTTATGGCATCACCCGTGAGCAGCAGGACCAGTTCGCCTACGCCTCCCAGCAAAAGGCCATCAAATCCGTTGATGAGGGCGTGTTTGATGAGGAAATCGTGCCCTTGACCGTCAAGGTCGGGCGGGATGAGGTCACCTTCAACAAGGATGAGTACCCCAACCGCGGCACCAACCCCGAAAAGCTGGCCAAATTGCGCCCCGCCTTCCAGAAAGACGGCACCGTGACCGCGGGCAGCTCCTCTGGCATCAACGACGGCGCGTCCTTTGTGGTCTTGGTGAGTGAGAAGGCCGTGAAGGAGCATCAGCTCTCCCCCATCGCCGAAATCCTTGGCCTGGGCCAGGGCGGCGTTGAACCCAACGTGATGGGTTTGGGTCCCGTCCCCGCGATTGAGAAAGCCCTGAACAAAGCGGGCATGAAGCTCAATGAGATGGAGCTCATTGAGCTCAACGAAGCCTTCGCTGCCCAATCCCTGGGCGTTGTGCATGAGCTGAGTGAAAAGCATGGCATGAGCGAGGACGACATCCTTGCCAAGACCAACCTGTTTGGCGGCGCGATTGCCCTGGGCCATCCCGTGGGCGCGTCCGGCAACCGCATCCTGGTCACCCTGGTGCATGGTCTTAAGCGCACCGGCCGCCAAATCGGCCTGGCCTCCCTGTGCATCGGCGGGGGCATGGGCACAGCGGTCATCGTGAAACTGGTCTAAATCTACTGATACACCAAGCAAGATATAGAAAGAGGTATTTAAAATGAGGCTTGAAGGAAAAATCGCAATTGTCACCGGCGGCGCCAAGGGTCTGGGCGGTGAAATGGCTCAGCTGTTTGCCAAGGAAGGCGCGAAGGTCATCGCGGCGGACATGATGCCCCTGTCCTATGAGAATGAAAACGTCGAGTACTACCAGCTCAACGTCACAGACGCTGCCGCTTGTGAGGCGCTGACCAATTACGCCAAGGAAAAATACGGCCGCATTGATGTGCTGGTGAACAACGCCGGCATCACCAAGGACGCCATGACCCGCAAAATGACCGATGAGCAATGGGACGCGGTGATTGCCGTGAACCTCAAGGGCGTGTTCAACCTGACCCGCTATGTCGGCCCCCTCATGCAGCAGCAGGGCGGCGGCTCCATCATCTCCATCTCCAGCATTGTGGGCGTCTTTGGCAACATCGGCCAGGCGAACTACGCCGCCACCAAGGCCGGCGTGATTGGCATGACCAAGACCTGGGCCAAGGAATTCTCCTTAAAGGGCGGCAATGTCCGCGTGAACGCCATCGCCCCCGGCTACATCATGACCGATATTTTAAAGACCGTGCCCCAGGACCTGCTGGACAAGTTTGCCGGCATGACCATGCTGGGCCGCCTGGGCGAACCCATTGAGGTCGCCAACACCGCCCTCTTCCTGGCCTCTGATGAAGCCAGCTACATCACCGGGCAGACCATCCAGGTCACCGGCGGCATGCGCCTGTAAGCAAAAGACCGGAGGAAGACATGAGCAAGAACCACGTCGGCATTGTCGGCACCGGCATCTACCTGCCGAAAGGAAAAATGACCGCCGCAGAAATCGCGGAAGCCACCAAAGGCGTCTGGAGCGAGAGCGCGGTCTATGAAAAGCTGGGCATCAAGGAAAAGGTGGTCCCCTTTGACAAGGAAACGGACGGCACCCAGGAAATGGGCGCGCTGGCCGCGCTGGACTGCCTGAAGAACACAGGGATAGACCCCAAGGAAATCGACGTCATCCTGTGCATTGGCGAGGAATGGAAGGAATACCCCTTAACCACGTCCGCGCTTTACATCCAGGACCGCATCGGCGCTGCGAACGCCTGGGGCATTGACGTTCAAAACCGCTGCTGCACCTGCGTGTCCGCGATGAAAATCGCCAAAGACATGCTTCTGGCCGATGAGGACATCAACACCGTTCTGGTGGTCGGCGGCTATCGAAACGGCGACTATGTGGACTACACGGACAAGAACATGTCTATGATGTACAACCTGGGTGCCGGCGGCGGGGCCATCCTGTTAAAGAAAAACTACGGCAAGAACCTGCTCCTGGGCAGCCATATCATCTCAGACGGCTCCCTTGCCCGCACGGCCGGCGTCCGGATTGGCGGCATCGCCGAACCCATCACTAAGGACAACCTGGACGAAGCGCGCACCTCCCTGCAGCTGTTTGAGCCGCAGAAGATGAAGGACCGCCTCAACGAGGTGTCCGCGGCCAACTGGGTGACCTGCATTGAGAAATCCCTGGAAACATCCGACCTTGAGCTCAAGGACCTGGATTACCTGGCCATCCTGCACATCCAGCGCTCAGGCCACCTGGGCATGCTCAGGGATTTGGGGC
>CAZHPW010000082.1:0-10582 GCA_964534515.1 uncultured Christensenella sp.
AAAGGCGTCAAAGAAGGAAACGACTTCCTGGTCCAAATCGGGGCTGATTGGAATGCAGTTGGACGCGGGAATGCACAGGTACTGGGCAAACGCGCCATCGCGGTTGACGCCCACACCCTGGGTGTACTTGCACCACTGGGCACGCCCGGCGCGGCAGTTGCGGCACTGGCCGCAGACTAAGTGGCCTTCACCAGACACAATCTGTCCGATTTCAAAGTGCTGTTGGACATTGCTGCCGATTTCAGCGATTTCGCCTACATATTCATGGCCGATGACAAGGGGCGGCTTGATGTGGCTCTGGCTCCAGGTATCCCAGTTGTAAATGTGCAAATCCGTGCCGCAAATGGCGGTTTTGTGGATTTTAATCAGCACATCATTGGGTCCGGGCACCGGCTTTGGCACTTGGGTCAATACCAGGCCTTTTTGAGCGGCGGGTTTTACCAGAGCATCCATCATCATGATCAATATCCTCCCTTAATGATTGTTCAACATCAGTTTTGGGCAGGCTCAGACCGGTCGCGGAAGCGGCTTTGTGAGTCTTAGCCCATGGAGTGGCTGTAGACGACAAAGGAATTGTCAAGGAAGGTGCGGTAGAGGGTGAATTCGCCCTCGCGCTCCACGGGGTAGTTCATTTCAAGCACCAGGCAGACATCCTGCCCATCCTGCGGGTCAAAATAGGCCAGGCGGACCAGGCCGGGCGCCGTAAAGATGGCGCGGTCGTTTTCTACCTTGACCTCGGCGTTCTCACCCTGCCAGACCGCCAGCAATTCTTCCAAGGTACCAGGCACCTCCGCCACCTTGAGGCTGGCGGTGCCATCCTCATTGGTCAGGCTCAGGAAGGCGTTTTCATCCTCTGCTGGCTTGGTAAAGAGGTCGGGGTACTGGAGCTCAAAGCGGTCTTTCTGGGTGAACTGCATGAGCGAGGTGGGCTGATAGTGCTCCTTGACCTCAAAGGCCGACAGGGTGAACCCGACCGCAGAATCGCCCTCGGGCCGCAGTTCCAGGAATAGGGCGCCCAGCCAAACCAGGCTGTCTTCCGGCGCGTCAATGGCCGCGGCCTCAATGCCGCTTAAGCGGTAGACGTCGGCCTTGATAAACAGCTTTTCCTCATCCAGGGCGACGTCATAGATGTGGGTGCCGATGTAGTCCGTGCCCTGGGTGATGTCCAAAAGCACCTTGTCTTCGGATATGGTCAAGGCGGGCAAGGCTTTTCCCTCAACCGCGGGCAGGCTTTCCGCGAAGAAGAGGCGATTTAATGAGGCCTGCGCCTCTTCCATCGTCAGTTCAATGCGCATCTCATTGGCACTGGCCACCTGCAAATGGCGGGCATAGGCCTGGTGCAGCAGGCCTTCGGCGAGCGCTGAATCAGGCGTGGTGTTTTCAGAGAGGGATTCAAGCCCCTGGGAGAAGGTGACAGCAGCCACGGCATCCGCCAGCGGTTGAACCTGGGCGATGAGCTCCTCATTTTCAAAGGCGGCGTCAGACAAATCCCGGGCGGGGGCCGCAAAGGCGCTCAGCGAGAGCATCATAAGAACCAAAATATAGATGAATAAAGATTTTTTCATGTTTACCTCTTTTCCGCGTTTGCCTTTTGCAAAAGCAGGTACTTGGCGCAGGCGAGGGCGGCGATGTTGCCTTCCCCCGCGGCCTTGGCGGCCTGAAGCGGCGCGCCGGTCAAATCCCCCGCGGCGAAAACGCCGGGGATGGTGGTTTGCAGGTTGTTATCCAAAACAAGCTTGTTGTTTTGCGTCTCCACCTCGGGAATAAGCTGGGTCATGGCGACAGCGGGCCTGAGCACAAAAGCGCCGTCCGCCGCCACCTCGCCCTTGTCGGTCACAAGGATAATTTGCTCGCCCTTCATGGACAGGGAGAGGGGTTTGCCCTCAATGATTTCAACTGTTTCGGGAAGGCCGGCGGTGTCATGGGCGACTTCCTTGACATACTTGACCTTGGCCAGGGTGGACAGGTAAATGGCTTCTTCCACCGCCTCATGGTCTGACGCGATGACCAGCACCGTGCCGCCCTTGTAAAACATGCCGTCGCAGGTGGCGCAATAGCTGACCCCCTGGCCGACCAGCGCCTCTTCGCCTTCCAACAGCTTGACCCTGGAGGTGCCCATGGTCAGGATGATGGAGCGGGCCATGAAGAGATCATTGCCGGCCAAGATGGAGAACTGCTCCCCCATGGGCATGACGCGGCGGACCAGGGCACGCACGGACTCAGTCCCCATCTGAGCCGCGTGGTCACGCAGCGCTCTTAAAAGCGCCGTGCCTTCGGCATCCGGGAAGCCGGGGTAATTGTCAATCTTCTTGGTTTTGCCAAGCGCGCCATCCCCCGCGTAAATCATCAGGGTTTTCAGGTTGCGCTGGCGCGCGGTAATGCTGGCTGAACAGCCGGCGACCCCGCCGCCGATGACAATAACATCAAATTCCGTCTGCATTGATTACTGTGGCCTCCACCCATTCAATCCGGCGGCCTTGGACAGATTCAACCTTGAACTGGACGCCGTCGTACTCAACCACCGGCTGGCTGCCATCCTCGGGGATGGAGCTCATCTGGCTTAGTATCAAGCCGCCGATGGTGTCAAATTCTTCGTTGATCGGCAACTCAAGGCCGGTTTTCTCATTAAAGGTTTCCACATCCATGGTGCCGGACACCCGCCAGCTGTTTTCGCCCAGGACTTCAAATTCCTGCTGGTCCTGGGGGTCGTACTCGTCATAGATGTTGCCGACGATTTCTTCCAGCAGGTCCTCCATGGTAATTAAACCGCTGGTACCGCCATATTCATCCACGACAATGGCCATGTGGAATTTATTGTGCTGCATATCCCGGAACAGAAGGTCCGTCCGGACGGTCTCAGGCACAAAGTGCGCTTCCCTGATGATGCTCTGAAGCGGCAGGGGCTCAGTGCGCTGGAGGTTTAAGAGGAACTCACGCGTGCTGACCGTGCCGATGATGTGGTCCAGGTCCTCCTCATACACGGGGAAGCGGGAGAGACCGGTTTTGTCAATCAGGTCGACGATTTCCTCGCGCGTGTCGTCCACCCAGATGGAGTACATGTCCGTCCTGTGGGTCATGCACTCAGCGGCGGTCATGTTGTTAAACTCAAAGACGTTCTTGATCATCTCGCGCTCGGACTCCTCAATCGCGCCTTTTTCCTCGCCCACGTCCACCAGCATGCGGATTTCGTCCTCGGTGATTTCCTGGGTGGGCTGCATGACGTCAATCTTCAGCAGACGAAGGAAAAGGTAGGACAGGCTGCTGAGCAGCGCGGCCATGGGATGAAAGAGCGTATTGACAAAGCCGGCAAAGCCAAACAGCGCCCGTGCGGTGCCCTTGGGCTTGTTGGCCGCGAAGCGCCGGGGCAAGACCAAGGCAAAGAGTTGGATAAAGAACACAAACACCAGCGTCAAGACCAGATAAACCAAAACGGACAAGAGGCCGCGGCTTAGAAAGGTCCAGCCCCAGGCGGACACGGCGTGGCCGGTGAGCGGCAGCGCGTAGCACCAGAGGATGCTGGCGGAAACGCACATGATGAGCAGCATCTGGCCAATCCTAATGCCGGAAGGCATCGATATGAGGGAAGCCGCCTTGGCTTCCAACTTTTTCAGACGCTCATCTTCTGTTTCCACCCCGCGGCGGCTGAGTAAATTTATCTGCTGGGCAGCGGCTTCCGCCGCGTGCAACAGGGCATACAAGAAAATCATGACCAGTTGGAGAACAATTAAAACACCCGAAGGTTCAGGTACCATAAGGCAATCAATCCCCCCTTATGCGCGAATTATACCATAAGCCGCCTACCTTTGTCACCAAAGGGCGTGCTTGTGTGTTTTTCTTGCTTATGTTATGCTTTCAGGCAGTTTTTAATGCAGTCTTCATGGAATTTTCACACTTCTGTGCCATAATCAGACCGGTGAAAGAAGGGAAGGAGCGGAAAATGTTTGGCTATGTGGTCGCGAATGTCGACGCGCTGAGTGAATTTGACCGGGACAGGTACCGCAGCGTGTACTGCGGGCTTTGCCGCGCGCTGAGCAAGTCCTACGGCCAAATCGGCCGGCTGACGCTGACCTATGACATGACCTTCTTGATTATCCTCCTGTCTTCCCTGGACAAGACAGAAATCGCGGAAGAGAAAACCTTCCGCTGCGCGATGCACCCCCTAAAGCCCAGGCAGGCCTTTACCAACCGGCACACACAGTACGCGGCGGACATGAACCTGCTCTTAGCCTATCACCAGAGGATGGATGACTGGCAGGATGACAAGAAGACCGGCGCGCTGTTTCAGGCCAAACTGCTGGGCGGGAAGATAGACGAGCTCAATGAGCGCTACCCCAGGCAGAGCCAGGCTTTGATTGAGGGCTTAAGCGAACTGTCCAAGATGGAAAAGGACGGCGAACCCAACCCCGACCTGCCCGCCAACGCGTTTGGACACATTCTGGGCGAAATCTTCGCGCCGGAAGGGCACGAGCAGGCGGACGCGCTGTATGATTTTGGCTATAAACTGGGCCGCTTCATCTACTTGATGGACGCGGCGGTGGACTTGAAAAAAGACATCCAGCAGGAGAAATACAACCCGCTGGTGGCAATCCCCACAAGCCGGCATGAAAACATGCTGACCTTGCTGATGTCCGACTGCACCGAGGCTTTTGCCAAGCTGCCGGTGCTTAGAGACAAGGAATTGATGGAAAACATCCTCTATTCCGGCGTTTGGAGCCGGTACGCGGCACACCACCAAGGAGAGAAGGCGCAATGAGAGACCCTTACGATGTTTTGGGCGTGAGCCGGGAAGCCAGCGAGCAGGAAGTGACCGCGGCATACCGGAAACTGGCCAAGAAATACCACCCGGACCTCAATCCCGGGGATGAAAGCGCGCAAAAGCGCATGGCCGAAATCAACGTGGCCTATGAGGAAATCAAGTCCGGCAAAGCCCGGTACACCGATTACTCAAGGCCGCAGAGCAGCCGCCAATCATCCGGCGGCTATGGCGGTTATGGCGGGTACGGTGGTTATGGCGGCTTCAACCCCTTTGAGGAATACGCCAGAACCTGGCAGCAAAGCCAACAGCAAAACCAAAGCGACGGCTTTGACCCGGTCAGACGCTACATCAACGCGATGCGCTACAACGAGGCCCTGTTTGCCTTAAGCCAGATTAAGAACCGCAACGGCCAATGGTATTACTTAAGCGCTGTGGCCAATTACGGCCTGGGTAACAAGGTGACCGCCATCAACCACATTGATGAAGCCATAAGGCTTGAGCCGGATAACTACAACTACATCCAGGTGCGCGCCCAGATTGAGGGCAGCGCACAGCAATACGCCAGGCGCAGCCAGATGTTTGGCATGCCCAACCTGTCCTCCCTCAACACCCTGTGCATGGGCCTGTGCTTGGCCAGGCTGTGCTGCCGCTGCATCTAAGTAATAGGAGTAAATATATATGTTAAACAACCTGAGAGCCAAATTCGCCAACTGGATGCGCGGCCGCTACGGCATGGACGCCTTGTACAAATTTACCATGGCAGGTGCGCTGGTCTTTTTGATTTTGAACCTGCTCTTCCCCTCACCCCTGATGTATTTTATTTTCCTGGCCTTCATCCTGGCCTCCCTTTTGCGCGCGTTTTCCAAAAACCACACCAAGAGGACGGCCGAGAACCAGAAATACCTGGTATACAAAAACAAATTCAACCAGAAATTCCTGCAGCTGAAAAACCGCTTCCGCGACCGCAACACCCACCGCTACCGCAACTGCCCCAACTGCAAGCAGACCTTGAGGCTGCCCAAGAAGGTGGGCATGAACCACGTGACCTGCCCCAAGTGCAAGCACGAGTTCACTACCAACATCCGGTTTTGATGCGATATGTCTGAGCGCCTGACACAAATTAGCGACATCATCAGCGAATTGACCGCCCTGAAAGACAGGGTGGTCATTGCCATTGACGGGCCCTGCGGCAGCGGCAAGACAACCCTGGCCAAGAGGTTAGAGGAAGAACTGCCCTCCTGCGCGGTGGTGCACACGGATGACTTCTTTTTACAGCACCATCAGCGCACTGAGGAAAGGCTCCAGGAGCCGGGCGGCAACATGGACCGGGAGCGGCTGATTGATGAGGTGTTTATAAACGCCCAGTCAGCAAAAGAGCTGGTCTATCACAAATACAACTGCCAGACCGGGGAGTTAAGCGGACAGAGCATCGGAAGTGAGCGAATTTTAATAGTTGAGGGCTCCTATTCCCAGCACCCCGACCTTCTCCCCTACTATGATTTGACGATTTACCTGGATGTTGACCCGGAAGAACAACTCACAAGGTTAAAACAGCGCGTGGGCGGGGAACGGCTCCAGCGCTTCATCACGGAGTGGATTCCGCTTGAAAACCGATATTTTACAGCCTTTGAGGTCCAGGAGAAGGCCGACCTGCGCATTGACAGCAGGGACTTGGCAAAATGAAGTAAAAATTGCGTGGAACAAACATTGGCGCCTCTTTTCATCAGGAAAAGAGGCGCTTGTTTCTGTTATGACACCTGATGATTCATTGTCCAACCAATTATCCATTTAGTTGCGTAATGTTTGGAAAAAGTTTGTATAATCGGCCAAGTATTGTGCCATTTCAGCGGTTTTTCTTGACAGTTTCGTCAATCCCTGCTAATCTTACAATCATCAATTATATTTGACCTATGATTAACCAGTTTCTCGTTCCAACCCCGGACAGAAAGGAGAGGTTTATGTCTGCAGTTAAACAAATTTCAGGCCCGCAAACTGTAAGAAAACCCAAAAAGAAAAAATGGACCCGTGACGACACGGAACTCTCCCTGCTCGCGCTGCCGACAACCATTTGGTATTTCCTGTTCTCCTATCTGCCGATGTTCGGTATCATCCTGCCCTTCTTGAACTTCCGCATCCTGCCCGGCAAGAACTTCTTTGAGAGCCTTATCGCCTCACCTTTCAAGGGCTTGGACAACTTCAAGTACCTGTTCATCAACAACCAGATTTGGGTTTTGCTGCGCAACACCATTGGCTACAACCTGGTCTTCATTATCCTGGGCCTGGTTGTGCCTGTGACCCTGGCCATCATCCTGTCCATGCTGCGCAACCAGAAGACCGGCAAGGTTTACCAGACCATGATGTTCTTCCCCCACTTCCTAAGCTGGGTCGTTGTCAGCTACTTTGTCTACGCTTTCCTAAGCCCTGCGTCCGGCATCCTCGCCAGCGCTTCCAGGTTGGCCGGGGAGCCCGTGCACAACTACTACCGCGACCCCAGCTTCTGGCCATTCGCCTTCCCGCTGTTGAACCTGTGGAAGGGCGTTGGTAACGGCATGGTCATCTATTTGGCCGCCATCACCGGCATTGACCACTCCCTGTACGAGGCAGCGGTCATTGACGGCGCGAACAAACGCCAGCAGGTCCGCTTTATTACCCTGCCCAGTTTGAAGCCCATGATTATCATGATGTTCATTTTGAACGTGGGCCGCATCTTCTACTCCGACTTTGGTCTGTTCTACCAGGTCACCCAAGGCATCCCGCAGTCCATTTACAATGTGTCCGCGACGATTGATACCTTTGTCTTCCAGAGCCTGACCTCCTCCCGT
This sequence comes from uncultured Christensenella sp., assembly GCA_964534515.1. Taxonomy (GTDB): domain Bacteria; phylum Bacillota; class Clostridia; order Christensenellales; family Aristaeellaceae; genus UBA6115. The sequence continues at coordinate 7,579 of CAZHPW010000082.1, forward strand.
CCCTACGGTATGATTGCGGCGCCCACCTTTATTCAGTCGGTCGCCTGCTGCATTACCATTCTCATCGCCAATGCGATTATCCGCCGCATTGACCCTGAGAACTCACTGATTTAAGGAGGGATACCATGCAAGGCAATAACAAAGAGGGATCCGTCCTCAATAAACTCAACGCAATCAGCCACCCGACCAACCTGCTGTTCAACCTCATTCTGCTCTTCTTCGCGCTGGCATGCTTCCTGCCCTTCATCGTGGTCATCATCCTGTCCTTTACGGATGAGAACGCCATTCAGACCGTGGGCTACCAGTTAATACCCAGCAAGACCTCACTGAAGGCCTATGAGTTCCTCTGGAATGAGAAGGACGTCATCTTCGGCGCCCTGGGCATGAGCGTGATTGTCACAGCGATTGGTACGGTCTTGGGCGTTGCCCTCACCACCATGCTGGGCTATGTCATGTCCCGCCCTGACTACAAACTGCGCGGCTTCATGATTTGGATGGTTTTCATCCCCATGATTTTCTCCGGCGGCATGGTGTCCAGCTACGTCATCAACATTCAGCTATTACAGTTTAAAAACAACCTACACGCGCTTATCCTCCCCCTCTTGGTATCCAGCTTTAACGTCATCATCTCCAAGACTTTCTTTAGAACAACGATTCCTGATTCCATTGTTGAATCCGCCAAAATTGACGGCGCGAACCAACTCCTTATCTTCGCCAAGATTGTGCTGCCCATTTCCAAGCCCGTCATGGCGACCCTGGCCCTCTTCCTGAGCTTTGGCTTCTGGAATGACTGGTTCTTGAGCATGCTGTACATCAACAAATCTGAGTTGTACACCCTGCAGTACCTGCTTCAGCAGATTGTTCAGAACGTTGAATTCCTGGCCAAGAACCCCGGCCTGGCGACCAGCCTGCAGGACTATGTCAAGTCCATGCCGCGCGAGTCCGTCCGCATGGCCATCGCCGTTGTCATCGTGCTTCCCATTGCCTTGGTCTACCCCTTCTTCCAGAAGTACTTTATCTCCGGCTTGACCATTGGTGCAGTTAAAGGCTAAACTAACTATAGAATCAAACCCCAGCGAGGGTTGATAAATTTCAAAGGAGGAACCCCACCCATGAAGAAACTCCTGTCCCTGGTGCTGGCAGCCTTGATGCTGGCGACCCTGCTCCCCGCCGCGATGTTCGCGGAAGAAGCGCCCACCCTGAAATGGGTTTCCGTTGGCTCCGGCATGCCCGACAACTATGATGCCTGGAAAGCCAAGGTTGACGAATACCTGATGGAAAAAATCGGCGTCAAACTGGAACTGGAAATCCTGTCCTGGGGCGCCTACGGTGAGAAGCGCAACGCCATTGTCAACGGCGGCGAGCCCTTTGACATCATCTTTGGCGACTCCGGCAGCCTGCACAGCGATATCGCCAAAGGCGCGCTGCTTGACATGTCCACCCTGCTCCCCAACTATCCGGAGCTGATGGCTGTTCTTCCCGAGAGCCTGTGGGCTACTGTTACCGTCAACGGCGGCGTCTACGCCATCCCCACCTACAAAGACAGCGCCCTGGCGCACTACTTCATCTGGCAGCCTTCCGTGATTGAGAAGACCGGCATTGATGTGACCGAGCTGAAGACCTTTGAGTCCATCGAACCCGTCCTGCGCGCCATGAAGGAACAGGGCATCAACTACCCCTACACCATGAACAAGAACGGCAGCCGTTTCTACCTGGACAATTTTGACAACATGGGTCTGACCCAGGTCATGGGCGTCCGTTATGACGACCAGGAGCGCAAGGTTGTTTCCATCTACGAGACCGAAGAAGTCATGAACCTCTACCGTCTCCTGCACAAATGGTACAACGACGGCCTCATCAACCCCGACGCCGCCACCCTGGCGGAAGCCCCCCAGAACCTGCCCTTCTTCATCGGTCAGGGCTGGCCCAACGCTTGGAAGATCATGGAAGAAGTTGCCACCACCGTTAACTTCTTAGGGCCGATCTTCTCCAACAACTCCGTCATGGGCTCCATGAACTCCGTGTCCGCCGGCTCCAAATATCCGGAGAAGGCCATGGAACTGCTGCAGCTGGCCAACACCGACACCAAGCTCCGCGACATGCTGTGCTACGGCCTTGAAGGCGACAACTTCGTCTACAACGCCGAAGGCATGGTTGAGCAGAACATGGTCGACAGGCCCTGGCCGTGGCCGCGCTACACCCAGGGCAACCACTTTGTCCTGACCCCCAGCACCGCTGACCCGGAGATTTTCAAGAATCTCGACATCGTTAACTCCACCGCCACCCCCTCCGTGCTGCTCGGCTTCACTGTTGACCGTAGCGAAATGGAAGACCAGTTGGCGTACTTGGACCAGGTTCTGAGCAAGTACATGGCTGAAGTCTGCACCGGCACCGGCGACCCCGACGTGCTGATTCCGCAGATGGTGGCTGAACTGGATGCCGGCGGCTTCCGCGATGTCATCGCCAACGTCCAGGCCCAGATCGACGCGCACTACGCGAAATAATCACACTTAGTGTAAGAAGGTGAGGCAACTCACCAAGGCACCCTCCGTGAAAGCGGAGGGTGTTTTTTTGGCTTGTTTATAAGTCTTGATGCAATAGCCGCATGGTTTTTGCTTGAGGCTGCCATTACAAGGATGATATAATCAGTCATCAGACCGCTAGTGGCAAAGCACATAAAGTAAAGCCAAATAAAAGGGAATCAGTATATTAGGTTGCACACGCGATATCAGAAGGGAAACTGGATATGGATCGGCGATTCATCGGCAGAGAAGTCACCTATATCCCCTTGAATCAAAAGGGATTCATAGAGGAAATCGAGGAGAACGAATTCTCCGTCATCTTTGGAAAACAGGAGCGGCTGTTTACGTTTCCAGACGCTTTCTTTGAGAAGAGACTAGGCACCACGGAACCGGATTTGCTGGCCTATCTATCACGAGTAAGAAGCGGCAACACATCCAGCTCCTTTGGTGAGGTCAACTATTTCGGAGAGAAGCCCTTGTTT
>CAZHPW010000083.1:0-9431 GCA_964534515.1 uncultured Christensenella sp.
AGCGGCTCATCCATCAGGAAGACCTTGGGCTCACGCACGATAGCACGGCCAAGGGCGACGCGCTGGCGCTGGCCGCCGGAGAGGGCCTTGGGCTTGCGGTTTAAGAGGTACTCGATGTCCAGGATGTGGGCAGCGGCCTCAACGCGCTTTTTGATTTCTTCCTTGGGGGTCTTGCGCAGTTTCAGACCAAAAGCCATGTTGTCATACACGGTCATGTGGGGATACAGGGCGTAGTTCTGGAAGACCATCGCGATGTCGCGATCCTTGGGGGCCACGTCATTGACCAGCTTGTCGCCGATGTAGAGCTCGCCGTCGGAGATTTCTTCCAGGCCGGCGACCATGCGCAGGGTGGTGGACTTACCGCAGCCGGAGGGACCGACCAGAACGATAAATTCCTTGTCTTCGATATCCAGGGTAAAGTCGGAAACCGCGGTCACATTGCCCGAATAGATTTTGTAGATGTTTTTGAGTGTTACGCTTGCCATGATGTTCCTCCTATTATTCGCAGATTGACTATACTGGAATTATAGCCCCGGCAGATCAAATAAACTACTGGGAAATCAACCAAAAGTTTTTCCCATCCTTTGTGGGATTCATGTAGAAGGCGGATAAGCGCCGACCATTTTGACCCGGGAAGCAAAGCGAAGTAGAATGGCAGCAGGAGGACGTTATGGACAAAGACATCAAACAATTGTCAGAAATGATGAGGAAAGCCAAGCGGATATGCTTCTTTGGCGGCGCCGGCGTATCCACCGAGAGCGGCATTCCGGATTTCCGCGGCGCCAAGGGGCTCTTTCTGCAAAAGACCGAAATCCCGCCGGAGACCATCCTGAGCCATTCTTTCTTTGTAAAGGAGCCAGCCCATTTTTACGCGTATTACGCTGAAAACCTGTTGTCCCAAAACGCCAGGCCCAACACCGCCCACCGGGCATTGGCGAGGCTTGAGGAGATGGGCAAACTGACCTGCGTCATCACCCAAAACATCGATGGCCTGCATCAGATGGCCGGGTCCAAAAAAGTGCTGGAGCTGCACGGGAGCAGCCAGAGGAACACCTGCACGCGGTGCGGGAAAAGCTATGATGTTCAGGCGCTTTTGGACAGGATGCCCCTGCCCAAATGCAACTGCGGCGGGCTGATGAAGCCCGATGTCGTCCTGTATGAGGAGGGGCTGGATGAAAGCGTCATGCGCGAAGCGGAACGGCAGGTGAGGCAAAGCGACCTCTTGATTGTGGGCGGCACGTCACTAAATGTCTACCCCGCGGCCGCTTACGCCGGCCTTTGCCCGGGAGAACTGGTCATCATCAACAAGACGCCCACGCAATATGACCGCTACGCCGCGCTTGTCATCAGAAGCCCCATTGGGCAAACGCTGTCAAAAGCCCTTGAAATGATGGAGCTTAGCCCCGGTTCACAATCTTAAAATTAAAATCCGGCCGCTCCTGCGCCTGAAAGGCAAAGACCTGCAGCATTTGAACGCCATACAGCCCCAGGGAACGCAGCAGGGCTGCGGGGTTGTGAAAGCGGATATTGACCTCCCTCATCTCCCTCAAGCTGTCATTTAACGCATCCAGGTTGTTGCCGAAATAATCAGGCAGGCCCAGCGTCTCCTTCAGGTATGAAAAGGCGCTTTCACGGGTGGTCATCTGCTGTCCGTCCAAAATGATGTCGCGCATCTTAGTCCCCTCCATAGAGCAAGGTAAAGCTCTCATAATGGTCATCGGTGTAATAAATCAAGCCGTCATTTGAATAGACTATCCGTTTGGCGCCGCGGGAGGACTTGCCTAAGGTATCTATATCACATTCATAATACTGCCGACCTTTTTTGGTGGGCAAGAGGCGCTCAAAATTCTGGAAGCGGTCCCCGCCGATGGTCTTGTCTTTGGCATAGGGGCGCAGGTCCCCGCCCTCCCAGCCCAGATCCCGGGCTTCGTTCTTGGTGATGAAGTTGCGGGGCAGTTGGCCATAGGTGTACAGATACAGGGCGACATCGTCCTTTTTGGTGTAGACGCCGTCCTTGTCAAGCGCGGCTTTTGCCGGTATGTCCTGCGTCTGAACCTGTACCTGGGCGGGTGGGTTGGTGGGCGCCGCGTCAGGAGCCGGGGTTTTCTGCTGGTTGATGAAGAGGGCGACAACCGCCCCCAGAAGCAGCAGGATGGTAGCAGGCAAGCTTTGTTTGCGTTTCATCGGGCTTTATCCTTTCATTGGGGAAACTGTGTGTTAGAATATGGGTATCAAAATCATCATTGAAACAGGCAAGGACAAGAACGAATGATTAAAAAGATAGCGGCCGGCATCATGCCAAGGCTTCTGACCAGGGTACCCAAGAACCAAAAATGGCTTTACCCCTTTTACCTGGCGGGGCAGCTGGACGACAGGGAAGAGACCTTTGTGTCCCCCGCCCTGCCCAAGGCCTTTGACGGTTTCACCATCGCCTATGCATCAGACATCCATTTTGGCCCGCTGTTTCACAAAAACGAAGCCGACCGGCTCATCGCCAGGCTGCTGGCCTTTGACAGCGACCTCATCATCCTGGGCGGGGATTACGGGGATGTGATGGCAAACTCGCTCGCCTTTTTTGACTACATCCCGGCTTTTGCCAAATCTTCCCCGGTGCTGGCTGTGCTGGGCAACCATGACTACGGCAAAAACGGCGAAAGCATGGAGCCCTTGCTCAATAAAATGCGGCAAAAAGGGATTACTCCCCTGGTCAATGAGGCGCACATCCTAAAGCGCCAGGAGGCCACACTCGCGGTGATGGGCCCGGATGACATCCGCTGCGGGAAGCCGGACTTAAAGGCGCTGGACCAGGCGGTAGGAAAAGCTGATTTCAGGCTGTTCATCCCCCACTCCCCGGACATTTTGCCCCGGGCGATGGAGGAGGGTTTTACCTACGACCTGGCCATCTGCGGCCACACCCATGGCGGGCAAATTGTCCTTTTTGGGCGCAGCGTGCATGCCTCAAGCCAGTACAAGGACCGCTATCGCAGCGGCTGGTACAAGGAAAATGACAGGGACATCCTTGTGTCAAACGGGGTGGGCACATCCATCCTGCCCATGCGCATCGGCACCCGCCCCCAGATTCACAAGATTACCCTATTGAGCGAAGCTGAGTGACAAGGAGGGGTTGGCATTGAGCGTTTGAGGCGCGAACTCCTGATGCACCAACTGGCTGTGCGCCGCGGCGCCTATCATGGCGGCGTTGTCCCCGGTGAGGGACAGGGGCGGCACGTAAAAAGCGATGCCCCGCTCCCTGCACAAGTCGCCAAGGCGCTCGCGCAGCCTGCTGTTGGCGGACACGCCGCCGGCCAGGGCCAGGGTGGTCCAATTAAAATCCTCACAGGCTTTCATTGTTTTATCACACAGGTGGGTGACCACCGTCTCCTGAAAGACCGCGGCCAGGTCTTCTTTTTTATAGCTTTCCCCGCGCTGATCCATGCCGTGGACCAGGTTGATAAAGCCGGTTTTGAGCCCCGAAAAGCTGAAGTCATACTTGCCGCTGATTTTGGGTTGGGTCAGGTGGTAGACTTCCTTATTCCCCATTTTGGACAGCTTGTCCAGGTTGGGACCGCCGGGGTAGGGAAGGCCCAGCACCCTGGCCGCCTTGTCAAAGGCTTCGCCTGCGGCATCATCCCGGGTGCAGCCCACCAGGGTCAGGCCGCTTTCGCGCACCTCAATCAAATGGCTGTGGCCGCCGGACACCACCAGGCACAATAAGGGCGGCTTGAGCTCAGGATAGGCTAGGTAGTTGGCCGCGATGTGCCCGGCGATGTGGTTGACCGCGAGCAGGGGCTTGTTGATGCCGTAAGCCAGGCCCTTGGCGTAACTGACGCCAACCAGGAGCGCACCGACCAGGCCAGGCCCCTGGGTGACCGCCACCGCGTCCAAATCCTGATAGGAAACCTTGGCCTGCGCCATGGCCTCCTTCACCACCAGGTCAATCTTTTCAATGTGGGAGCGGCTGGCAATCTCGGGCACCACGCCGCCATAGGGCAGGTGGAGGGCGATTTGGGAGAAAACCACATCCGACACAATCTGCCGCCCATCCCGGATGACGGCAGCCGCCGTCTCATCGCAGGAGGACTCTATGGCTAAAATCAGGCTGTTTTCTTTGTTTGAGACCAGGGATGTATCCAATTCAGGGCTCCTTTTTGTCTGGAAGCAGTTTGTGTAAGGGCAGTGACATTAAAAGCAGGCAGAGGAAGATGGGCAGCATGGTTCTTAGCAGGTAGTCGGTAAAAAAGGACTCCGGCATGAGCTGAATCAGCAGGTCTTCCTGGGGGTTGAGCAGCCATAAATCGTTGGTAAAAGCCAGGTGGTGGAAGGCATAAAAGACGCCTGTGAAGTCCAATAGGGCATAGAGACCAATCACCAGGAGCAACAGCAAAATGAGCGCGCCGGCCAGCTGCAGGCGTTTTAAGAGCAGAACCGCTCCGCTTTTTAAGGACCGCGCTTTCAGAAGGGAAGCCGTGATGACCAGGAGCAGCAGCGCCAAGCCGATCCATGATAGCTTGACCGCCTGGTTATACAAGGCCCGGACGTCCCTTAAGTGGTGCAGCTCCTTGTCCGAAAACGCGTCCTCCCCCATGACCACCGTCTGGGCGCTGTCCGTTTGAAAGGACAGGTAAGAAGCCAGGGTTTGGGATACATTCTTGAGCTGCGCGTCCCGCTCCCCGCCAAAATCAGCCCGCGCGTACCGGTCAAAATACCCGTATAGTGCACCCGCGTTTTGGGAGGGCAGAATCACGATGCGCGGCAGCAGGAGCAGCAAGGCCAGCGCTAGAAGCAGAGAAAACGGCAGCCCTGCCGTTATCTTCCTGCTGCCGTTATGCTTTGCCATGCCCGAAACTGTCACTGCATCTTTAGGTAGGCTGTGACAAAGCCGTCCAGGTTGCCGTTCATAACGTCGTCAATGTTGCCCGACTCAAAGCCCGTCCTGTGGTCCTTCACCATGGTGTAGGGCTGGAAGACGTAGGAGCGGATTTGGCTGCCCCACTCAATCTTTTTCATTTCGCCCTTGATGTCGGCCATTTTTTCTTCGTTTTCGCGCTCGCGCAACTCCAGCAGTCTGGACTTGAGCATGCGCATACACATCTCGCGGTTTTGCACCTGGGAGCGCTCATTCTGACAGGAGACGACAATGCCGGTAGGCATATGAGTCATGCGGACGGCGGAGTCCGTTTTGTTGACGTGCTGGCCGCCGGCACCGGTGGAGCGGTAAGTATCCACGCGGACGTCTTCCATGTTGATTTCAATGTCCGCGTCGTCTTCCAGCATGGGGGCGACATCCAGGGAGGAGAAGGAGGTATGCCGCCTGGCGTTGCTGTCAAAGGGGCTGATGCGCACCAGGCGGTGCACACCTTTTTCGCCGCGCAGGTAGCCGTAGGCATTGTCGCCGTCCACCTCAAAGGTGACGGATTTGACGCCGGCCTCATCGCCCTCCAGGAAATCAACAATGGTAACTTTAAAGCCCATGTTTTCGCAGTAGCGGGTGTACATGCGGTAGAGCATGCCCGTCCAGTCCTGGGCCTCGGTGCCGCCGGCGCCCGCGTGCAGGGAGAGGATGGCATTGTTCTGGTCATAATCCCCGCGCATCAAGGTCTCAAGCGAGAGGGCATCCACCTTGGTCTTGAGCTCATTTAAGTGCTCAGTGACCTCGTTTGCGGTGTCCTCATCGTTTTCCTCAATGGCCAAGTCAATCATCACATCCAGGTCGTCCCGCTGGGCAACCAGGGTTTCGTAATGCTCAATCTTGTTTTCCAGCTGGGAGATGCGCTTGTTGACAAAGGTGGAGCGCTCCAGGTTGTCCCAGAAGCCGGGCGCCGCCATCTCTTCCTTGAGCTCAACCAGCTCGCGCTGCATCTGCTCAACGTGAAGGCCGCCCCTGATTTCCTGCAGGGATAAATGCAGTTGTTCCAAATCCTGTTTGATTTGGTCAGAGCCTAAAATCATGTGCTTGTCTTTCCTTTACTGGCTTGCGCCGCTTCTGCCGTGGCATTCTTTGTATTTCTTGCCGCTGCCGCAGGGGCAGGGGCTGTTGCGGCCGACTTTTTCACCGGGTTTGGTCTTGACCGGCTGCAGGGTCTTGCGGGGCGCGGGGCCGGACTCGGTGCCGGCGCCGCTCTCTGACGTCACGCGGGCGACCGCCTGGCGCTCCTGCGGCTTTTGGATGCGCAGCTGGCAGAGGGTGCGGATGGTGTCCTCCTGAATCAGCTTGTTCATCTCGTCAAACATGTCATAGCTTTCCATCTTGTACTCGTTGACGGGGTTGCGCTGGGCATAGGCGCGCAGGCCGATGCCGTCACGCAATTGGTCCATGGCGTCAATGTGGTCCATCCAGCGGTTGTCAACCGAGCGCAGGAGGATGGAACGCTCCACCTCGCGCATGTCGATGTTGAGCTTCTTGATGTCTTCCTCGCGCTTTTGGTAGTTGTCCAGGGCGGCCTTCTTTAAGAAGGCGGTCATGCCCTCCTGGTCAAAGCCGGAAATGGCGTCCAGGTTCATCTGGATGGTGCCATGGGGCACATTGAGGCGCTCTACCTCATCCCTTAAGCCGTCAATGTCCCAGTCCCTGGGGCTGCCCACGCAAAAGCGCGCGACGGCCTCCTCCAGCAGCTTGTCCCCCATGTTGAGGATGGTCTGCTGCATATCCCCGCCCTCCAGCACCTGGCGGCGCTGGGCGTAAATCAACTCACGCTGCTGGTTCATGACATCGTCATACTGCAGGACGTTCTTGCGAACCTCAAAGTTGCGGCTTTCAATGCGCTTCTGGGCGTTTTCAATCTGTTTGGTCAAAAGGCCCGCCGCCAGCGGCTCATTCTCGTCCATGCCAAGCCGGCCAATCATGCCCTCAATGCGCTCCCCGCCGAAGATGCGCATCAGGTCATCCTCAAGAGAAATAAAGAACTGGCTGGAGCCCGGGTCGCCCTGGCGGCCGGCGCGGCCGCGCAGCTGGTTGTCAATGCGGCGGCTCTCATGCCGCTCGGTGCCCAGGATGTGCAGCCCGCCCACGGCCACGACCTTGTCGTGCTCCTGGTCGGTAGTTTTCTTGTATTCGGCCTTTAAATCCAGGAAGCGCCTGCGGGCGTCCAAAACTTCCTGGGGCACCTTCTCGTTTTTGCCAGTGGCTTCCTCAATGATGTCCTCGGGGATTTCTTCCTGGCGCATGGTGCGGCGGGCCAGATAATCCGGGTTGCCGCCCAAGAGGATGTCGGTGCCGCGGCCTGCCATGTTGGTGGCGATGGTGACAGCGCCGTAGTGGCCGGCCTGGGCAACAATGGTGGCTTCACGGGCGTGGTGCTTGGCGTTGAGCACCTCGTGCTTGATACCGCGGCGGGAGAGCATGTCGGAGAGGTATTCAGATACCTCAACCGAAATGGTACCCACCAGGATGGGCTGGCCGGTTAGGTGGCGGCGCTCAATCTCGTCCACCACGGCGTTGTACTTGCCCTTTTTGGAGCGGAAGACCATGTCGTTGAGGTCCTCACGAATCATGGGCATGTTGGTGGGGATGGGCACAACGTCCAGGGAGTAGATGCCCTGGAACTCGGCCTCTTCCGTTTTGGCGGTACCGGTCATGCCGGACAGCTTCTTGTACATGCGGAAATAGTTCTGGAAGGTGATGGTGGCCAGGGTTTTGCTCTCGCGCTCAACCTTGACGTGCTCCTTGGCTTCAATGGCCTGGTGCAGGCCGTCGGAATAGCGGCGGCCAACCATTAAGCGGCCGGTGAACTCATCCACAATGACGACCTCGCCGTTTTGAACGACGTAATCCACATCCTTTTTAAACAGCGCGTGTGCCTTCAAAGCCTGGATGAGGTGGTGGTTTAACTCGTTGTTTTCAACATCGTTGATGTTGTCAACAGAGAAGGCGGCTTCGGCTTTCTTGGCGCCTTCCTCGGTGAAGACCACAGCCCTGTCCTTTTCCTCCACCGTGTAGTCGGTTTCGGGCTTTAAGCGCACGACAAAGCGGTCCGCGCGCTCATACAAATCGGTGGACTGCTCGCCCTGGCCAGAGATGATGAGCGGGGTTCTGGCCTCGTCAATGAGGATGGAGTCCACTTCGTCAACAATCGCGTAAGCGTGGCCGCGCTGCACCATGTCACGCTCATAGATGACCATGTTGTCGCGCAGGTAGTCAAAGCCCATCTCGTTGTTGGTGCCGTAGGTGATGTCGCTTAAGTAGGCGGCACGGCGCTGGGCGTTGTCCAGGTCGTGCACGATGATGCCCACACTCATGCCCAGAAAGCGGAACAGCTTGCCCATGTCCTCGCCCTGGAACTTGGCCAGGTAGTCGTTCACCGTGACGATGTGGACGCCGTTTCCGTTTAAGGCGTTCAGGTAGGCGGCAAGGCAGGCGGTGAGCGTTTTGCCCTCGCCAGTTTTCATTTCAGCGATACGGCCCTGATGCAGGACGATGCCGCCAATTAACTGCACCTTAAACGGCCGCAGGCCCAGCGTGCGCTTGGATGCTTCCCGCACCAGGGCAAACGCCTCGGGCATAAGGCTGTCCAGCGTTTCGCCGCCCAATAGGCGTGATTTAAACGCCTTTGTCATCTCGCGCAGTGCGTCGTCCGACATCGCTTCAAACCGGGGTTCCATGGCTTCTATCGCGTCCGCCTGCTGGCGCAGCGGCCTGAGCTGCGCTTCCGCGCCCAGGCCGATCAAATCCTTGAGTTTTTCAAACACAACATGTCTCCTTTGGCATTTCGCCTGGAGGATTATACCATGCAAAACCCTTTGGGAGCAAGGTTTCTGGTGCGGCCCCGCTTGACCAGATGCCTCCAAAACCGTATGATCAGCGCGATGAAACAAAGCGTCCCCCAGCGTATCGATCACCCCCTCCCGCCCTTTGTCAGGACGGACAGCCGGCTGTTGATCCTGGGCAGCTTTCCATCAGTCAAGACCCGCGAAACAGGGTTTTTTTACGGCCATCCCAACAACCGCTTCTGGCAGGTGCTGGCGCTCCTGCTTCTTTGGGACTTGCCTGTTACACGGGATGAGAAAACCGCGATGCTGGGAGCGTGCCGCATCGCGCTATGGGACGTGATCAAAAGCTGTGAGATCAAGGGGTCGGCGGATGCCAGCATTAGGAATGTGGTGCCAAACCCCATCGCGAACCTTGTCCACGATTCGCCCATCCGCGCAGTGATCTTAAACGGCGGCACGGCAGCCAAATTGTATGAAACCCATGTTTTGCCCAAGCCGACGCTGCCGTATTTGCGGCTTCCCTCCACCAGCCCCGCCAACGCGGCCTATTCAGTCGGGGCGTTGTGTGAAGCGTGGCAGGCGATTCTGCCTTTCCTCCAATAAAAACCTCCCGCCGCTTGGGCGGAAGGCCGCATGATACACTCCCGTTAAAGAATATACGTGTGCAGATCGATTTTTTTGGCTGCCTTGACATGCTCCAGGACATACTGCGCGGTGATCGTCAA
>CAZHPW010000083.1:9441-10444 GCA_964534515.1 uncultured Christensenella sp.
CGCCCGCGTTGAAGGAGATATCCTCCAGCAATTCCTCAAACACCGCGTGGAGCCTCCTGGCGCCGATATTTTCCCCCGCGTCATTTAAGTTGCAGGCAGCCTGGGCGATCTGCTCCAGCGCCGCGTCCTCAAAGGTTAAATGCACCTTGTCGCTTTTTAACATCGCCGCGTACTGCAGCGTGAGGGCGTTGTCAGGCTGGCTTAGGATCTTCACAAAGTCTTCCCGGGTGAGGGTTTTTAATGTCACCTGCACCGGGAACCGGCCCTGCAGTTCCGGAATCAGGTCCGTCACCTTGGCGACGTGGAAGGCACCTGCGGCGATGAACAGCATAAAGTCGGTGCGGACGCTGCCGTACTTGGTGGTGACAACGCTTCCCTCCACAATGGGCAATATGTCCCGCTGCACGCCCTCCCTGGACACATCGGGCCCCGACCCCGCAGAGGAACGCCCGGCAATCTTGTCAATCTCATCGATAAACACAATGCCGTCCTGCTCCGACCTCCTTACGGCCTCTTCCTTGATGGCGTCCATATCAATCAGCTTTTGCGCTTCCTCGGCGATGAGGATTTTGCGCGCCTCCTTGACCTTGACGCGGCGGATTTTGGTCTTTTTGGGCATGATGCCGCCCATCATGTCCCCGATGTTGATGGAGGCGCCGCCCACCTCCAGCGGTGGGGCGCTTTCTTCCACCTCGATTTCAAGCTCCTGGTTTTCAAGCTTTTGGGCGCGCAGCTGCTCCAATAGATCGGCGCGCCTGCCGTTTATCTTCTGCCGCTCATCATCCGTGGGTTCCGGCTCCTTCTGCTTGCCGCGCAACAAAAGGTCAATCGGGTTGGCCGAGGGCTTGGGCGGCGGGTTGGTGAGGAGGGAAAGGAGCCGATCCTCCGCCAGCACCTCAGCGCGCGTCTGGATGCGGGCTTCATGCTCCTGCTTGACCATGCGCACCGCGTTTTCCATCAGGTCCCTAATGATGCTTTCCACATCGCGGCCCACATAACCCAC
>CAZHPW010000084.1:0-10422 GCA_964534515.1 uncultured Christensenella sp.
TTGGAGGTCTGCGTAGCGCCGGTGACGGCGTCCAACTGCTTATCCCCCATCATGCCATAGCGGATAGGCTGGCCGGGCTGAAGCGGAATACCGCGGAACTGCTCTTTGTACCAGTCCTCATCAATGCGGCCGCCCAGGCCCGGGGTCTCATTCTGGTAGGTGAAGACCAGGCCGGTCGCCTGAGAATGGTCTGCGTTCATGCCAAGGTAGCCGCGGATGCTGCCCCAAAGGCCGGCGCCTTCAAAGGGAACGGCGTAGGATACGACCTGGCCGTCTTCCTTGTGGGCGAGGATTTTGCGGCCATAGGCTTCCGCCTGCCCGTTGATGGGTTCTTCGGATATTTTCTCCTGGTAAGCGGCGATGACGGCATCCTTTTCTGTGATGTCAGTCAGGCCCAGGGCGTAAAGCACAGCACGCTGCTCTTCAAAGCTCTTGTTGCTTTGAATGGCGGGCTTGAAGCCCTCATAGGCGGCCGCCAGCGCGAAGACCAACACGGCGGTAATTACCACCATGAACACCAGGGTGTAGATGTGCCCTCTTTTCATTTGGCAACCTCCTTCCCAGCGAGCTTCTTTTTGTCCTTGAACTGCTTGAGTTTGAGCTCAATCAAGGGGGTCAAGGCATTGACGATGAGGATGGCGAACATCATGCCCTCAGTGAACAGGGAGAAGCTGCGGATGATGACCGTGACAACGCCGATGAGGGTGCCGGTAATCCACTGCGCTTTCTTGTCCCGGGGGGCGGAAACCGGGTCGGTGGCCATCAGGATGGCGCCAAAGAGGTAGCCGCCGGAGAGGAGGACAAAGAAGGGGCTGGGTACCAGGACACCCGCCGCGCCGACAACGCCGGCATAATGCAGGATGGCCGCCAGGATGCCGCCGCCCAGGATGGTGGACAGCATGATTTGCCAGGAAGCGACCTTCTTAAAGACCAGGAAGGCGCCAACCAGCAACAGCAACACCGCGCTGGTCTCACCCATCGCGCCGCCGATGAAGCCAAGGAGCATATCCCCATAGGAGGCCATGGCGCCGCCGGAATTGTAGGTGATGATGGGCGTGGCGGTTGTGACCGCGTCCACCGTCCAGTGCGCGAAGCCGCCGGGCAGCCCGGTGAAGGGCTCCGCCCAGGTCATGGTCATGTAGGCCGGGAAAGCGATGTAAACAAAGCACCGGCCAACCAGGGCGGGGTTGAAGATGTTGCGGCCAAAGCCGCCAAAAACCATCTTGCCAAAGACCACGCCAAAGACCACACCGATGACAGCGACCCAAATGGGCGTCTGCGGCGGCAGGCTTAAGGTAAATAGCGCGCTGGTCACAAAAACAGCCTCGGATACCTTGGCTTTTTCTTTGTTGATGCTGCGCGCGAGCAGATATTCGCTGATAACAGCTGCCAGGGTGACCACAAGGCCCAGGAGTACCGGGTACCAGCCAAACAGATAGACAGCCATCACCGCGATGGGAATGAGCGCGATTAAAACAGTGCGCATCATCTTCTGTTTGGTGAACAGATTCTTAACATCCATATACTTCACCTCGAGAATTATTATATAGAAGAAGGTGAATAAATCAATAGAAAAGTAGGGCAGGCAGAATGCAAATGTTTTACGAAGATATCCGCCATTTATCTTGCGTTTTTCAAAGAAACGGGGATAGAATGATATGAAGTGTCATTCAATTTTGTTTTGGAGGCAGAAAAGATGAATATTCCAAAGGTTCTAATGGAGATAGACAAACGCCTGGTTGCCGGGCACCGGGGCATGATGGCCAGATATCCGGAAAATACCCTGCTCTCCTTTGAAAAAGCGCTGACATTGGGCGTTGATATGCTAGAGATGGACATCAACATCACAAAGGACGGAATCCCCATCGTGATTCATGACAGGAGCGTTGACCGGACGACCAACGGTAAGGGAGCCGTTCGGGAGTTGAGCCTCAAAGAAATCAAGGCTCTGGACGCCGGAGTCAAATTTGGCGCGCAGTTTAGCGGTCTGGAAGTCCCAACCTTTGGGGAGTTCTGCCAATTAATGGGCAACCACAGGGATGTGCTGCTGAACGTGGAAATCAAGGACAACACAAAAGAATGCGTGGATTTGACAATCAGGACGCTTAACCTGCACAATTTAGTGGAAAACTGCGTTTTTACCTGCTTTGACGCGGACATCGTTGAACACATCCACCGGGACCTCCACCTCCCCACCCAGGGCTTTCCCGACAAGCGGATGGCAAATTTCAAACCGGGAAAAGATGGAACCAGAAACCACCTGACAGCGGTTGGAATTGAGATGGGTTTATTGACCGCTGAAATGGTCAAAGAATATGAGCACCTGGGTATTCTGCCCTGGGCCTACTGCCCGGATGATGAAGATAGCGCGCTTTACGCCTTAACCTGCAGCGCCCGGCTGGTGACCTGCAACAACCCTGAACCGGCGATGAAGGTCTTCCGCGCGGTCTGATTGGTTGGACAAAGTACGACGACAGTTTTACTTTCAACCTCAGTTAGATCTATAAAATCAACCCGGAGCGGACTATTTATCCCGCTCCGGGTTTTCATTTGTATGACATGGTTGAAGATTTGCCAAATTTGCTTGAAAACCGGCTTCAAGGGGTATGTTGAAAACAGGTGGGCGGAAAAATGCCCAAAAGAATACATGAAACGGCGTTCGCGCCAACACATTAAGGAGGATCCCGATGCGGAAAATTCTATCTCTGGCACTCGCAGTGATGATGCTGCTCTCCCTGACTGTTGCCATGCAGGCTGAAGGCAAAGTCGAAAAGATTTCCATTTATGTGGGCAAAGGCGAAATCCTGGATGATTTCAAATCCCTGACTGAGGAATACAAGACCGAGACCGGCGTGACCGTTGAAATGGTCAGCACGGCGGGCGAGGACGGCGGCGCGCTGCTGAAGAGCTACCTGACCGCTGACAACTCCCTCACCATCTTTACCACCTCCCCCGGCGCCAACGCCGCCACCTATGACGCCTACATCGCTGACCTGAAGGACATGGAAGTGTTCTCCCAGCTGTCCTCCGGCGCGGTGACCGCCGTGACCAATGATGCGGGCAAGGTTTCTGGCATCCCCTTCACCGTTGAAGGCTATGGCTTCGTGTACAACGCGGACCTGGTTGACCCGGCGAAGATTACCGATTTGGCCACCTTCACCACCTACATGGAAGAGAGCAAAGCCAAGGGCGTTGACGGCCTGATGCTGTCCAGCGAGAACTACTTCCTCATCGTGCACATGCTGGGCTTCCCCTTTGCGATGCAGGAAGACGTCCCCGGATTTGTCCAGAAGGTTGTCGCGGGCGAAGTTGAACTCAAAGACGTGCCCGAGTTTGTGGACTGGGCCAAGTTCTATGATGTCATCCGCCAGAACGCGGTTGCCGACCCCCTGACCACCACCTATGACGTGGCCACCGGTTCCTTCGCGACCGCCAAGACCGGCCTGATTCACCAGGGCAACTGGGCCTACTCCATGTTTGCGGACTACGATGTGCAGTTTGAAATGGGCATGATTCCCGTTCCGATTCTGGGCAATGACCGCATCTCCGCCGCCGTCCCCGGCATGTGGGTTGTCAACTCCCAGGCGAGCGCAGAAGAGCAGCAGGCTGCCAAGGACTTCCTCAACTGGATGTACACCTCTGAAACCGGCAGAAACTACCTCTACAACAAGTTTGGCTTCATCCCGCTGATTGACGCTGATCTTGAGACCTATGGCGCGAATCTGGATCCCCTGTCCCTGGCCGTTCAGTCCTACATCTCCAAGGACAAGACCGTGGACTTCGCCGCCTCCTACTTCCCCAGCGGCATTGATGTGGAGCTGGTCTCCGTTGCCCAGGCCTTCTTCGGCAACAAGGACATGACCCAGGAGCAGCTGCTCAACGACATTACCCTGGCCTTCCAGTCCTACCAATAAAGCGTTAGACTGATTTCCCCGGCGCGCGTCTAAAAGCGCGCGCCGGATTTTTATTGTACCGGAGGTGATTGCTTGAAGCGCACAAAAGGCTGGTATGCCCTGTTCGTCTTCCCCCTCATCCTGATTTTTCTCATTGTCAATATCATTCCCTTCATCATCGGCATTGGCTACACCTTCATTGAATGGGATGGTCTGACCCCGGGGGCGGAGCGCTATGTGGGGCTTGACAACTTTGTGAGGATTTTCAAAGACGCCCGTTTTGGCAGGGCGACGGTGTCAACGCTGATATACACGGGGCTGACGCTGGTAACAGTCAACCTGTTTGGCATGGCCTTTGCCCTGATGGTGACTTCAGACGGCTTGAAAGGCCGCAATACCGCAAGGGCTTTGCTCTTCATGCCCTACCTGATTGGCGGATTGATTCTGGGCTTCATCTGGAAGTACATCTTCAACAACGCGGTCGTGGACATCGCGGGCGTTTTGGGCATCCAATCGCTGTCCAAGAGCATGCTCTCCCAGCCCAACACCGCGATGATGGCCCTGGTGATTACCGACGTCTGGAAGATGGCGGGCTATGTGATGATTGTATACATTACCGGCCTTCAGGCGATACCGACGGATGTAATGGAAGCCGCTGACGTGGACGGCGTTGGGTTCTGGGACAAACTGCTGCGCATCAAAATCCCGCTGTTGATGCCGGCGATTACCATCTGCCTGTTTATGACATTGTCGGATTCCTTTAAGGTGTATGACCTGAACCTGGCTTTGACCGGCGGGGGCCCCAGCATGTCCACGCAGATGTTGGCCATGAACATCTACAACGAAATCTTCACCCGCTCCAACTTTGGCTACGGTCAGGCTAAAGCTTTCCTGTTCTTCATTGTCATCGCCATGTTCACCCTGTTCCAGGTCAGCCTGACCCGCAAGAGGGAGGTGGAAATGTGATGAAAAGCAAAAAGAAATGGCTACTGATAGCCAGTGTACTGATGCTTGTCTTCGCGGTGATGTGGCTCTTCCCCATCTACATTGTGGTGGTGAACTCCTTTAAAAACCGCGCTGAAATGTTTACCAGCGTCCTGGCCCTGCCGCAGAACCCCAGCTTTGAGTTTTACCAGGAAGCCATGCGCCGGATGGAGTTTTTGACGGCGTTTAAGAACTCTCTCATCATCACCGTGCTCTCCTGTACGCTGATTCCCTTCTTCTCCTCCATGGCGGCCTGGATGATGACCCGCTCCAACGGCCCCTTCTCCAAGTTCATGTATGGCCTGCTGGTGGCCACCATGCTTATCCCCTTCCAGACGGTCATGATGCCGTTAATGCAGGAAATCACCTGGATTACCAAGGTGACCGGCATCCCCATCCGCAACACCATCGGCGGCCTGGTTTTCCTCTACATCGGCTTTGGCGCGCCCATGGCGGTCTTCCTTTACTCCGGCTTTGTCAAGAGCATTCCCCTCGCGCTTGAGGAAGCGGCGCTCATTGACGGCAGCAGCCAGGGCGGCATCTTCTTTAGGATTGTGTTCCCGCTGCTCAAGCCCACGACCATGACGGTAATGATTCTAAATGTCATCTGGATTTGGAATGACTACATGCTGCCGGCCTTGACCCTGCTCTCGCCGAGGCTTCGGACCATTCCCCTTTCCACCTTTTCCTTTTTCGGCAATTTTAAGGTAGAATGGAACTTGGCCATGGCCGGGCTGACCCTTACCATCATACCGGTCATCGTCTTTTACCTCATCGCCCAAAAATACATTGTGCAGGGCGTAGCCGCGGGCGCGGTCAAAGGTTGATTCGGGAGGAACATATGACAGACCAGGCACACAAACAATGGTTCATGGACGCGAAATTCGGACTCTTTATTCACTTTGGCCTGTACAGCCTTCTAGCCGGTGAATACAAGGGCAAAAAAACAAGCCACATCGCCGAGTGGATTATGCATGACCTCCAAATCCCCAAGGAGGAATACATCAAACTGGCCAGGGACTTCAACCCCACGTTGTTAAGCCCGGACAAAATCGCGCAGATGGCCAAGAACGCGGGCATGAAGTACCTCTGCCTAACCAGCAAACACCATGACGGCTTCGCGCTGTTTGACAGCAAGGCGGATGAGTACAACGTGGTGGAAGCCAGCCCCTACAAGCGGGACATCTGCAAGGAATTCCAGATTGCCTGCGAAAAGCATGGTCTGACCTTGTGCTTCTACTACTCCCAGGCCCAGGACTGGCACCATGAAGGCGGCTTAGCCCGCGGCATTGATGCCAATACCCCTCTGTTTGAACAGTACCTGGAAGAGAAATGCATCCCCCAAATCAAGGAAATCCTGAGCAATTACGGCCCGGTGGGCATGATTTGGTTTGACACGCCGGTGAGCATGACCAAAGCCCAATCCCAGCGCCTGCATGACCTGGTCAAGTCCCTTCAGCCCGGCTGCCTGATTTCAGGTCGCATCGGGCACAGCCTGGGTGACTACATGACAACGGGAGATAACTTCATCCCCCTTCTGCCCTTCAAGGACTACTTTGAAGTGCCCGCCACCATGAACCATACCTGGGGCTTCAACAAGGATGACCATGACTGGAAAGACGCCAGGCGCATCCTGCTGGACATGGTGCACATCGTTAGCCGGGGCGGCAACTACCTGCTCAACATCGGCCCGGACGGCGAAGGCAGGGTGCCAGAAGCAAGCGTCAAGGTACTGCAAGAAATCGGCCAGTTCATGGAGAAAAACGGCGAGAGCATCCATGGCACCCACCCCGTGCCCGTCTATCCCTATGACCTGCCCTGGCTGGGTATGACGGCCAAACCCTACACCCTCTACCTGCATGTGTTTGACAAGCGCCCCTCAGTATACTTCATGAACATCGCCAATAAACTTAAGAAGGCGACCTTGCTGGAGGACGGGCGTGAGCTCGAATTCATCCATGGCAAGACCCTGGAGAGCGACGGCTACTGGATTATCCGCCTACCGGAGGACCTCAAGGACAGCCCGGACACCGTTATCAAGTGTGAAATGGAAGAGGAAGAGGAAGAGGCGGTGTTTGAGCCGCTCAAGATTTAACTTTTCACAAATCAAAAACATCCGCATGACGCGGATGTTTTTATTTATTTTTTTTACTCAGCGTAGACGATATTGCTGAGTCCCTCCAACTCAGGCAGGCGTCGGTCCGTGATGATGGTGTGTTCATCAATCTCAGCCACTTTGCACATGTTGATGAGCCCATATTTACTGGAGTCAGCCAGAAAGAAAGTCTTGACTGAGGATGCGATGGCCTGACGCTTGATGTGCAGCTCATTGGGGTCGATATTGGTGATGCCCATCTTTATATCAAACCCGGTTGCCCCCAGAAAGGACTTGCTAAAGCGGTATTCCTTCATCGCGCTTAAGGCAGTGACGCCCACGCAGGATAGCGTTTTTGTCTTAACCTGTCCCCCCACCATCAGGCAGCGAATGCCCAAGCGGACCAATTGATTGATATGCATGAGTGAGTTCGTCACCACGGTGATGTTTTTACCAGCCAGGCAAGTAATTAAAAAGGTGTTGACCGAGGATGGGTCCAAAAAGATGACATCATCTGTTTCAATATATTCCGCGGCCAACCTGGCGATTCGCTGTTTTTCTTCTTTATGCAAGAGCAGCTTGGTCTGAACGTCTTTTTCAAAGTTCGCGCTGACCAGGCGGATGCCGCCGCCGCGGAGCAATTCCAATTCACCCTGCCGCGCTAAAAGCTTTAGGTCGCGGCGTATGGTTGACTCGGACAAGCCCATGGCTTCTACCAAGTCCGCGAGCATGGAAACTTCCTTGCTCTTGATCAGGTCCAGCATGGTTTGTCTACGAATCTGTGGAATCATGTGTCACCTTCCAAATGTATTTGTCCTATCTTTTTTAACACAATTTGTCAAATATTTCAAGG
Source organism: uncultured Christensenella sp. (assembly GCA_964534515.1). Taxonomy (GTDB): domain Bacteria; phylum Bacillota; class Clostridia; order Christensenellales; family Aristaeellaceae; genus UBA6115. The sequence goes on from CAZHPW010000084.1 coordinate 7,826, forward strand.
ATAATGTCAAAAAAGGTTGCAATAACCATGAATAAGATAGAATTTAATGGCTGGTTTTAACATGGAAGTTGTTTATACTACATTTTTATAATGAAATCAGGTGGTAATACAACTAAAAACTAAACTGGCCAGACGCTGTCCAGGCGCTTCTTGACCAGGGTCACAGCCTGCTCAAAGGGCAGTTTGGCTAGGTAGGGCTCAAAGGGCTCTACGGCGACAGGGCCGTCATAACCGGCCAGCATAAGCCCGGCAAAGAAGGCGTCAATGTTAATGACCCCGGTGGTGCCGGGAAGCCTGCGCACCTGGTCAATCTGCTCTTCATCCGGCACGTTGTTAGGCGCGTCCATCACATGGGCCAGAACAATCTGCTTGGGATCGGTAAATTTTTCAAAGTCAGCCAGATCATGACCGGACAGGTGCCAATGCCAGGCATCCATCAGGATGCCGCAGTTGCCGGTGCCGATGGCCTCACACAAGGCGAGCATGCCCTGAAGGTCATGAATGAAGGGGTGAGCCGCATTCTTCCACAGGTGAAAAGAGGAGACGAATTCTAAGCCCAGCCAAATGCCCTCATCTTTAAGGATTTGAGCAGCCTGCGAAAGGCGCTTCCGGTGCTGCTCAAAATTGCTTTGATAATCCAGCGCCTTATGTGAAGGCATTATCCAGGTAGCGCAGCGGGTTATGCCCAAAGCCCTGGCGTATGCCGCCCTCCGGGCTAATTTGCTGATACCGGAAGCAAAACTGTCCTCATCCTTGCGGAACTCAAGAGGCAGGCCAAAGCCCGCGGCCTTTAAGCCGGTAGCGGCGAGGAGGTCTTTGGTTTCTAATAGATCCGCAGTGAAATCGCGCCCGGCATCAAACCAGAAGCCATCAAAGCCAGCCTTCTTTGTGATTTCCGCCGCCTTTAAAAAGCTCATCCCGCCGTGGCTGATATTGCCGGTATCCAGCGCTTGATAAAACATGTTTGCCTCCATATCAATTTTCTATTAGCATATCAACAATTGATACGATAAACAAGATAAAGAAAACGCCCTCGCTAGAGAGCGTCTTCTTTATTTGGTCAATTATCGTAAATTGTCAGCCAATCACGTGAATTGACACGTTGTCGGGTTTAGCGGCCTTGGACAGAGACCATGATTTCAGGTGCTACCTGTCCATCAGGCAGGGTCATGGTAATCTTCAGCAGGTCGCCGGCTGTTTGCGCGGCTGCCGCGTAGACGTACCAGTTGCCATCCGCCAAAACAGTGGTGGTCAGCGTTGTGCCGTTTACGGTCTTCACGGTGATGACTGACTCCGGCAGGCCGATGCCATGGAGCATGCTCGCGCCTTCAAAGACGGGATAAGCCATGGGCAAGCCGATTGAAGAATCAATCACAATTGGCGTCTGTTCACCGGTTCTGCTCCTCACGGTTACGCTGGTGGAGTCGCTGCGGTTACCGCTCTTGTCCACCTGGTAGGCGGTAATCTTGTCACCTTCGCTGAGGGTAATCCCTTCGGGCACAGTGGCCGTCCAGGTGCCATCCTCATCAACTGTCACTTCCTGGGTGGTTCCATCCGGATAAGTGATAACCACAGTGGCGCCAGGTTCACCGGTGCCGGTGATTTCATCATCACCGGGTTCCACAGGATCGATGACAGGCGCGTCAGGCGCGGTGGTGTCCGTGACAGTTGTGCTTCCATCTTCACTGACATTACCGGATTCATCAACCTGGTTCGCGATGATTTCATCACCATCTTCAAGGACAACATCCTCCGGGATGGTGGCAGTCCAATCGCCATTCTCATCAACGGGGACCTCCTGAGTGGTGCCATCCGGATAAGTAATCACGACGGTGGCTCCGGGTTCGCCGGTGCCGGTGATTTCATCATCACCAAGTTCAACAGGGTTAATGACAGGCGCGTCAGGCGCGGTGGTGTCGGTGACAATCTGGGTGCCGGGTTCGCTGGTGTTGTCAGAGCCGTCTGTCTGAACCGCGGTGATTTCCTCGCCGCCGGTCAGGTCCACAGTGTCAGGAATGGTAACCGTCCAGTCACCGTTCTCGTCCACGGTCGCTTCTGCCGTCACATCGCCCGGGAAGGTCACAACCACGTTCGCGCCGGGTTCGCCGGTGCCGTCAACGGTGGTGTCTTCGCTGGTAACGGGGTCAATCACAGGCGCTTCAGGCGCAGTGGTGTCAGTCACGGTCTGGGTGCCAGGTTCGCTGGTGTTGTTCGCTTCGTCAGTTTGCACCGCGCTCAGCTCTTCACCGCCAACCAGGTCCACAGTGTCAGGAATGGTAATTGTCCATTCGCCGTTCTCGCCCACGGTCGCTTCAGCTGTCACATCGCCCGGGAAGGTCACAACCACGGTCGCGCCGGGTTCGCCGGTGCCGCCCACGGTGGTGTCTTCGCTGGTGACGGGGTCAATGACAGGTGCGTCAGGCGCGGTGGTGTCGGTCACGGTCTGGGTACCGGGTTCGCTGGTGTTGTCAGAGCCGTCTGTCTGAACCGCGGTGATTTCCTCGCCGCCAACCAGGTCAACAGTGTCAGGAATGGTAACCGTCCAGTCACCGTTCTCATCCACGGTCGCTTCTGCCGTCACATCGCCCGGGAAGGTC
>CAZHPW010000085.1:0-10112 GCA_964534515.1 uncultured Christensenella sp.
CATCTCTTCTCCAGCCGCTCGGGTGAGGAAGTCATCAACGACCGGATGCTGCTAGGTTAAACAAGTAAACAAAATAAAAGCCCCCTCTGGGGCTTTTTGTTTGCGCGTTTTTGTCAGTCTTTTGAGGGGAAGGGCAGCAGGGCTTTTAATTCCTGTTCGTCAGGGGCTTTGAAAATGGCGTCCGGTTGAGCGAAAAAGCGCATGCTCTTGCCAGTAATGGGGTGCTCAAAGCCCAGGGACCAGGCGTGCAGCATCAGCCGGGGGGCGGGGGGCAGGCCGCGGTGGCCATAAATGACGTCGCCCAGCACCGTGTGGTTGTCCTTTGAGAAATGCACGCGGATTTGGTGGGTGCGCCCTGTCATCAGCCGGATGAGCACCAGGGTGCTTTTGTCCGTAACGGATACCGTGCGCCAGATGGTCAGCGCATCCCGGCCATCCGGGACCACCGCCATCTTCTTGCGGTCTCTAGGGCTGCGGCCAATGGGGCCTTCATATCGCCCTTCCTCTTCCTTCATGTGTCCGGCGACCATGGCCAGGTAGTATTTTTCTATTTTCCGCTCCGCCAGTGCCCGGGACAGCGCCAGGTGGGCTTTGTCATTCTTGGCCACCATCAAGAGCCCAGAGGTGTCCTTGTCCAGCCGGTGCACAATGCCCGGCCGTTTTTCCCCGCCGATGCCGGACAGGTCCTCCAGGTGATAGAGCAAGGCATTGACCAGGGTGCCGCTCTGCTGCCCGGCAGCCGGGTGAACCACCAGGCCGGCTGGCTTGTTGATGATGGCCAGGGCCTCATCCTCATACACCAGGGAAATGGGAATATCCTCCGCTAAAACGCCGGATTCGGTGGCTTCCGGAAGGGTTAACACCACTTCGTCATCAAAATTAGGAATAAAAGAGGGTTTAGCCACCACAATCCCGTTTACTTTGGCTTGTCCTTCCTTGATGAGTCTGGCGGCCTGGGAGCGGGAAAGGTTTTCATCGCTCAGCAGGGTGTCCAGCCGCTCTCCCGTCGCCAGTTTTCTGATTTCGTTCAATTCAGGCTCCCTTTCTTCAGCAGCAGCCAATAGATGATGAGGAGCCCCGCCCCGCAGGTCAAGGCCGCGTCCGCCAGGTTGAACACCGGAAAGCGGAAAAACAAAAACTCCAAATAATCCGTTACCGCGCCGTGCAGCGCGCGGTCAATGATGTTGCCCACAGCCCCGCCCAGCATCAGCCCCAGGGCAAAGCCCTCAAACTTGGTCAGTTGCAATCTGCTGACCAGGATGGAACCCAATAAGGTCACCAGCGCGCTGACAAGGAGCATGACAACAGCCTGGCCCGTGAACAGACCAAAGGCCACGCCGGTGTTCTGTGCATAGGTCGTCCCCAGGATGCCCGGAATCAAAACGCCTGCCTTCAAACCGGGCAGCAGTTTGATCATAAGGTCCAGGGCGCTGACCAATAAAGCCGTGATGGCAAGAATGTGGTTCATGTTTCCTCCCAGTTCCATTATATCCGGCTTCAAACAGCTTGCAAAGCCTTGCTTGAGACGGGGCAAGGGCGGGTAGAATGCAGGGGAAGAAAACCAAGGAGGTTACCATGCGTTTATCCCATGTCCTGATTATCGCGCTCGCCCTGGTCGCTGTTGTCGCGATATCCTATCTGACCAATCAACACAAGGCCCCTGCCGCTTTGGCGAGCGAGGAAAAGGTGGTCTATTTCGCCGGCGGCTGCTTCTGGGGCGTTGAGCACATGATGCAGCAAGTTCCCGGCGTTGTTTCCGCGCGTTCCGGCTACGCCAATGGCACGCTGGAAAACCCGGATTACAAAACCGTGGTCCAGGGTCAGACCGGCCACAGGGAAACGGTGGAGGTGGTATATAACCCGGACCTGGTTACCTTGACTGAACTGGTTGAATTGTATTTCTCCGCCATTGACCCCACGGTGCAAAACCGCCAGGGCAATGACGTGGGTACCCAGTACCAAACGGGCATCTATTACACCACTGAAGAGGACGGCGCGCTCATTTCCTCCCTGGCTGAAGCCGAAAAAGCCAAGCACAGCGCCTTTTATGTGGAAATCACCCCGCTGACCAAGTTCTGGCTGGCGGAGGATTATCATCAGGACTATCTTGTAAAAAATCCGGGAGGGTATTGTCACTTGAACCAGGCAGATTTTGAGCGCGCGGCGCAGACAGGCAAACAGAAACCGGCGCAGAAGGCGGAGTACCGCAGCATTCACCCCAGGGACGCCAAGGCTGAAATGGACAAGGGCACGGACGTCATCATCGTGGATGTGCGCGAGCCCTTTGAGTTCGCGGCCGGCCACATCAAGGGCGCCATCAACCTGCCCCTGGGCGATGTCGTCCGCCTGGCGCGTGAGCAGCTGACCGACAAAGACGCTTTGATTTATGTCTACTGCCGCTCCGGCGCGCGCAGCCGCACCGCGGCCTTGCAGCTGGTCAAAGAAGGCTATACCAACCTCTACGACCTGGGCGGCATCATCAACTGGCCCTTTGAAGTCGTGCAATAAGTTTATTTACGGCAAAGAAACAAGCAAAAACGGCTCCGAAATCCCGGAGCCGTTTTTTTAATGCATACAGTTATGCCTGTTTTCCGCGAATCATCTCATCAATCGCCTTGGCGGCGTCCTTGCCCGCGCCCATCGCCAGGATGACGGTGGCGGAGCCGGTCACAGCGTCGCCGCCGGCGTAGACCTTCTCCCGGCTGGTTTTGCCGCTCTCGCCCTCCACCTTGATGCCGCCCCATTGGTCGGTCTCAAGCCCGGGGGTGCTGATGCGAATCAAGGGGTTGCTGGAGGTGCCAATGGCGATGATGACCACATCGGCGTCCAATATATAATTGCTGCCCTTTTCCTCAATCGGCCTTCTGCGGCCGGAGGCGTCCGGCTCGCCCAGGGTCATGCGGATGCATTCCAGGCCTTTGACCCAGTTGTTTTCATCGCCCAGAATCTGGATGGGGTTGGTCAGCATGCGGAAGGTGATGCCCTCCTCCTGGGCGTGGTGCACCTCTTCCTGCCGGGCGGGCAATTCCTTCATGCCGCGCCGGTAGATAATGGAAACCTCCTCTGCGCCTAGCCGCTTGGCGCAGCGCGCGGCGTCCATGGCCACGTTGCCCCCGCCCACCACCGCCACATGGCGGCCGTGCATGATAGGCGTTAGGGAATCCTTCTCATAGGCCTTCATCAGGTTGATGCGGGTGAGGTATTCATTGGCGGAGTAAACGCCCTTTAGGGTCTCCCCGGGGATGCCCATAAAGCGGGGCAGGCCCGCGCCGGAGGCGATGAACACCGCCTCAAAGCCCATCTCCAGCACCTCGTCAATGGTCAGCGTTTTGCCGATGACGGTGTTCATCATCATCTCAACGCCCAGGCGCTTTAGGGCCTCCACCTCGGCCATGACGATGTCCTTGGGCAGGCGGAACTCCGGGATGCCGTAGCTCAATACGCCGCCGGGCAGGTGCAGGGCTTCAAACACGGTCACCGCGTAGCCCAGACGGGCCAGTTCGCCCGCCGCGGTCAGCCCGCCTGGCCCCGCGCCCACCACGGCTACCTTGTGCCCGTTGGGGATGGGCTTGGGCGGAACTTTGCAGGCGCTTTGCCGGTACCAGTCCGCGGCGAAGCGTTCCAGCCGCCCGATGCCCACGCTCTCGCCCTTTATCGCGCGCACGCATTTCTGCTCGCACTGGGTTTCCTGGGGGCAGACCCGGCCGCAGACCGCGGGCAGGGCGCTGTCGCGGTTGAGGGTTAAAAACGCCTCCTCAAACTGGCCCTCCGCAATCTGTCCGATGAAGGCAGGGATGTCAATGCGCACCGGGCAGCCGTCCACACAGGGCTTGTGGCGGCAGTTGAGGCAGCGCTGCGCTTCCTCCACCGCCATCTCCTCCGTGTAGCCCAGGGCGACTTCCTCAAAGTTTTTGGCCCGCTCCTGCGGGTCCTGAAGGGGCATTGCCACCTTTTCATTGGACAGGTTCCTGGCCATTTAGTTTACCTCCCTGGCAAGCAGGCGGCAGTTTTCCTCGCGTTCCCGTTTCTCAAACTCCTCATACATCCGGTTGCGGCTGATGACCTCGTCAAAGTCCACCTTGTGCCCGTCAAAATCAGGCCCGTCCACGCAGGCAAACTTGATGACCCCGTCCACCGTCAGCCGGCAGCCGCCGCACATGCCCGTGCCGTCCACCATGATGGGGTTCATGGACACAACGGTCTTCTGCTCATATTTTTTGGTGAGCAGGCTGACAAACTTCATCATGACCAGGGGGCCAATGGCGATGACCTCATCATAACGGTTGCCCGCGTCCAATAGTTCCTTCAGCGCGTCGGTCACCAGGCCGTGCCGGCCGTAACTGCCGTCATCCGTAATGACCATGAGGATGTCGGATACCTTGCTAAACTCCTTCTCCAGGAAGACAAAATCCTTGTTGCGGAATCCGATGATGGTGTGCACCTCAGCGCCCAGTTTGTGCAGCCGGTCGGCGACCGGAAAGGCTATCGCGCAGCCCACGCCGCCCCCTACCACGCACACTTTTTTAAGTCCTTCAGTCTTGGTCGGCATGCCCAATGGGCCCACAAAGTCGTGCAGGCTCTCGCCGCATTGCAGGCTGTCCAGCTCCATGGTTCCGGCGCCCACCACCTGGTACACCACGGACACCGTGCCGGTCTCCCGGTTCACGTCGTGGATGGTGAGTGGGATGCGCTCGGAGTTTTCCTTCGCGCGCAGGATGATAAACTGGCCCGGTTTGGCCTTCTTCGCGATGAAAGGCGAGAGGATTTCCATCTTCGCGGCGTTTCCAAACAGGCTGGTCTTGGCGACAATCCTGTACATGATTTTTCCTCCGTTTACTTGTGTTTGAGCAATTTAGCGCGTTCCTTGTAATCCGGCATCACTTGCCAGATGGTCTCATAAAACGCGGGGGAGTGGTTCATGTGCTTGAGGTGGGCGACTTCGTGCAGCGCCACATACTCAATGCCGGGAAGCGGGTAATCCATGAGCCTGAAGGAAAAGTTCAAATTGCCCTTCACGCTGCATGAGCCAAAGCGCGTGCGCGCGCCGTTGATGCGGATGCCCTTGGGCTGTAAGCGAAGGATGCCGGCATAGTGCTGAACCAATTTTGGCATCAGTTCATGCGCCTTCTGTCTGAGCGCTTTTTCCTCCTCCGGCGAATATTCTCTGGGCGCCTCCACCTTCTTATACAGGTGCTTGTTCACCCAGTCCGCCCGGCTTAACACGAACCTGTCAATCTCATCCTTGCTGACAAAAAAAGGCGCTCGCACAAGCACCTCGTGCCCGGGCCGCACCTGGATGGCAAGCGTCTTGCGCTTGCTCCTGATAAGGCGGTAGGGGATGTCCGCTTCCTTTGGCATGCTTATTCCTTCTTGGAGAACAGGCTCTTGAGTCCCGACATCGCCTTAAAGGGCAGGGTGCCGGATTTCTTGAGCGTCATCTCCGCGCTGAGCGCCTCCCGGCGGTAGCTTAGGTTGTCCGGGTCCAGGCGCACGGCGGTCCGCCAGGCCTGGTGCGCGCTTAAGTACTGCTTCAGCCCGCTTAAGGTCTTGGCTTGCAGGGCATACCAGGCGGCGTCCTTGTCCTCTGCCTTGCTCAACTGCAGCAGCGCCAGCTCATATTGCTTGCGCTCCAGCAGCTTTTCAGCCCAGGCCTTGGCCTGGGGCAGGGGCAGGGAGGCGGCGGGCGTCTGGCGGTTGGCGGCGATTTTCATCGCCTGCTCATAGGCCAGGTTGATGCTCACCAAACGCGCCTGGCCTACCTGCTGCTCATCCGGGTCCTGGAACATGTCCGGGTGGCAGGTCTTGGCCAGTTTGTGGTAGGCGCCCCTGATGGTCTGCTCGTCCGCGTCCGGCGCTACGCCCAGAATCTCAAAGGCTGTTTGCATGAATGGCGCTGCCTGTCAGGATGCTCTCCCGGCGGATGATGCCGCCCAGGGAGTTGAGTTTGCTCTCCAGGTGCTCATACCCGCGGGCGATGGTCTCCGGGTTGTAGATTTCGGTGACGCCGGTTGCCATCAACCCCGCGATGACAAGCGCGGCGCCGCCGCGCAGGTCGGGGGATACCAGGGGCGCGCCGTGCAGTTCGGGCACGCCCTCAATGTAGGCAATCTTGCCGTTGATGGTGGCTTTCGCGCTCATCTTGCGCATCTCATCCAGGTGTTTAAACCGGGAGTCAAAGATGTTCTCAATCACTTCGCTGGTGCCGACCGCGCGGGTCAACAGCGCGCTCATGGGCTGCTGCAGGTCGGTGGGGAAGCCGGGGTATTCCTGGGTGCTCAGGCGAATGGCGCGGTGGCCCTGGCGCAGGCGCACGGCGATGATGTCATCCTCTGAGGTCACCAGGATGCCCATCTCCAGCAGTTTTGCGGTCAAGGCCTCCATATGGGTGGGGATGCAGCCGCGGATGGTGACGTCCCCGCGCGTCGCGGCGGCCGCTATCATCAGCGTGCCGGTCTCAATCTGGTCGGGGATGACGGTGTAGGCGGCTCCGCTTAACTTGTTCACCCCGCGGATGCGGATGGTGTCCGTGCCGGCGCCGCGGATACGCGCGCCGATGCGGTTTAGGAAGTTGGCGGTGTCAACGATGTGCGGCTCCTTGGCGCAGTTGGTGAGGATGGTATCCCCCTCAGCCCGGCAGGCGGCCAGCATCACGTTGATGGTGCCGCCCACGGTCACCATGTCAAAGTTGATGTTGGTGCCCTTGAGCTTGCCTTCCAGCACAATCATGCCGTTTTCTTCGTAGATATTGGCGCCCAGCGCCTTAAAGCCTTTTAAGTGCTGGTCAATGGGCCGGCTGCCCAGGTCACAGCCGCCGGGATAACCCACCTTGGCATAGCCATAACGCCCAAGAAGCGCGCCCATCAGGTAATAGCTGGCACGCATCCTTTGGCTCAGTTGAAAGGGCACCTCGTTGGTGGTGATGCCGGTGGGGTCAATGCCCATCTGCTTTTGCTCGGGCATCCAGTCCACCTTGGCGCCCAGGTGGCGCAATATCTCTACCAGCACCCGGATATCCGCGATATCGGGCAGGTTCTCAATCAGGCAGGGGTTCTCCGCCAGCAGCACAGCAGGCACCACGGCCAGGGATGTGTTCTTCCCGCCGGATACATGGGTTTCTCCCTGCAAGGCGCGCCCGCCTTCAATGACCAATTTATATTCAGGCATCAGCCGAATCATCCTCCCATCGGTACTCAAGTGGATTATAGCATAGCCCCGGTTTTCAGTAAAGAAATGCTTGTTTTCCGCGGGTGGAAACGCAGGCATTTCCTTGCTTTTCCGCCTGTCTACGAAAGCGTTAAGCTTTTCCCGGTTTGTCTGTTTTAAGCCTGTCAGGCGCGTTCCGCTTGTGGTATGATGGCTTTGCGCCTTATTGCGCCAATGAAGAAACAATGATTGAGGGAAGTTCATGTATTACGCCATCAGCCTCTTGGCCGGTGCCATCACCGCGCTCATGCTGGTTTTAAACGGCAGGATGAACCAGGAAGTCAGCCAGGGACTGTCCCTGGTCATCATCCATGTGGTCGGACTCATCGCCGTTATCCTGTATATGCTTATCAAGCGCGAAAAGCCGGTTAAGACGCGTCTGCCCGCCATTTGGTATGTGGGCGGCTTTATCGGAATCGCCACCACCATCTTCAACATCACCGCCTTTGGCCACATCAGCGTGTCAGCCATGATGGCCTTGGGCCTATTGGGGGAGAGCCTCTCGGGCATTCTGGCCGACCACGTGGGCTTTTTGGGCCTGCCGGTGCGCCGCTTCCGGCCGGAGAAGCTGCTGGGCGGTCTGTTTATCCTGATTGGCGCCATCTTCATGCTGGAGGATTTTGCCTTGGTCCCGGTCATCATCTCGCTGATGGCGGGCGGTACGGTGCTGCTCTCCCGCGTGGTTAACGGCCGCTTGGCGCGCAAAGCCGGCTTGTCCACCACCACCTTGATTAACTACCTAACCGGCGTCCTGGGCGCTTTCATCGTTATGTTCATCCTCGGCGCGCCTAAAACCATCTCCCTTAATCTGCCCTTTTACAACTACCTGGGCGGCGCGGTGGGCGCGGTCATCGTGCTCATCAGCACCTTCGTTGTCGGCCGCATCCCCACCTTCTACATCACCCTGTTCATGTTTGTGGGCCAGGTTTTTGCCGGGCTGCTGCTGGACTATGTCCTCCAGGGCGCTTTTTCCCCGCGCATCGCGATTGGCGGCGTTTTCGTACTGGCCGGCCTGATCGTCAACCTCATGCAGGACCGGGCTTACAACAAAAAGAACCCCCTTGCTCCTCTTCCCGCGGATTCCTAAATCGCGTCCGCCTTCTCATCCTGGTAAATTGGTTTCTTATTTTTATAATCAATGATGGGTTTCCTGACTTGTATCCATTTCGCTCATTTCCTCCGGGTTCTCCTGGTTGGATTTTCCCGGTCTGCTTGATGGAACACCCCATCGCGTTTCAAGCAATTTCTGATTGACAGCCTCCTTCCGCCTTGCTATAATGCACAAGCGTTTTGCAAAGTCTCAACGCGCTGACGCGGAGAGATGGCCGAGCGGTTGAAGGCGCTAGTCTTGAAAACTAGTGATGTCGAAAGGCACCGGGGGTTCGAATCCCTCTCTCTCCGCCAAAATTTACCTCTATGGAGAAGTACCCAAGTGGCCGAAGGGGCTCCCCTGCTAAGGGAGTAGTACGTTAACGCGTAGCGAGAGTTCAAATCTCTCCTTCTCCGCCAAAAGCCTGATTTTATTATAAAATCAGGCTTTTATTTTGGTTTGGGCAAGTTATGTATGTCATGAATGAAACAGCAAATATGATTCTTCCATTGTTTGCAATTATGTTTGAATTTTGCCCTGAAAGATACAAATAATGACCGATTGGGCGGAGAAAACGCAAAAATATAATTTATTAAGGATAGCGAACAATTACCTATGAAATCAAGTGATAAGTAAAATTTGCACGAAATTTCATTTCGTATAGAAATTATCCTTTTAATATGATACTATACGTTTGATACAGTTGCTTGCATTCTGTATTTCGCTTCAAAAACACTCCTAATCATGTATGAGCAAAGGTAGTGTGTGATTGATTCCGCGACTTAACTAAACTCTGGAGATCAAAATTGCTAAGTAGAAGGCAAATCGTCAAGTTGCTGCTGATTGTCTTAGGAGGAGCGGCATTGGTGGCTATCCTGTTTGTCATTGGTTCTTCCTTGGAAAAGGCGGAGCCTGTTGGCGGTTTGATCGCGGAAGAGCCAAGTGGTATTTCCTACATCGATCGGCGTGAAGTGCTGGAAATTGGCGGAAAGAAATACGTCGAAAAGCAGGGCCAGACCTCCTTTTTAATTGTTGGCATTGATAAAATGTCCGACCAGACTGACCAGGCAGAGGTGTTCAGGGATGGGGGACAGGCTGACTTCATCACTGTACTCATCGCGAACAACAACAAGAAAACCATTGAGCGCATCAACATTGACCGCGATACGATGACTGACATCACTGTTTTTAGTGCCCTGGGTAAGCCCAAGGGAACCCGGAAGGCGCAGATCGCCTTGGCCCATGGCTATGGCATGGATAGCGCTCAAGGCGCCGAGCTCATCACCCAGGCGGTTGAAAACCTGCTCCAGGGGGTTGAGATTGATCATTACCTGGTGCTCAATTTGGATGGCATCAATGTCATGAATGAGGCCATCGGCGGTGTCAGTGTTCAAATTAAGGAGGATTTGACCGCGGTTGACCCCGCGTTTATCGCCGGCAACACGGTCAAGCTGTCCGGTGATCAGGCTGAGCGGTATGTCCGCGCCAGAAAGACGGTTGGTGATGGAACCAACATCGCGCGCATCGAACGTCAAAACGCGTTCATTCTGTCCTTTTTCGAAATCGTTTTTGACGAAGTAAAGAACAATCCGCAACAAATCGATAAGGTTTTTGAGACAATTTCGCCTTATTTGACGAGTGACATGACAACTGGTAGGATGATTAATGAAATCCGCCAGATTAACGGGTATATGTATGATGCTCCGTACGCGATACCCGGCACGACCAGAGTCAGTGAGCAAAATCACATGGAGTTTATCGCGGATGACCTGCCCCCCGATCCTTGTGCCAGTTTCAGAGTTAGTTGAGATATAATCAA
>CAZHPW010000086.1:0-9951 GCA_964534515.1 uncultured Christensenella sp.
TTCATCACCGCCGGCCTGCCCAACCCCTCCATCATGGATGTGGCCAGCAAGCAGAAGGTCCGCCTGATTGGTCTTGAGGACGCGCAGATGAAGAGCCTCCAGGAAAAATACGCCTTCTATGTGCCCTTCCTGGTTCCCGCCGGCACCTATGACGGCATGGACGCGGATGTAACCGTGCCCTCCATGAACGCCGTCCTCATCGTTAAAAAGGACCTGGCGGATGACCTGGTCTATGAAATGACCAAGGTGCTCTTTGAGAACAAGGACGAATTGACCCACGCCAAGAAGGAGTTCATCTCCGCTGAGTACGCCGTGCAGGGCATCCCGGTGCCCTTCCACCCCGGCGCTGAGAAATACTTCACCGAAAAAGGCCTTCTGCCCCTGGCTCCCTGATGCATAAATCTGCTATAAAGGCTGGCTTGCCGTTTTCCTTCGGCAAGGCGCACCCCGTGTGAACCAAGCCCCGGGTTTTTTCCCGGGGCTTCAGCCGTGAAAGGAACATCTGTTTATGAGTGAACACAAGCATGATAAAAACTTGAATACCCTGCCTGAAGACCAGCAAACCATGACAAGTGAAAACATGGAGCGTGTGGACCAACAGGAAATCAACGAGATACTGAGCAAGTATGACCGTGAAAGCGCTTTTCGTACGCTGACCGGCTACCGAGGGCTGATTATCTCCGTGGTCTGCATCCTGTTTTCCTTGATGCAGCTTTACTCCACCTGGTTTATCATTCCCAGCACCCACATGCGCCCCCTGCACCTGGGCATCGTGGTCATGCTGGCCTTCCTGCTCTATCCCGCCCGCCACCAAGGCCGCAAGGACACCCTGCCTTTTATTGACCTGGCGCTGGCGCTGGTATCCCTGGCGGTCTTCCTCTACCAGGTGGTCTACTTTGACCAGATTGTCCGCCAAATCAGCTATGAGACCTATCAATACATACTGGGCGGCGTCGCCATCCTGCTGTTGATGGAGGCCTGCCGCCGCGTGGTGGGCATCCCCATTGTCATCATTGCCGTCCTCTTTATGCTCATCGGCTTCTTTGGCCGCAGCATGCCGGGCTTTTTGGGCAACCGCGGCTTTAACATTCAGCAAATCATCAAGCACCTCTTCTTCACCCAGGAGGGCATTTTCGGTGCCCCGGTCGGCGCCAGTTCCACCTTCATCTTCCTCTTCATCCTCTTTGGCGCCTTCCTTGAGAAGACCGGCGTGGGTGAGTTCTTCATTGACCTGTCAAACGCCATCGCCGGCAAACAGCGCGGAGGCCCGGCCAAGGTCGCCGTCATTACCAGCGCGCTGGAGGGCACGGTTTCCGGCTCCTCCGTTGCCAACACGGTGGGTTCCGGCTCCTTCACCATCCCCATGATGAAGCGCCTGGGCTACCGTCCGGAATTCGCCGCCGCGGTGGAAGCCGCGGCCTCCACCGGCGGGCAAATCATGCCCCCTGTCATGGGCGCTGCCGCCTTTTTGATGGCGGAGTCCGTGGGCGTTCCCTATTCCGTGGTGGTCAAGGCGGCCATCATCCCGGCGCTTCTGTACTTTACCGGCATCTACATCGTCACCGACCTGGAGGCCAAAAAGCAGGGCTTGAAGGGCTTGGAAAAAGACAAGATGCCCAAACTGCTCAAGGTCATGAAGGAGCGCGGCCATCTGATTTTGCCCATCATCGGCATTATCTATATCCTGGGCGCGGGCTTTACCCCCTCGGTCGCTGCGCTGATTGGTATTGGCATCGCGGTGGTGGGCGGCTATGTGCGCACCCTCTTTGATGTCTTCATGGCGGCGCTTAAAAAACAGCCGGTTGAGCCGGTCATTAAGAACGGCAACTTCATGCGGCCAAAGGATTACCTCCAAGCCCTGGAGCAAGGCGCGCGCGGTATTTTGAACGTCGCCCTGGCCTGCGGCGTCGCCGGCATCATCGCCGGCATGATTACCTTGACCGGCATTGGTTTAAAGATGGGCTCGGGCCTCACGGCCATGGCGGGCGGCAGTTTGATGCTGCTGCTCATCTTCACCATGTTCTCCTCCATCCTCCTGGGCATGGGCGTACCCACCACGGCCAACTACCTCATCACCTCCACCATCATGGCGCCGGTGGTTGCCCGCTCCCTGATGAGCCATTTGCCCGAGGTCTATGGCGCGCTCCAGGCGCTCAACCCTGCCTACGCCATCCTGCCGGCTCACCTGTTCACCTTCTACTTTGGCATCATCGCCGACATCACCCCGCCGGTTGCCCTGGCAGCCATGGCAGGCGCGGCCATCGCCAAGTCCAACCCTTTGAGAACAGGCGTGGAGGCGACCCGTCTGGCCATCGCGGCCTTCCTGGTGCCCTATATCTTTGTGTACAGCCCTCAGATGCTCATGCTCAACGCGCATTGGTATGAGGTCGTTCTCATCGCGGTCACAGCGGTCATCGGCATGTTCGGCATCGGCATGGCGATTGAAAAATACTGGGAGAGCAAGCTCAACGTCATCCAGCAATTGATGGCGCTGGCCGGCGGCCTCCTGCTCATTATCCCCGGCCTGGTGACGGACAGCATCGGCCTGGTGCTGATTGTCGTGGTCGTCCTCTGGCAAAAGATGCAAAACAAGAAGCACCCGGGCAAGGCCATCGGGTAAAACTGGGATTTAATACAAAGCAAAAGGGCTGCCATCATGGCAGCCCTTAAACTGTCAAAAAGCAACTCCAGGGAGGTATCGGAGGGCAAAGCCCTCTGATGGTCATCTGCGGCAGCGACATGTGCGGTGCCGCAGGTTTGGGCTTTCAGCCCAAACATTCCGCGAATTTCTGCCGACCGTGAGCGTTAGCGAACAGGCAGAAATTCCCGCTCCTCTTTCCTCAAAGAAGTGTACGCAGACACTTCTTTGAAACGCAAAGGGCTGCCATATTGGCAGCCCTTTAATGTGAGTAGAATTTAGTTCAGCGCGGTTTCCTTGCTGTCCAGAAATTTCCAGACCAGCGCGGCCAGCACGCCACCCACCAGGGGAGCGACGATGAAGACCCAGACCACGCTCAGCGCGTCGGGCTGACCCACCAGGGACAGAATCAGCGCCGGGCCAAAGGAGCGGGCGGGGTTGACGGAGGTGCCGGTGAAGTAGATGCCCAGAATATGAACCAGGGTCAGGGTGAAACCGATGACCAGGCCGGCCTTCTTGGCAGAGGCTTCGCGGGAGGTGACGCCCAGGATGGTCAGCACAAACACGAAGGTCAGAATGATTTCAATGACCAGGCTGCGCACAACATCGCCGTTGTACAGGCCGTTCTGGCCCAGACCCAGCTCACCGCCAATCAGGTAGTACAGGATGGCGGCGCCGGCAATCGCGCCCAGGAACTGGGAGACGACATAGCCCACAAAGTCTTTCACGGTGATGCGGCCGGAGACCAGCATGCCGATGGACACGGCAGGGTTGATGTGGCAGCCGGAGATGTGCCCGATGGAATAGGCCATCGCCACAATCACCAGGCCAAACGCCAGCGCGGTTAAGATATAGGCCGCGGTCGCGCCGCCGCCAAAGAGCACCAGGCCCTCCGCCGTGGCGGACGCTTCCATCATCTTCGCCCCGGTCACCGCCGCGGTGCCGCAGGCAAACAGGACCAGCACCAGGGTTCCCAAAAATTCTGACAGGTACTTTTTCATGTTGTTCCTCCGATTTTTACAATTGATACGGATAAAGCACGGATATTACACCGCCTTAACCCAGTTTGCATTATACCAGAATAAATCAAACCTAAACCTGCAATTAAAAAATCCCACATTTGCCCGGCATTCTGTTCAATTTCGCGTCTTTTACCCAAGAATAAATAAACAATATTTTGAATCGACATGATTCCTTTAAATCCGCCAAACCCATTGTCCTACCTATCTTTTTCGCTCTGTTTTTTCTTGACAGACCATTCAGGCGCCGATATATTGAGTACAGACATATGAATAGGAGGTACCCCTTCATGAGGAAACCCATATCTCTTTTGCTGTCCGTTCTTCTGCTGATTGGCCTGCTCTCTTTTGCGGGAGCCGAGGAAGTTGACTGGAGCGCAAGGCGTCTGGCTGAACCGGTTGAACTGACCTTCATGATTGACCGCGACCAGAGCCTGGACGGGTGGAACGCCGTCTTTGCCAAGATCGAGGAAGTCCTCAACATCAAAACCAAGCTGGAACTGCGCCCCGGCGGCGCCGAAGGCGACAACCTGGTCAAATCCCGCCTGGCGACCGGCGATATGGCAGACTTCTGCGCTTACAACTCCGGCTCCCTGTTTAAGGTGTTAAACCCCGAGCAGAACTTTGTGGACCTGTCTGATCAGCCCTATGCCAATAACCTGGATGAGAGCTTCAAATCCGCCGTCTCCGTCAACGGCAAGCTCTTTGGCGTGCCCTCCGGCTCCACTTCCACCGGCTCCTGGCTGTACAATGCGCGTGTGCATGAAGAGCTGGGCCTGAAGATCCCTACCACCTGGGAAGAACTGCTGGCTAACTGCCAAATCATCAAGGACGCCGGCAAAATCCCCGTTCTGGGCGCTTACAAGGACAGCTGGACCAGCCAGTTGATTCTGCTGGCGGACTACCACAACCTGGTGCGCGAAGTGCCCGATTTCGCCGAGCAGTATGACGCCAATGTCGCCAAGTACGCCAATACCCCGGCGGCTCTTCGCGGCTTTGAAAAGCTCAATGAAATCTATACCAAGGGCTACATCAATTCTGATTTGAACTCCACCAGCTATGACATGGCGCTGGAGATGCTGGTCAATGGTGATGGCGTCTATTTCCCGATGCTGTCCTTTGCCCTGGGCTATATTGAGGAAAACTTCGGCGAAGAAATCAACAACATCGGTTCCTTCGGCCAGCCCGGCGATGACCCTGAGTACCATGGCGTTACCGTGTGGCTGCCCGGCGGTATCTACCTGGCCAAGAGCACCAAGAACGAAGAAGCCGCCAAACTGTGGCTGGAGTACTTCACTTCCGGCGAAATCACCAACCTGCTGGCTTCCTACAACAAGCCCACCGGCCCCTTTGCCATCAAAGGCCTCGAGGTCACCGTTCCCATGTATCGCGCGGCGACTGAGTTGCAGGTTCATTTTGACGCCGGCATGACGGCGGCGGCTCTTGAATTCGCCTCTCCTCTAAAAGGCCCCAACCTGCCCCAGATTACCCAGGAATGCGGCTCCGGCCTGTCCACCCCCCTGGAAGCGGCTGAGAAGTATGACCTGGACGTCCAGAAGCAGGCTGTGCAGCTGGGCATGCCCGGTTGGTAAGATCTCATCGTTGATACTGATATAGTTCGTCATATCCAAAGTGTTCTCCCGCCTTCCGCTTGGCGGAACGCTCATCCGCAGGTATCAAGCCTGTGGATGGGCGAAGGGGGAACCGGTCAGGGCGGAGTATATCCGCCCTGTTTTTTCGGAGGTGCGCTTGAGAAAATCCATTTATTCGCCCTGGCTGGCCATTCCGGGCCTGGTGGTGTTCGGTGTCTTTTTTCTGCTGCCCACCCTGCTGTCCTTCTTTTTCTCCATGACAGTCTGGAACCTGACCGAATGGCGCTTCACGGGCTTTGACAATTTCGCCATGTTCTTTAGGGAGCCTTCCCTGAAAGGGGCGGTTTTTAATACCGTTATTTACGCTTTCACCACCAGTTTGAGCAAGACGGTCATAGCCCTGTTCATTGCGGTCATTCTCTCCTCCGCCCTCCCCACACGCAATTTCCTGCGCTCTTTTATCTTCTTCCCAACCATCGTGTCCACCGTGGCCATCGGCATTGTGTTTTCCAGCCTCATGCACCCCAGCCGCGGCCTCATCAACGTGGGGCTGAAGGTAATTGGCATCACGGGACCGGACTGGCTGGGCAACCCCGGCCTCGCGCTATATTCTGTCGCACTGACAGACCTTTGGCGCGGGGTGGGCATGGCGATGATTATCTACATCGCAGGCATCGCCGCCATCCCCACGGAATACGGCGAAGCCCTGCTGGTGGATGGCGGCAACGCCTGGGATAAGTTCCGGCACATCACCCTGCCGCTGCTGCGCTCCTCCATGAACTCGGTCATTATCCTAAGTCTCATTGGCGGCCTGCGCTCCTTTGACCTCATCTGGGCGATGACGGGCGGCGGACCGGGCTTCGCGACCGAGGTCCTTTCCTCCCTGGTCTACAAGCAATATGTGAGCGGTTTTTACGGCCTGTCCACCGCTGGCAACATCATCCTTTTGGTCTTGGTGGCGGTCTTGGCGATGCCGGTGTATATCAAACTGCTCAGCAAGGAGGAAGCGCTATGAGCAAAGCCGGCAGAATCCGCCTGGGCATCGCGGCGGTGTTCATGAACATCGCTGTGCTGGTCATTTACGGCACACCCTTTCTCTTTGTCATTTTAAATGCCTTCAAGGAGCGCCGTATGGCCTCCCGGATGAACATCTCCTGGCCCACCACCTGGCACCCGGAGAATTTTGCGGAGGTCTTCCAGGCTTCCGATGGCATGCTGCTCACGGCGTTTAAAAACAGCTTTATCATCACCATTCTGGTAGTTACCCTCACAGTGCTCCTGTGCGCCTCCACCGGCTTTTTCATCCAGAGGCGGGCAAGCAAGCTTGCAAAGACGGTTAATTATCTGTTGCTGATTGGACTCATGGTGCCGGTCGCCGTCATGCCCACCATCTGGGTGTTGCAGTTGCTGGGCTTGTACCGCTTCAAAATTGGCTTGGTGCTGGTGATGGCGGCGGTGGGCATGCCATTTTCCACCATGCTCTACCGCAGCTACGCGGCTACCATCCCCTGTGAGATTGACGAGGCGGCGATGATTGACGGCTGCAGCACAGCGACCCTCTTTTTTAAGATTGTCTTTCCCATCATGAAGCCGGTCACGGCCACGGTGGTCATCCTCTCCGCCATCAATGCCTTCAACGATTTTGCCAACCCCCTGTACTTCCTGCCGGGCAGCGAGAACACCACTGTACAACTGACCTTGTATAACTTCATGGGCGCTTATTCCAACCAGTGGAATTTGGTCTTTGCCAATGTGGTCATCATCTGCATCCCCATGGTGGTTCTCTTTATTCTCTTCAACCGCCAAATCGTCACCGGTATGACCGGCGGCGCCATCAAAGGCTGAGTTTATTAAAAGGAGTATGTAAAATGCCGAAACTGCTGTCCCTGCACACTGACTACATGGTCAATCCGCTTGGCTTTGACTTTAAAAAACCCCTCTTGTCCTGGCGGACTGAAGCGGAGGGTCAAAACCGCTCCCAGAGTGCTTATCAGGTTCAGGTGAGTCTGGGGGAAGGGTTTGAAGACCTGCTGTTTGACAGCGGCAAGCTATCCTCCAACCGGCAGACCCACGAGTTGGAGATGCACCTTATGCCCCTGACCCGGTATTTCTGGCGGGTCAAAATCTGGGACGAGCAGGAGGAGGACAGCGATTTTTCCGAGCCCGCTTTTTTTGAAACCGCGCGCTATGATACGCCCTGGCAGGCGGATTGGATTGCATCCTCCCATCCTCTGCCGCAGTTGAAGAAGCAGTTTTCTGTCTCAAAACCGCTTAAAAAAGCGCGGATTTATGCCTCCGGCGTGGGCTTGTACGCGCTGTATCTCAACGGTAAAAAAGTGGGGGATGAGGAGCTGGCCCCCGGTTTCACCGCCTATGATTACTGGATTCAGTATCAGACCTATGACGCGGGCGAGGGCCTGTTAGAAGGTGAGAATGTCATCGGCGCGGTGCTGGGCAATGGCTACTGGAAAGGCAGGGTGAACTGGCCCGCGATGCCTGAGCGCCGCAACATCTATGGCGATGAAAACGCGCTGATTCTGGAACTGCACCTGTCGTACCAGGATGGCACTGAGGAAGTTGTCAAAACCGATACCTCCTGGCTTGCCGCGCCAAGTCCCTATGACAGGGCGGAAATTTATGACGGAGAAGTCTATGACTTCAACCGCTATGACAGCGCCTGGGCGCAGCCAGGTTCCAAAACGGAAGGCTGGGAGCAAGCCAGGGTGAGCTCACTAGACAAAGGCCTTCTCAAAGCCCGCAAAGGGCAGCCGGTCAAGGTCATTGAAAGCGTCAAGCCGGTCAAACTCATCACAACGCCCAAGGGGGAGACGGTGCTGGATTTTGGCCAGAACATGGCCGGCTGGGTCCGCTTTAAAGCGAATGAGCCCAAGGGCGCAAAGCTGCGCCTTCAGTATGGCGAGGTGTTGGACAAGGACGGAAATTTCTACCGTGACAACATGCGCACCGCCCTGGCGGAGAGCATTGTCATCAGCGCCGGGCAGCCTCTTGAGTATCGGCCGGCGCTTACCTTCTTTGGTTTCCGCTATGTGCTTTTGACCGGCTTTGAAAAACCTGTCAATCCGGACGATTTTACTGCAGAGGTGTTGCATACCGACATGGAGCGCACCGGGTATTTTGAGTGCTCAGACCCGCTGGTCAACCGCCTCTTCCAAAACGCGCTCTGGGGGCAGAAAGGCAACTTCGTTGATATCCCGACAGATTGCCCCCAGCGGGATGAGCGCATGGGCTGGACCGGAGACGCCCAAGTCTTCAGCGCCACGGCCTGCCTGAACATGAATACCAACGCCTTTTACCGCAAATACCTCTACGACCTGTGGCTGGAGCAGCAGGAAGCCGGCTTTGTCCCGGTTGTCGTTCCCAACATCCTCAAGCACGCCAACACCTGGGGCTCGCCCACCACCGGCTGGGCGGACGCCGCTGTCATCATTCCTTGGAACCTCTACCTCTATTTCGGGGACAAAGAGGTGCTGTTCCGCCAGTATGACAGCATGAAGGCCTGGGTGGACTACATGACCTCAAAGGACGAGGATGGCGTGCACCGCTATGGCGGCCACCACATCGGTGATTGGCTCAGCCAGGACCAACACAGCCCGGACGCCCTGGTCGGCTTAACCCCGACAGAAATGCTGGCGACGGCCTATTATGCCTACTCCACCGGCATCCTGGCCAAAACCGCGGCCATCCTTGGCAAGGAAGAGGACGCGGACAAGTATGCCGCTCTGGCCGGCAACATCAAGAAGGCTTTCCGGGATGAGTTTGTTACCCCCAATGGGCGCGTGGCTTCCGACACCCAAACCAGCAAACTGGTTGCCTTGTACATGGACCTTTTAGACGCCGAAGACCGACCCAAGGTGGCCAGTCAGCTTAAAGCCCGCCTGGTGGATGACAGGCTCAAGCAGACCACGGGCTTTTTGGGAACACCGCTGCTGTGCCCGGTGCTGTCCGACAACGGCATGAACGAGTTTGCCTACCACCTGCTTCTCAACAAAGAGTTCCCCGGTTGGCTGTACGCGGTAGAAAAGGGTGCCACCACCATCTGGGAGCGCTGGAACTCCATCAGGGAGGACGGCTCCTTTGGCCCGGTGTCCATGAACTCCTTCAACCACTACGCCTACGGCTCCATCGCGGAGTGGATGTACCGCTATGTCGCGGGCATCAACCCGCTGCCCGAAGCCCCCGGCTTTGAAAAAGCCCTCATCCGCCCCCTGCCCAACAGCCTGCTGAAGCACGCCAAGGCCAGCCTGATGACACCATACGGCAACTATGAAAGCGCATGGCATATTGATGGTGACAAACTGAACCTGACCATCAAAGTGCCTTTCAATGCCCAGGCGGAGATTGTCCTGCCCGCGGTCCTGGGGGAAAAGGTCACAGAAAACGGCCAGGAAATTGCGGAGAGGCGGTTTACCCGCGGTTCCGGCACCTGGCAGTATACCTATCCCTATGCCTCAGACATCATCAACAAACGCGTCCCGGAGCTGCAGCGCTACGGTTAAAGAAAGCGCGCTTGGAACACAGGTTGTAAAGAAGGGGTGTCATAATCATGACACCCCTTCTTTGCTTTAAACAAAATAAAAGACCCCTTGTTTTCACAAGGGGTTCACACTGGTGGGATTAATTGGGCTCGAACCAACGACCTCCACGATGTCAACGTGGCGCTCTAGCCAGCTGAGCTATAATC
>CAZHPW010000087.1:0-9825 GCA_964534515.1 uncultured Christensenella sp.
AGACGCCGCGCTCCTCAATGCCGTGGGCGCCGACCTCCTTGCGGAAGCAGGGGGAGTAGGAGGTCAGGGCCTGGGGCAGTTGCTCGTCTGTCAAAATGGTATCGATGAACTTGCCAATCATGGAGTGCTCGCTGGTGCCGATGAGGTAGAGGTCCTCGCCCTCAATCTTGTACATCATGTTTTCCATCTCGGCAAAGCTCATCACGCCGGTCACGACCTCAGAGCGAATCATGTAGGGCGGGATGACGTAGGTAAAGCCGCGGTCAATCATGAAATCCCGCGCGTAGGACAGGATGGCGGAGTGCAGCCTGGCCACGTCGCCCATCAGGTAGTAAAAACCGGTGCCGCTGGTCTTGCGGGCAGAATCCAGGTCAATCCCGCTTAATTTTTCCATGATGTCCACATGGTAGGGGATTTCGTAGTCAGGCGTTTTGGCCTCGCCAAAGCGCTCCATTTCCACGTTTTCCTGGTCATTGCGGCCCACGGGCACGGAGGGGTCCACAATCTGCGGAATCTGCATCATCAGGTCCCTGATTTGGATGGCGTACTCGCCCTCCTTGACTTCCAGAGCGGCCAGTTCATCCTGCAGGTCTTTGACCTGCTGCTTGATGCCCTCGGCTTCTTCCTTCTGGCCCTTTTGCATCAGGCCGCCAATCTGTTTGGACAGGCTGTTGCGCTGGGCGCGCAGGGTATCCGCGCGCAGGATGGCCTCGCGGTTTAATTTGTCCAGTTCCGCCACCTGGTCCACCAGGGGCAGTTTGTGCTCCTGGAACTTGCGGCGCATGTTGTCCTTCACCGCCTCCGGGTTTTCGCGAATCAATGCGATATCAATCATGGTGTTTTCCTCCCTTTCAAAAAAGAAAAGCCCCGCTCCCCACAATCAGGGACGGAAGGCTCCGTGGTACCACCCAGTTTGCCGGTTGCCCGGCCGCTTGTGTGCGCTGTAGGGGGCGCGCCCCGGCGGCTCCTCGCCGCCTGCTCCCGGGTGGAAGGCTGTGTTTCGCTGCCGCCTCGCACCATCCGGCGGCTCTCTTGAGCGTGTTGTACAGCAGTTTCCCATTCAAAGCATTGCGCTCATTATACACAAGGGCCGAAAACTTGGCAAGTAACTTAAAAATCCATTTTACGGTAGATGCGCTGGCTGATGTGGATGGACAGCCAGCCTACAGCCGTCAGAATGAGGACAAAGGCCAGGGGCGCCAGCCAGGAATTGAGGAAGCCGCCAAACTTTGCCATCAAGGCGGCTAGCGCCGGGGCGGTGTTGCCCTGTCCAATCGCCCTGGGCAGAAACAAAATGGCAAAATAGACCAGCATCCCGGCCCAGGCGCCATAGCGCGTGTCCAGGTAGGACAGCGGCATCAAAACGCTGTGATAGATGATTCCAAATGATGTGAGCATCAGCCATAAGGCAGGGAAGGAAATCATCAAGACAAGACCAAAAGCCTTGAGCAGAGCGGCAACCAGGCAGAGGAAGGCCGCGTACATGACCGCGCAAAGCAAAACATAGGCATACTTGCCGACTATAATCTGTCTGCGGGTCAAGGGCAGAGAGTTGAGCAGCAGGTTGTCAGCGCGGCTGGCGGCGGTGTAGCGGCTCTTGTTGAAGATGAGGTGGCTGTACATCAGGTAGGTAAAAACAATGAGCATCAGCGCTGATTCCGGCTCCACCAGGCACACAGGAATCAGGGCCAGGCCAAAGGCCAAGGCGCCCAGGTGGTACCAGACTGTGGCTATAAATTCTTTTTTGGTCAGATGAATCATGGAGCCCTCCTTTGAACGTCCGGTGGTCAATCGCGTTAAAACCGCGGTGGGAACTTTAACCCCAGAAACAGGAAGATGAGCCAGCACCCAGCGCCCAGACCCAGCGCCAGACCTTCAGATATAAAAGGCATGAAGGTGGTTGTCCCGCCGGCGTTAAAGAGGACAAAGTTCAGGGAAGCGATGATGATGAGCGTGCTCAATATCCGCGTCACCTCGGGCTTAAAGCGCAGCCCGGACAGGCTTAAAATGCCGGTGATCGCAAGACCCAGGCCCAGAGTTTTGGGCAGGATGCCGGGCAAATAATGCTCCGGCCCTGTCAGGGTGATGAAAGTAAAGGTGATGAGCGCCGCGAATAGCAGGATGAACGCCTGGTAGAGGAACATGCCCAACACATGGTCCCGCGCGGTCACCGGAAATTGGCTCAGCCCCGCTTTGATGTTGGTGCTGTCAACCCTGGCCAGGAAGAGGCCCAGCACAAGGTAAATCATCAGTACCGCCGGATAAGACCCGCTGTCGGCTCTCGCCAAAAAACGGAAGATAAAAGGCCCCAAAAAGGCCAGCAACAGGCTGCCGGGCTCCATCAAGGTAGTCTTGACTTCCTTGAGCATTACCTTAAGCGCCATGACGGTTCTCCTTGGTGTGGAAGAACATGATGTCCTCCAGCGTCGGCCTTTCCAGGATGAGGTTGTCGTTTCTGATGGGGTGGTCGGACAGGCCCTCAAAGCCGTGGCTGTTCACAGACACACCCACCAGCTCTTTCTCTAAGGCCTCGCTCAAATCCTCCCTGCCGCCTTTGACCAGGGTGTAGCGCTCATACAGGCTGTCCTTCTCCTGGGACAGCACGATTTCGCCGCGGTTGATGAAGGTGATGTAGTCGGCCACGCGGTCCAGATCAGATGTGATGTGCGTGGAAAACAGGATGCTGTTCTCCTCCCTTTGCATCACATCCATTAAGATGTCCAGCAGCTCCCGCCGGAACACCGGGTCAAGCCCGGCGGTAGGTTCATCCATGATGAGCAGCTCCGCCCCGTGGCTGAGCGCCAAGGCCAGGGCGTACTTGGTGCGCATGCCCTTGGACAGGGTTTTGATTTTCTGATTCTCGTCCAGGTCAAACCGGCGCAGGTAGTCCTCAAAAAGCGCTTGGTTCCACTTGGTATAAAAGGGGCTGATGAGGCTGGTCATCCTTTTAATGCTCAACTGCTCATAATAGACCGGCTCGTCATACACAAAACCGATTCGCTGCTTGATGTCCCGCTCAAATAGCACATGGTCCTTATTAAAGACCTCAATGCTGCCACCGTCCTTTCTCATCAGGTTCATGATGAGTTTGAGCGTCGTGGTTTTCCCTGAGCCGTTTGGCCCGATAAAGCCCATGATGTAGCCCTTGGGCAGGGAGAAAGTCACGTCCTTCATGGCGAAGGTCTTAAAGGCCTTGCTCAGGTTCTTGATGTCCAGCACATTATCCATTGCTACTCCTCCCACAGGATGCGCAGCATCCCTTCCAGGTCCTTGTACTCAAAGCCCATCATCCGGGCTTCTATCATGGCTTCTGACAGCTTGGTTTCTATGTTTTTAAGCCTTTTCTCCTGCATCATGGCGTTGTCCTGGGAGGACACAAACGAGCCCTTGCCCTGAACGGAATCCACATAACGCTCCTGTTCCAACTCGTCATAGGCGCGTTTTGTAGTAATCACGGAGATGCGCAATTCCCGCGCCAGCGTGCGGATGGAAGGCAGCGGGTCGCCGGGGCTCAATTCACCCTTGATGATGGCATCCTTGATTTGCTCGGCTATCTGTTCCCAAATAGCCAGCTTGCTGTCATTGGAGACCACAATTCTCATTGGCTCACCTCACTGTTTATATGATACATATACAGTATAGTCATTAAGCGCATACTGTCAAGCCCCTCTGTGGAAAAGTTCAGACATACCTTTAAGCGCGAAAAAGCCGGAACATTGCTGTTCCGGCCTGGCTTGTTATATGTCGTGTTGTAAGGAGGGCCTATTCCCCTTCCGGTGCTTTGACCCCGTCGCCGCCAACCGTGTCCCCGCCGTCCAAGGTGTCATTCCATCCGGGCGGGTTTTGGAAGTTCTCAATGGTCCAATCAAACTGCGGTTCGGTGTTGACGTCCTCGCCGTCCTCGGAGGGCTCAAAGCCGCGGATGAGCTTGGCCATCATGTAGCCGGTGTGGCCTTCCACCCAGACCTTCTTCCACCAAGTTGTGCCGCCCACCACCACGACCTCGGTGCCGTTGCGGTAAAGCCCCATGGATTCTGAGGCCGTGCTGCCGCGCCTTCTTAAATGCGCGCCTTCGCCCTCCTGGTTATCAATGATACTTGTGTAGCCCTTGGGCCGTTCAGTCATGTCCTCCGGGTCCAAATCGGCAAACACCGGCGTGGGGGAGAGCCCGGTGGACATCATAAAGCCGGTGCGTCCGTCCTGGGTCAGCACATGGGCAAACTCATCCGTCACGCCCAGGACGACAACAGGTGTGCCGTTCTGGTAGCCCCTGAACTTCTCGGCCTTGTAGCTGGCCGCTTCCCTTAAGGTCAGGCTGTAGTTGTCCGGGTTTTGAATCGCGGCCACCGCGAGTTCCGCCGCGGGCGTTTCCTCCGTGGGGTTTACAAGCAGGGACGCGCTTTCAACATAGCCAATGACGCTGCCAATCTGCACCTTGGTATAGCGCTCGCCCGGCGCTTCCAGCAGATGGACCAAAACGCCTGAGAAATACTTGCCCAGCACCCTGCCGCTCTTCTTGGCGGTCTTGCGCAGGGGCACCTTTGTGACGCCGTCTTCAGACATGAGGAAGGCATTGCCAAAGTCCGCCGTCTTTTCCTTCAGGTTGGAAAATCTGATGTAGCCCTCGCGCATGAGGCCGGCGTTGTCCACATAGGACACTTTGGCCCATTTTTCGCTTTGGCTCAGCAAGGTGAAGACCTGGTCTTTTTGAACCTCGCCCACCTGCTCGCTCTCGTCATCGGCTTCCTCATACATGGGCTTGAGCTTGCCGTAGTTCACATACAGGGCGCCCGTTGTCTCCGCCAGGCCAAAGGCCGGCAGCAGGCTGATGAGCATCATCAGCGCCAGGGACAGGGCAGCAATCTTTAGTTTCTTCAAATGTTTCTCCTTTATTGGTTCAGTGCCTTGACCAGCACCAGGCAAGGGTTCCAGGGGTCCCACATCTCAGGGAAGACCTCCAGGCGGATAAACCCCATTTTCTCATAGAAGGCAATGGTTTTGTCATAGGAATCCGGGTAGTGTCCGGCATCCACCGTCTTCACCTGAATCAACTTGATGCCGTCCTTTTTGCAGTCCTCTTCAAAGGCGCGCATCAACTGCCCGCCGATGCCTGCGCGGTGGTGTTCGGGCAGGACGCCCATGCAGTGTATTTCGGAGGTGTGTTTGGCGGTGTCCTTCCTGGTGATAAAGCCAAGGAGTTTGCCCGCTTCAAAGGCGGCGAAGAGGGACAGCTCGCGGGCTTCCTCAATGTAGGCGGCTGTGCTGTCCGGCAGGCCGAACCAATCCGGCAGCTCGGACAGGATTTTTTCCGCGATGGTGGCTTTATCTTCGCTCTCAGTTACCCGTTTGATGGTCAAGCGTTCTTCTTCTTTCCGAGCACTTCGCTCTCCGCTTCCTCGCGGAACTGGTTGGTGTAGAGCAGGTAATAGGCGCCGCGCTTTTTAAGCAGCTCCTCATGCGTGCCTTCCTCCTTCACCTGGCCGTCCTCCAACAGCAAAATGCGGTCAGCGGAGCGGATAGTGGACAGGCGGTGGGCGATGATGAAGCTGGTCCGGCCCTGCAGGGTCTTTTCAATCGCGTGCTGGATGAGCATTTCGGTCTCCGTGTCAACCGAGGAGGTGGCCTCGTCCAGGACAAAGAGCTTGGGGTCGTGCAAAATCGCGCGGGCAAAGGAGATAAGCTGTTTTTCGCCGGTGGACAGGCGGCTGCCGCCCTCGCCGACCGGGGTGTTGAAACCCTTGTCCATCTTAAGGATAAAGGCGTCGGCGTTGACCAGTTTGGCGGCGGCGATGGCCTCCTCCTCCGTGGCCTCGGGGTTGGCGTAGCGCAGGTTGTCCAGCACCGTGCCGGAGAATAAATGCGGCTCCTGCAGCACATAGCCCAGGGAGGATTGCAGCCACAGTTGGCTGCGCTCGCGGTAGTCCTTGCCGTCAATGAGGATGCTGCCAAAGGAAGGCTCATAAAAGCGGCAGAGCAGGTTGACGATGGTGGATTTGCCGGCGCCTGTGGGGCCGACAATGGCGATGGTT
Source organism: uncultured Christensenella sp. (assembly GCA_964534515.1). GTDB lineage: Bacteria > Bacillota > Clostridia > Christensenellales > Aristaeellaceae > UBA6115. The sequence goes on from CAZHPW010000087.1 coordinate 6,030, forward strand.
TCCCCGGCCTTGACCTTCAGGTCAAAGTTCTTTAAGACCTCTTCACCGTCCTTGTAGCGGAAGGTGACGTCGTTAAACTCCACATCGCCCACGATGCTTTCCCAGTTCTCGGTCTTGGGGTGGAAGTTGTCGCCGTATTTTTCCACCACCTCGGGCGTGTCCTTGATGTCAGGCTCGGTCTCCAGCAGGCTGACCACGCGCTCCGCGGCCGCCTGGATGCGCTGGAGTTCAGCGAAGGTGGCGGCGATGTCGCGGATGGGGTTAAAGAACTGCACGGAGTAGTTCACAAAGGCGGTCAGGGTGCCCAGGGTTAAAACGCCGTTTAGCACGCGGTTTGCGCCCTCGCCCAGCACCAGGGCTGAGGCGATGGAGGAGATGGCGATGACCAGGGGCAAAAACAGGCTCGACAGCGTGGCCGCGCGCACGCTCATGCGCCGCATCTGGCCGGTGATTTTCTGGAATTCCTCATCGTTTTGCTCTTCCAGGACCAGGGTCTTGGTGGTCTTGGCGCCCATGATGCCCTCGTTAAAGGAGCCGGTGATGCGGGAGTTGACCTTGCGCACCTCGCGCTGCGCTTTTAAAATGCGCTTTTGGAACCACAGGGTCACCAGCACCAGGATGGGCACCACGGCGATGACAATCAGCGCCAACTGCCAGTTGATAATCATCATGGCGGTGGTCACGGAGATTAAGAAGATGGTCGCCCAGACCAGGTCCACCAGGCCCCAGCCAAAGGCTTCGGACAGGTTGCTGGTGTCGCTGGTCAGCCGGCTCATCAGGTAGCCCACGCTGGTGCGGTCATAGTAGGAAAAGGGTAGTTCCTGCAGTTTCCTGAAGCCCTTCTGACGCATGTCATAGGCCACGGCGTGCTCCACACGTCCGGCCACCAAAATGAACAGGAAGACCACCACGGACTGGATGATAATCAGCCCCAGGTACAAAAGGGCGAAAGGCCACAAGGAGCCGCCCGCGCCGCCGGGCATGATGTAGTTGTCGATCGCATGGCGTGTCAGCAGCGGGAAGAAGACGTCGGTAATCGCCATGATGGCCATCATCAAGGCCACAAAGCCCATCTTCTTCCAGTGCCTGCGCATGTGGAAAAACAGTTTCTTAAACAGGCTCAGGTCAAACTTTTTGTTGTAATCCTGCTCCTCAATGTAGGTAAAATCACTCATGGCGCTCTCCTGTTGTTGCCATCTGACTGACAAATTCATCCTCAAGCCCGGATTGAATTTGGTTGATGCGTTGGTAAAGCCCGGGCCTGGCAATCAGTTCCTTGTGCGTGCCCTCATCACTCATCCTGCCGTCTTCCAGCACAAAAATCTTGTCCGCCTGGCTCAAGGTCACGATGCGGTGGGAGATGATGATGGTGGTGATGTCGCGGCTGCGGCGGTTGAGCGCCTCCCGGATGAGGGCGTCTGTCTGCGTGTCCACAGCGGACAGGCTGTCGTCAAAAATCAAAATGTCGTTTTGTTTGAGCAGGGTTCTGGCGATGGCGGCGCGCTGTTTCTGCCCGCCGGACAGGGTCACGCCGCGCTCGCCCACCATGGTCTCCCAGCCCTTCTCGCTGGACTCAATGAACTCCAGCGCCTGGGCATCCTTGGCGGCTTCCATCACCATGTCCTTGGTCGCGCCGGGGGCCGCCATCCTCAGGTTGTCATAGATGGTGCGGGAATACAGGAAGGGTTCCTGCAGCACCAGGCCAACCCGGTTTCTCAAGTGCTTGCGCTTGATGTCGTTGATGTTGACGCCGGAGATGGTGATGCTGCCCTTTTGCGGCTTGTACAGCCTTTGCAGCAGCAGGGCGATGGTGGATTTGCCGGAGCCCGTCGTGCCTAAGATGGCCACGGTCTGGCCTTTTTTGATGGTCAGGTTTAAGTCGTTTAAGACCTCGTCCGTCCCGTCGTATTTGAAGCTGACCTTGTCAAAGACAACGTCACCGCTTAAGTCAGGCGCGATGGCGTCTTCCTTGTCGGTTTCTTCTTTCTGCCGGAGGATTTCGTCAATGCGCTCCAGGGCCACCATCGTGCGCCCGGCCTGGGAAAGGATGCGGCCCAGGTTGCGCACCGGCCAGATGAGCATGCTGATGTAGCTGGTGAACACCACCACGTCGCCGATGGACAGCCGCCCGGCCCTGGCTTCCAAGAGGGCAAAGATGAGGGTCAACAGCGACTGGGTCATGCCCATCAGGTCGCCAGTGGCCCAGTAAATGGCGTCCAGCCAGGTCAGTTTTAGGAATTTTCTGCGGTTTTCCGCATTGGCGGTCTCGTATTTCTCAATCTCGCGCTGCGCCTGGCCAAAGGCGCGTACCACGCGCACGCCGGTCAGGTTTTCCTGCAGCACTGTGGTCAACTGCCCCTCGGCCTCATCCGCCTTGCGGAAGGCCTTGATGATGAGCTTAAAAAATAACCAGGCGAAGAGGAACATCGCCGGCATGATGACCAGGCTGATGGCGGTGATTTTAAAGGAGATGGGGATGAGCAGGGCCAGCGCGATGGTGACCATCATGACCGCGTCCACAATGGGCAGCATGTTCATGCCAAGGAAGCGCCTCACCGTGTCCACGTCCGAGGTGCACCTCTGCACCAGGTCGCCGGTCGCTGCCTTGGAGTGGTACTCAAAGGGAAGCTCCTGCAGATGGGTGTAGAGGTCATCGCGCAGCCTGCGCGCGCTGTTTTCTGAGCCAATCGCGGTCCAGCGGCCTTTTAAGAAGTTCAGGCCGCCCGTGATCACGCTGATGAGCACCAGGAACAGGCCCGGAATCCACAGGTGGGCGCGCATGAACTCACGTCCGCCAAAGCCATCCACAAAGTTGGATATAAACGCCGGGAAGCGGGAGGGCTGCCCCTGCAGGTAATTGTCCAGCACCTCGGCCAAGAGGGCAGGGGTCAAAAAGCCCATAAAGACGCTGATGATGCCCAGAATCGCGGCGGTGAGGAAGTACTTCCAGTTTTCCTTGAGCAGACTCAGAAAGAGTTTGCGGTTTCTTTTCTTCATACAACTCCTGATTTTTGCCTGGTTTTCAGGCTCTCACATTGTACCCGTCCCGGGCACGGTTCCCTGTTTCATGACGGGCATAAAAATAGCCCCTGCACGCCTGATGCCGGAGCCCGCCAGTTTCCTATAACGCTGAGTTCAGCGCGTGAAAGCGTGGCCGCGCGACGGCATGACATGCCCCAAATTGCCCTTGCCCTTGAGAGTGAGTTTCATCGCTTGGCCTCCTTTCTTGTAATTCCCTGACAGTATAGACCCCTAAAATAGCGGATGTCAAGGAAAATCCTTGCATTTTTAAGAAAAAAGCAGCCCCGAAGGGCTGCGTTTGTAACTTGTTTTACCAGGAAGCGTTCATCGCTCGGCTCACGGCGCTTTGATGGTCGCCGTCCACACGGTTGGTGCCGTGGGTCTTGGATTTATAGAAGTGGATGCAGAAGTGGCCGTCGTAATTGTTGCCATTGATGGTTTTTTCCTCGTGCGGCATGGTATTCATGGAGGCTGCGTAGACTGTGCCGTTGTACTTGACCAGGATGGCCCTGCGGTTCCAGGAGTAGACGCCGCCGCCGATTTTCTTCATGATGGCCGCGTCCTCGCTGGACAGGGGCTCCGCGTCCAGGTGGTTATAGCCGCTCCAGCGCTTGGCGCGGAAGGTCAGCCCGGTGGAGATATCTTTCACCGTGATGGTGGCGCCTTTTGGAATCAGATTGGAATTAGCGCGCCAGTCCAAACGCTTGGTGGGCTCCTCATAATTGGCGGCGTTCTCGCCAAACAACTTCTTGATGGTGGAATTGCCCGCGATGCC
>CAZHPW010000088.1:0-9810 GCA_964534515.1 uncultured Christensenella sp.
ACCAGCCCAGCAGGGTGTTGTTGTCGTGGGTGCCGGTATAGACCACGCTGTTCTTCAAATGGTACTTGGGCAAATGTTCATTGAAGGGGTCGCCGGAGAAGGCGAAGGTCATCACCTTCATGCCGGGGTAGCCCGCGTCATCCATCAGCTTGCGCACCTTGGGCGACACCGCGCCCAGGTCTTCCGCCACGATGCGCATGTCCGGCAGCTCTTTCTTCAGCGCCACAAACAGGTCCTTGCCGGGCCCTTGCACCCATTCGCCGTTGCGGGCGGTATCTTCATCCGCCGGCACGGCGTAGTAATTGGCAAAGCCGATGAAGTGGTCCACGCGCGTGATGTCAAAGACGCGGTTCATGGCGGCCAGGCGGTCCAGCCACCATCTGAAGCCTGTCTTCTTCAGGTAGCGCCAGTTGTACAGCGGATTGCCCCAGCGTTGGCCGTCAGCGGAGAAGTAATCCGGCGGCACGCCCGCGATTTTGACGGGCTTGCGGTTGCTGTCCAATTGGAAGATTTCCGGGTTCGCCCAGGCGTCCGCGGAGTCCTCCGCTACGTAGATGGGCATGTCGCCAAAGATGGACAGGCCCTTGTCGTTGATGTACTTCTTCAGGCTGAACCATTGCTCAAAAAAGAGATATTGCACAAAGACCTGCTGGTCCACATCCTTTTGCAGGCGCTCCTTGTACCAGGCGAGGGCTTTGGGCTTGCGCATACGGATGTCGTTGTCCGGCCAATCCTGCCAGGAGCCGCCGCCAAACATCTGCTTAATCGCCATGAAGAGGGCATAATCCTCAATCCACAGCGCGTTTTCCTTGCGGAATTTTTTGAGCTTGGGGGCCAATTTCTCGTGGGACTGCTCATAGGCCAGAGCCAGCATCCTGCGCTTGAAGTCAATGATGGGCGCGTAATCGGCCCTTTCCTCATCCGCAACCGGGGGAAAGGCCTCGTCCGTTGTCAGGATGCCCTGCTTTTTAAGGGTGCGCAGGTCGATGAGCAGGGGGTTGCCGGCAAAGGTAGAGAAGCACTGGTAGGGCGACTCGGCATAGCCGGTGGGGGAGATGGGCAGCACCTGCCAGATGCGCATGCCGGACTTGACCAGGAAATCGGCAAAATCACGGGCTTCGCGGCCCAGGGTGCCCAGGCCTTCAGGCGAAGGGAGGGAGGTCAGGTGGAGGAGCACGCCGGATTGACGCATAAGGGATTGTCCTTTCGGGCGCGAAAAGCGCCTTGAATATTTGTCTCTTTTCCATTTCCGGTAACGATTCCGGAGCCAGTTTTGCACATTATAGCATAGATTTTGGCCCTCCTCAACGAAAAAGAAGCTGTCTTTTTAAATTGAATGTCAAGGCGAATATTTCATTGGTACAATTGTTGCCTCATAGGAATGATGAACAACGCCATCAGACAAATCATGACAATATATTGAGAAAATTGAACGAAAATCAGACTTTACAATTCCTTGACCTTTGGTGTATCATGGTCGGCAGATAAAGGTTCGCCTGCATATTTTCCCACCCCGGACAGAAATTGTTACATTTTGTGTGACAGAGGTGAGTGTCTTGAGTGAAATGATTGGACGGTTATCACCGCAAGCCAAGACCCTGAAGCGTGGCCTGAAGGCCGGCTTCCTGGTCGGTTTGCTTTTGGTTGTTTTGGGCCTTGCGTACAATGTGTACCGCAACGGGGAGGACGGTACGCGCTTTAGCGCGTGGAACCAGGGCCTGCCCGGCAGCCTGACGATGCTCGCGGGCGGGCTTGTGATTTTAGCCTGCCTGCTGGCCTATTTTATTTCTCCCATACTGAAGAAGGAAAGCGTCCGCCTCATCGCGGACCTGTCCCGGGACCGATACAAATACCTGCTCATCGCGCCCGGCATCCTGTCCATTTTCCTGTTTAACTACCTGCCCATGTACGGCATTGTCCTGGCGTTTAAGAACTTCAAAGCCCGCCTGGGCATCCTGGCCAGCCCCTGGAATGGCTGGGACAATTTCGCCCGCTTCTTCGGCAAATCCATCTCCTCTGACGTCATCTGGAACACCTTGCAAATCGGCATCATGCAGCTATTGGTTTCCTTCCCCGTGCCCATCATCCTGGCGCTGCTCATGAATGAGTTAAAGAGCAGGCGCTTCCGCCGCTCGGTGCAGTCGGTGCTCTACCTGCCGCACTTTGTCAGCTGGATTGTGATTTACTCCCTGCTCTACTCCCTTTTCTCCGTCACCAGCGGCATTGTCAACAAAGTCATCCTCTCCCTGGGCGGCAGCGCCTTTAACCTCTTAAGCGACCCGGACAAATTCCGCCCGCTGCTGTATGTCAGCAACGTGTGGAAGGAAGCCGGCTGGGGCACCATCATCTACATGGCGGCCATCGCCGGCATTGACCAGGAGATGTATGAAGCTGCCTACTTGGACGGCGCCAACCGATGGCAGCAGGTGCGCTTTATCACCCTGCCCTCCATCATGTTCTCCGTGACAACGCTGCTGATCCTCAACGTGGGTTCCATCCTGGGCAACAACTTTGACCAGATCATGAACCTGCGCACCGCGCCCACCATGGCGGTGTCCAATGTGATTGACACCTACGTCTATGACATGGGTGTCACCCAGGGCCAGTTTGGCCTGTCAACGGCCATTGGCCTTTTCCAGCAGGTGGTCAACTGCATCCTGCTGTTCACCACCAACAGCATTGTCAAACGCATGACCGGTGAGGGCTTCTTCTAGGCGCCGGGTTCCAAAAGGAGGTAGCTGATGTCAAAAACAGTAAGGGGCAACCGCATCAAGCATTCTTTGGGTGAAAGGGTGTTTGACTCGGCCAATGTCATCTTTTTTATCCTGTGCGGCCTGTTGATGGTGCTGCCGTTCTGGAACGTGATTGTGCTGTCCATCACCTCCCTGGGTGAATTCATGGGCAGCCCCTTCATCCTCTTCCCCAAGGAACCGACCATGCAGGCCTACCAGTATGTTTTTGCCACCCCGCTCATCCCCAGGGCCTACCTGATGACCATCATCATCACCATCTCCGCCACCATCATCAGCGTCCTGGTCACCTCCATGCTGGCCTACGGCCTGATGCGCACCTCGCTTCACGGCCACAAGTTCTTCATGATTTTCCTGCTCATTACCATGTTCTTCTCCGGCGGTATGATTCCCCGCTACTTTGTCATCAAGGACACCCTGGGCCTGGACAACAGCCTCTGGGCGCTCATTTTGCCGGGCTCGGTCAGCGTGTTCAACTTCATCATCATCCGCTCCTTCTACCGCCAACTGCCCTCCGCGCTTGAGGAATCCGCCCGCATTGACGGCGCCAACGACCTGACCATCCTCTTCCGCATCATCTACCCGCTGTCCATTCCCACCCTGGCCACCATCGCGCTCTTTGTCGCGGTCAGCCATTGGAACGCCTGGTTCAACGCCAACCTCTTTATCCGCGATGCCAAGCTCTACCCCCTGCAGCTGGTCATCCGCAACTTCATCTACCGCTCCAACAAGCCCGCTGAAATGCAGACCTTTGAAGGCCTGCGCGACGCGACAGGGCGGCTGATTTCCTTAAATGAGGAAGCGGTCAAGATGGCCACCGTGGTGCTCTCCGTTTTGCCCCTCCTTGCGATTTATCCGTTTATCCAGAAATACTTTGAAAAGGGCGTAACCATCGGCGCGGTCAAGGGCTGACCGGCGGTGGTACAAATAATCCAATATGGTTTAGGAGGTTATCTATGAAACGATTCGTCTCCCTCGCCCTGACCCTGTGCCTTATGCTGGCTTTGGTGCCGGCCCTGGCCTACGAAGGTGAAATCATCCAGCTGCGCGCCAGCACGGATGAAGTCTACTCCTTTGACCCGGCCAATGATGAAATGGCGGCCTTTATCCGCGACAAATTCGGCCTGGAATTTGTTGACACCGCCTATGAAGGTGATTTTGACAAAATGCGCCTGGACGCCATGAGCGAACAGCTGGGCGATGTCAACTACACCGACCTGCTCTACTATGTCCCGCAAATCAGCGAGTTCATTGACCAGGGCTTCTTCCGCGAAATCCCCCAGGAGATGGTGGACAAGTTCCCGCTCACCAAGGAACTGCTGGAGCGTGACGCGGTCAGCCAGGCCATGCACAAGCTGTATGGCGGCTACTACATGCTGCCCAAGCCCGACTCCGCCGACCCCACCATTTATCTGGGCGAGCGCAAGGGCATCTTCATCCGCACCGACTGGCTCAAGAAGGTTGGCAAGGAAATCCCCACCACCTGGGAAGAGCTGTATGAAGTGGCCAAGGCCTTCACCCTTGAAGATCCCGATGGCAACGGCATCAACGACACCTATGGCCTGACCGGTGACGGCGTTGGCAACCTGCGCTTCTTCTTTGCTTCCGTGGGCCACTCCAACCGCTACTGGGTCAAACAGGAGGATGGCACCTGGACGCACGGCGCGCTCATGGAAGACAACATCGAAATCCTCAAGTGGCTGCGCAAGATGTATGACGAGAAACTCATTGACCCGGAACTGGGCTCCACCACCTGGCAGGCCAGCCTGCAGAAGTTCAGCTCCAACCAGTTTGGCATGTGCATCCGCAACGCTGACGCCGACTGGATTAACAACGTCATGGTGACCTACTATGGCGCCGCCAACCCGGATGTGAACCCCTTTGAGCGCCTGAGCCTCATCCCGGCCCTGGCCCTGGACAAGGACACCCCCATCCGCATGGAAGGCTATGTCAGCTGCATGTGCGCGACCCAGTTCGCCAGCACCCTGTCTGATGAGAAGCTGGAGCGCTTCCTCAACTACTTTGAGTATCTCTTGACCCCCGAAGGCCGCATGCTGCGCATGGGCTTTGAGGGCAAGGACTACACGGTGGAAGCCGATGGCTCCATTAAGAAAATCCGTGATGAAAAGGGCGCCGCGCCTGAATTGAAGGTCAAATACCCCTCCATCGGCCTGTCCCACTACAACTCCTGGGGCTTTGAGATGGCGGCTGATCCTAAGATTGAGTACTTTGACCAGTACAATGATGAGACCAAGGAACTCAACGCCTGGGCGACCGGCGTTCGCAACCCCGGCGCGGTCTTCCCGGCCATTGAGCCCATTCTGGTAGGCGACACCGCGGTCACCGACGCCAACTCCTTCAAGTTCACCGCTGAGTATTGGACCATCATCGCCGGTTCTGAGCCCGTGGAAGACATGTTTGCCGACATGGTCAACCGCGCCAACCAGGACGGCTTTGAGGAAGCCACCAAGATTATCAACGAGCTGGCCCAGCAAAATGGCTGGTAAGAACAACTAAACAACGACAGGGGCTGCCCTTTTGGGGGCAGCCCCTGAAATGCGTAGGGGGGAACATGACAAAACTCTATCGGTCTGTCGTCCCGATGCCCGCGGCCAACCTGGGGAAAAACAACCCCTTGCCGGACATCAAGTCCCTGGAGGACCAGCACGCCAAGGCGCGCGTGGATGATAAAACGGTCTCAGCCGAGGAAAGCAAGTACATGGGCTGGGGCCGGGTCAAGGGCATTTTGCCCTATACCATTCAGGATGGCTATGACAGAAAGCGCGATACGCGGGAGCTGCCCGTTTTTATCCTGGAAAATGACCACCTGAAAGCCACCTTCCTGCCCGAATTGGGCGGGCGGCTTTACTCCCTGGAGGACAAACATACAGGGCGTGAGCTGCTGCATAAAAACCCGGTCTTCCAGCCCTGCAACCTGGCGCTGCGCAACGCCTGGATTTCTGGCGGCGTGGAGTGGAACTGCGGCATCATCGGCCACAGCCCCTATACGGTGGATAAATTGTTCGCCAGACAGAAAACCTTAAAAGACGGCACCCCCGTCCTGTCCCTCTACCAGTATGAGCGCGTGCGCGGTCTGGTATACCGGGTGGAAGCGATGCTGCCAAAGGATGCCCGGCAATTGTTCATCCGGGTTCGGATTGACAACTGCAAGCCCGAGGACACCGCCGTTTACTGGTGGAGCAACATCGCCGTTGATGAGCGGCTCGATGTGCGGGTGATTGTGCCGGCGGAAAAAGCCTTTCATTTCGGCTCGGAAGCCGGGGTGCACAAGGTTAGCGTGCCTTTTTGGGAGGACAGCGATGTCAGCCTTCCCACCAGCCTGCCCTACGCCATGGACTTCTTTTTTGACATCAAGGATGGTAGGCGCCGCTTCATCGCCTCCCCGGGCGAGGACGGCTACGGCCTGGTACAGACCTCAACAGACCGCCTGCGCGGGCGCAAGCTCTTTGTCTGGGGCCAGGGGGCCGGCGGCAAGCGCTGGCAGACCTTCCTCTCCCAGCCCGGCAGCGCTTACATCGAGATTCAAGCCGGTTTGGCCAGAACGCAGCTGGAGCACCTGCCCATGAAGGCGGGGGAGAGCATCACCTGGATGGAGGCCTACGGCGCGCTGCAAAGCGACCCCAAGGTGCTGGCCGGGAATGACTGGGATAAGACGGTGCAGGAGGTGGAAACGCGTCTGGAGCGCGCCCTGCCCAGAGCCGCCCTGGAAGAGATGGAAAAAACCTATGCAGTGGAATTGGACAATCCGGAGGGCTGGGAGCAGGTTGCCCTGGGCGATGGCTGGGCGAGGCTTGAGAAAGACCTGCTGGAGGACGGCTTTGACCCTGCCGGACTGGATTTCCCGGAGAGCTCCCTGAATGAGGAGCACCAGCCCTGGCTGCAGTTGCTGCACTGGGGTTACATGAAACGGATGAACCCCCTAAAGCCCCCGGTCAGCTACCAGGTGGGGCCCAAATGGCGTGAATTGCTCTTAGCTTCCATCGCCACCAACCCCAAGGCCAACCACTGGTTTTCCTGGTATCACCTGGGGGTCATGGCCTGTTATGCCGGGGAAGCAGAGGAGGCCAAGACCGCCTTTGAGCGCGCCAACGCCCTCACCCCCTCCCCCTGGGCGACCTGGTGCCTGGCCATTTTGGAGGAGCAGCATGGGCGCTTAAAGGAAGCAGCCGATTATGCCCTAAAGGCGCTGGCCCTCTTGCCGCACCGCGCCATCGCGGTGGAGGCGCTCAGGCTTCTTAACAAGGCCGGGGAGTATGATAAAGCGGTTGAAACCTACGATGCCCTACCCATGAGGGTCAAGGCGCTGGGGCGGAGCAAGGCCTCCCTGGTAGCGGCGCTGCTAAAACTGGGCGATTTGGAACGCGCGCGCCGTGTCCTCTTGGGGCCTTTGGTGCTGGCCGATGTGCGGGAGGGCGAGGTGTCCTTGAGCGCGCTCTGGTTTGAACTAAAGGGCAGGGAATTGGCGCAAAGCCGCGGTGAGAATTATGAAGAGCGCCATTTGCAGGAAGCAAAAGCCGGTGAACGACCGCCCAAGCGGCTGGATTTTAGAATGAAAGAATAGGAGCGTACCATGCTGGATAAGAAGCAAAGTATCAAGCTGCTCGTGGATGAAAAGGGCTATTTTGAGGTTCATGCTGGTGAAAAGACCTGGGTACAGGACAAGGGTTTCCGCCCCTGCCTGGATTTGGGCGAGAGCAAACTCTATTTTGACGAGGCGGCCGCCATCAAGGTCAGCCCCTACAAGACCGGCCTGGGTGAGGGTTATCAGGTTCATTTTGAGGGCTTTGATAAGGCGCAGGCGGCTTTTGAGACCCTGCTGTGGGTGGAGAGCGCGACCGGGCACCTGCATTGTGAGTTCATTCCGCTCTCCCTGCCCAAGGTCAAGGAAGTTGTCTGGCCGGCGCCCTTTATCGCGGATGAAAAGGGCAGCTACGCCGTCTTGACCCACCTGCAGGGCTACCTGCTGCCCACGGACTGGCCGCATGAAGGGCCCAAACTTCCCTTTAACGGGCAGCTGTGCTCCTGCGGCGCCTACATGCCCTGGTTTGGTGAAATCAGCCCCAAGGGCGGCTACCTCTGCTATGTCAGGCAGCCCTGGGACAGCGCGTACAACTGCGTCCACCCCGCTGGCGGCCCCACGCGCATGCAGGTGCGCCACTTGCCCAGCTTGGGCCAGATAGAAGGCCAGCGCCAGGTGACCTATGTCTTTACGCCCTCGGGCAGTGACTACGTCACCTTGTGCAAGGTGTACCGCTCCTTTGCCGAGCAGGCGGGCCTGGCTGTGACCCTGAAAGAAAAAGGGGAACGCTGTGAGGGCTTGGACAAGCTCATCGGCTCCTCCGTCCTGCACGTGGGCGTCAAGACCCACGTCAGCCCGGATTCCGCCTATCATGACAAGGAGAACCCGGAAAACAACGATAAATTGCACACCTTTTCCGAGCGCGCAAAGCTGGTGGAGCACCTGACCCAACAGGGCGCGGGGCGCATGTACCTGCACCTGGATGGCTGGGGCGAGCCGGGCTATGACAACAAGCACCCGGATTATCTGCCGGCCTGCGAGGCCGCGGGCGGGTATCAAGGCTTGAAGGATTTGATTGCCACCTGCCGCAAACATGGCCACCTCTTTGGCCTGCATGACCAGTACCGCGATTACTACCTGGACGCGCCCACCTATGACCCGGACAACGCGGTTGTCCTGGCCGACGGCACGCTGTTTGAGATGGCGCGCTGGGCCGGCGGCAAGCAGAACTACCTGTGCACCGCCCTGGCGCCGGATTATGTCAGGCGCAATTACACGGAACTATTCAAACAGGGCGTCACGATGGATTGCGTGTACCTGGACGTCTTCACCTGCAATGAGCCGGATGAGTGCATCCACCCCCGCCACAGGGTGACTAGGAAACAAAGCCTGGAAAACCGCCTTCGCTGCTTTGACTACATGATGCAGCAGGGCATCCTGCCCAGCAGCGAGGAGGCGGTGGATTGGGCCCTGCCCTCCCTGGTCTTCTGCCATTGGGCGCCCTACACCCAGATGGGCATCCCGACGCCCATTTACAACCTGGTCTACCACGATTGCCTGCTCATCCCCTGGATGATGGGCTATGGCGTCTGGGGCACGCCGGAGGGCGACCTGGGCTTCCTGCACGCGCTGCTAAACGCCGGCATGGGCTATGTGGATGAGAAGCTGGAAGGCGAGGCGCTTGAGGAAAACCTGAGCCGCTTGAAGGTTGTTGCCGCGCTGCAGGAGCGCCTGGCGCATGAGCAGATGGTCAGCCACCGCTTCCTGTCAGAGGACAGGCGCGTCCAGCAAACCGAGTTCTCAGACGGCACCGTGGTGACTGTGGACTTCAACAAAGAAACCTACGACATCAAACCGGCCCTGTAGGCAGTCAAAAAACTTTTTTTGACTGGAAGGGAGACGATTCGGCCAAACGCCTCTCACTTCGTTCCCGGGCAGCGTTTGGCAAGGAAACCCTTGCTACGCAAGGCCTTCCGTCCCACCGCACATGAGGCCTTGACGGATTACCATCAGAGGGCTTTGCCCTCCGGTACCTCCCTGGTTTACTTTTTTTACAGTCTGAAGCGCGGCTTTTTACGGCCGCGCTTTTTCTTGCGTTTTCTTGACATTGTCCGATTGACAAAAATTGTTTTTCTGTCTACTCTTTTAGCAGACAACACAAAAACGAAAACGATTTTGTTTACCATGGAAGGAGACGGGCATGAAGTATCTGTTGGGCATTGATTTGGGTACCTCGGGCATCCGAAGCGTGCTGTTTGATCCGCACGGGCAGGTCATCTGCGCGAAGTCGGCGGAATACCCCCTCTCCCAGCCTCATAACGGCTGGGCGGAGCAGGAACCCAATGACTGGTGGGAGGCGGCCATCGCCACCATCTCCTATGTTGTCAGGGAAAGCGGCGTAGACCCCCGTGATATCGTTTCCCTGGGCATCTCAGGCCAGATGCATGGCCTGGTGATGCTGGATGAGAAGGGGGAGGTGCTGCGCCCCTCCATCATCTGGGCGGACCAGAGGACGGGGGA
>CAZHPW010000089.1:0-9743 GCA_964534515.1 uncultured Christensenella sp.
GCCTGTGAATTACAATGACAGACACCAATGTATTATTCCAAAAGCGCATTCACAGCACCAGAAGGAGGGACGGGCATGAACCTTGCCTCACACAGCCCGCGAAAGTACGCAGTTCTGATTTTGCTGACGGTATTTTGCCTGGTATTCAGCGGTATTTCCGCCTTTGCACAAGAGAACCTGGAGGAGACGCTCAGCTTCAGTTTAAGCGTTGAACCGGCCTCCATGACCGCCCCCGGCATCGCCACCGTGTCAGCGCGCGTGTCCAACGCCGGCACCCAGGCCATCACCACACCCCTGTCCCTGTATGACCCGGACGGCAAACTGGTGACCTCTTTTTCAGACGGCGGCAGCCTGATGCAATTGCCTTCCGGGGAGAACTTCCTCTGGCAGGGTCAGTACGACGTCAAGCAGAACCATCTGGATGAAGGCAAACTGGTCTACACCCTGCGCTACAACAGCCAGGACGCGGCCGGCACCCTGATTGAGAAAAACATCCCCGCCACCGCCGAAATCGAGTACACCGGTGAAAAGGTTGAACTGAAGGTCAACAGGACCATCACGCCGGAAGTCATTCGCCGCGGCAAGACTGCCACGGTGATTTATGACCTCATCAACCAGGGCAATGTCAAGCTGACCAATATCACCATCCGGGAAAACCGGCTGATTTCCACCAAGACCCAGAAGGTTACCAGCCTTGAGCCCGGTGAGAGCGCGCAGATTACCTTCTCCAGGTCCAATGTGACCGGCGACCTGAGCAGCTCCGCGACCGTCACCTATTACAAGGAAGGCGACCGCAAGATTCAGCAGCTGACCGTGGCGTCCGTGGATGTGCCCCTGGCCAAGCCCGGGCTTCAATACACCTTGACCAGCGATAAAACCCAGTACAGCATCGGCGAAACCGCCGTTTTGACCCTGCAAATCAAAAACGCCGGCAACATCACCTATTCCAATGTGACCGTGACCGACCCGATTCTGGGCGAAGTGTTTTCCAACGTACAAATCGCCGCCGGCCAGACCCGGGAGTTGACCAAGGAAGTGGCGGTCAATGAAACCACCACCTACCAGTTCACCCTGAAGCTGGAAGACAACACCGGGACAACCATGGAAGAAAAGGTGCCGGATTTGAAGGTCTCTGCCTACGCGGAAGGCCAGATGCTGCGCTTAAACCTGACGCTGACCGCGTCCAGCGAGGCCATTTACGCCCTGCCGGGCGACATCCGCTTTGACCTGACCGTCACAAACGACAGCAACACCACGGCCAAAAACATCCGCATCCGCCACGCGCAAAAGGACATCTACACCATTGATGAACTAGCCCCCGGCCAGAGCATGGTGGTCAGCCGTGACTTCAGCCTGTCCCAGGCCGGCAAGTACCAATTTACCGCCACAGCGACCGACGTACAGAACAACCCGGTGGACTTCACCTCAAACGCGCTGGAAATCGCCTATGTGGTGCCCACCGCCGCGCCGACCCATGAGGTGGTCGCAACCGTTCCCCCGCCCGTGACCCATTCCCCCGTGCCTGAGAACTTTACCTCCGGCAACGGCCAGGTCAAGGACATTCTGTTCATTCTGACCCTGGTGTTTGGCGCCTTGTTTGGCGCGGCCTTTGTGCTGGTCGCCATTAGCGGCATTGCCCGCGCCCGCCAGCGCGCCAAGAGCAACGCCGCCTTTGACACCTTTGAGTTGGCAGGCGCCAGGGATTATACCGCGCCCGCTGATGAGGCCAGGCAGCCGGTTGAAACGCTAGCCGCGGAAGAAGAGTCGTTGGAGCCCGTCATCCATACAACAACTGAAGAGATGCCGCATGAAAAATACCTGCGCAAGGCGGAGGAAGCGGTTGAGGCGGTTGACACGGAAAACGAAACCACCCAGCCCCAGCCCGCCAACGAGGACGGCGCCTTCAGCTTAAAGCGCGAGAGCGCGGCCAATGAGCCTGAAGTGACAGATGAAACGGCCAGTGAGGTCAAGGAAGGCGAAACACGCAGCCGGAGAACCAAACGCCACAAGGCGGACAACGAAGGCTAATTGAATAAGAGAACACAGCGTCTTGATAAAAAGGCGCTGTGTTTTTTACCGGGTGAACTGATCACTATTGTTTTCACCAAATGATTCTGTTTTGTGTTTCATATACAGGAATACAGCTATTCAAAGGTAGCACGTTGGTTGTTCTTTTTCCTGTCATCATCTGATAGAATGAATAAAGGAATGTTAAGAACGACAAAATGAATATAGAGATGAGGAGAGTCCAATGAAAAGATTGTTGAGTGTGCTGCTGTGCGTTCTGCTTCTGCTTGCGCTCCAACCGGTCGTCGCGGAAAGCGAGCTCTATGAGTTCAACGCCGCGGATGGCATCATCACAAAATACCTTGGCGAGGAAGAAAAGGTGGTTGTGCCCTCCGAAATCGGAGGCAGGCCTGTCCGCGCGATTGGCAGCGACGCCTTTGGGCAGAACACAAGGCTCAAAGAAATCATCCTGCCGGAGGGGCTGACCCACATCCTGTACAACGCTTTCTATTTCTGCGAGAACCTGGAGAGCGTCACGTTTCCGGACAGCCTCCAGGCGATTGACAGCTATGCCTATTTCTCCTGCGCGAAAATTGAAAACATCAACTTCCCGGCCGGTTTTGTCAGCCTGGACGAGTCCGCCTTTGCCTTTTGCAACCTGAAGGCAGTCCAATTCACAGGTCCGCTGCCCTTTATCAGCAAGACCGCCTTTGAATCCGGAAGCGCGGACGCGGTGTACACAGTTCCAGAAGCACATTTATCCGCTTATGAAGCCGCGCTTGGAAAGAGTTGTTTAATTGGTAATGAAAGAACCATCAGCACGGCCGCCGCGGCCTTTGAAGCGGATGAAAATGGCTTGCTCACCGGCTATCAGGGGATGAACGCCCTGGTTGAGATACCAGAAAAGATTGACGGCACTGTGGTTACCGCGATTGCCGACCGCGCTTTCTTTGGCAATCCCTGGGCTCGGGTATTGAAGATTTCAGCCCCAATTCAATCCATCGGCAAAAGCGCCTTCTTTGCTGTCCCCCTCGCCCAGGTCGTTTTACCGGAGGGGCTCAAGGACATCGGAGAGGACGCCTTCTCAGGCGCGCCGATAGAGTTCCTGGTCTTCCCCGGCAGCCTCACAACAATCGGAAAACACGCTTTCAGGTCCAACCAGTTGGCGGAATTGTCCTTGCCGGAAGGCCTGACCACCATTGGTGAAGGCGCCTTTCACAGCTCCTGGAAGATGGAAACAGCCTATCTGCCCTCCACCGTCCAGGACATCGGGAGCCAAGCCTTCTTTGACTGCGACAAATTGAGTTACCTGGTGTTCGCGGGCACGAGCCTGCCCCAGATTGCGGAGGACGCATTCCGGGAGTGCGACAGCCTGGTTGACATTGACATCGCGTACAACGCAAGCCGGGAAGACGCCCAGGCCTTCACCAAGCGCTTTGAGGAACTGGGCTTGGCCCCGGGCAGCTTCTATGTTTGGCGGGCCAACCACCCCCTGTCCCCGGATTACCCCACTAACGCGGCCTTTACCTTTGATGAGGACACCCAGCTGATTACCTCCTACCAGGGCAACCTGGAGGGAATGACAATGTTTTTCAATTATTGGAAGAAGGACGGCAGCAGCACGCTGAACATCCAGGGACTGGGTGAGGGCGTCTTTGAGGGTAGCAACCTCAAGCGCTTCTACGTGCCGCACAACGACGCCTTCACCACCATCGGAAACCGCGCATTTGCCGACAGCGGACTAACGGAAATTGACCTGTATGACAGCGTCACGGAGATTGGCAATGAAGCCTTCCTCAATTGCGCGGATTTAAAGCAGATTGTGATCCCGGCCAGCGTTAAACGAATTGGGGAGAAGGCTTTCGCAGGCTGCGGGGCGCTTCAAACAATTAATATTGAGGGTGAAGCCATTGAGATTGGTGACAACGCCTTCCTGGGATGTGACAGCATCGGCGAATTGGTCCTGCCGGGCGGCACTGTTTTAACCGGCAACCTGGGATTGCCCGCCGAAGTTCTGCGCGTCAGCGAGGCGGCCAGTGAGGAGCAGCGCCAAGCGCTCAGAGCAGCCTTGAACCTGCCCTGGTATCTGGACTTGCTCAAGCCCGGGGAGAGCGGTCAGTTCGCGCGGATGCCGGACGCCTTTATCCCCAACCCAGAAAACGAGTTTGAGTTTGACCGGGACACCGGCTACATCACCAAATACACCGGCCAGTCAGAACGGGTGGTCATCCCGCGCGAAATTGGCGGGCAGACAGTCCTTGGCATCACCTACCCCGGCTTCTCCAGCCTGACCGTACAATCCGTAGCGGAAGGGGCGGCGGACAACCTGGTGTTAACGGAGGTTGTCATTCCGGAAACCGTGAACTTCATTGATGACTCCGCCTTCCTCAACTGCGCGGGGCTAAAAAAGGTGGATTGCTACGGCCCGATTACGAGGCTGGGCATCCGGAGCTTTGAGAACTGCACGGCGCTTTTGGAAGTCAATTTTCACAACGGCATCAAGGAGATTGACCTGTATGCCTTTAACTTCTGCGAGAACCTGAAGACCATCGCCCTGGGCAAGCGCCTTGAGAAAATTGGCGAAGGCGCCTTTGTGGGCTGCGGGCTTGAGGGCCTCCTGGTGATTGACGCCGCGGACGTGGGACAGCTGGCGTTCAAGGACAACAAATCCGTGCAGACCATTCATGTCAAAGACACGGTGAAAAACCTGGCGGAAGGCGTCTTCCAGGGCATGAGCGGCCTTGATGAAATCTACTTTGACAGCAAGGACGCCGGCATCCTGGGCGAATCCAGATTCCAGTTTGATGAAAGCCAGAGCCAGGTGAAGGTATACGTGCCCGAGGACAGCAGTGAGGAAGAACTGGCTGCCTATGTGACCGCGCTGAACAAGAACCTACTGCCCGGCAAAGACATGGTCATGAGAAAGAATTTTGAGTAGTTCGTTTAAATGCACTCATCTGATTGCATGACAAAGCCCGGCAGGAGCATCCTTCCGGGCTTCATTTCATCCTAAGTAAGCGACTAACGGAGTCTGCCAATAAGGCTCAGCCGTTTCGCTCCGCCAATACGGCCTCATCCTCTGACAGCACGCGGTACATCTCCGCCGCTTCTTCCTTGCGCACCGTTTCCTTGACCAGGACGACCTCATACCGGCCCAGCCTGGCGCCGAAGCGAATCTCCAGCACATCGCCTTCCTTGACCTCGCTGCCGGCCTTGGCGACGCGGCCGTTCAGGCTGACCCTGCCGCCGTCACAGGCTTCCTTGGCGACGGTGCGGCGCTTGATAATGCGGGAGACCTTTAAAAACTTATCTAAACGCATGATACCTCTTTTAGCTTTCCTTGATCCGGCCAAATTTTGTCATGCCGGACAGGTTTGATTGTAGCATGGCAGGCAATAAAAAACCACCGTGCCCTGCGGCACGGCGGTTTTATGTTAAACCAATTAGTTGAGCTGGTCCTTGAACGCCTTGCTCGCCTTGAACACGGGGGCCTTGCTGGCCTTGACCTTGATTTCGGCGCCGGTGCGCGGGTTGCGGGCCACGCGGGCAGGACGCTTGCGGGACTCGAAGGTGCCAAAGCCAATCAGCTGGACTTTGTCGCCCTTTTTCAGGGTGCCCTGGATGGTCGCGATAACGGCGTTGACAGCCTTCTCGGCTTCGACTTTCTTCAGTTCGGTTGCTTTTGCCACGGCGGCGATCAGTTCGGTTTTATTCATGTGTTAGATTCCTCCCTTTTGTCTTTATAAAGCATCATTCATTTCTGCTTTACTACGTTCCCAGTATACCCCGATTTCGTTGATTGTCAACAATTCCAACACTTTTTTATCATTTTTTATCTCTTTTTCCATCCAATTAAACCGTCTGATAAACTTCTCGGTGGTTTTGTGTATGGATTGGTCTGCCGATACTTCCATTAATCTGGCTACATTCACGCAGGAAAAGAACAGGTCCCCCAATTCATCTTCCAGGCCTTGCCCGGTTTTTATGGCCTCAAGCAGCTCATCAGTTTCCTCAAGCACCTTTTCCAGCGCGTCCTCCGGCTTATCCCAGTCAAAGCCGACCTTGGCGGCCAGCTTTTGAACCTTTTCAGCGCGAAGCAGGGGTGCCAGGCCCCGAGGCACATCCAGCATCCTTTCCCCGGCGGCCTGCTTGCCTTTCTCGGCCTTCTTGACCTGGTCCCAGACCTTGACGACCTCAGCGCTGGTCGTCACCTTCTCATCAGCGAAGATGTGCGGGTGACGCCTGATGAGTTTGGAACAGATGGCACGCAGGATATCACTGAAGGTAAAGGTGCCAAACTCCTCCCCCACCGTGGCGTGGAAAATCACCTGCAGGAAGACATCGCCCAGTTCCTCCGCGGTCTCGTCCCAATCCTCATCCATGATGGCACAGAAGGTTTCATTGGCCTCCTCCACCAGGTATTTGGCGAGCGTGGTATGGGTTTGCTCCCGATCCCAGGGGCAGCCATCCGGCGCGCGGAGGATGCGCAGAATCTTTTGAAGGTCCTCCGGGTCAAAACAGGTTTTATCCATCAGCGCCAGGGGATAGACAATAAAGCCGCAGGTGTGGTCATACCGTTTCTGCCGGTCCAAATCCTGAAGATGGATGCGGCTAAACTTGCGCATCGCGGCTTCAGACGGCGCGAAGAAATCCACCTGAGCGAATTCCCCGTATTTTTCCAGCAGTTTGAGTTTGACCTCACCCGCCAAAATCTTGCTGTTGAGTTCCACAACACACAAGGCCTGCTGGGCGTTGACCTCAGGGAGGTCCGTGGCACTTGATACCAGGACCGGCATTTTGGGCAGGGCAGACTGCATCAAAGGCGCAGACAAAGGCACCCCGGGCAGGATTTTGACCTTTTCCCCCGCGCGCTCCAAAAGCAGGCGCACCGTCGCGTCCTGGGAGGGGTCTGTCACAGCATAGGTCACAGCGCCTTTTTGAGCGGCCTTTAGGACGCTCTCCGCTGCCGCCAGGGTAAAGGCATCAAAGTCCTCGCTGCGCTCATAAACGCTGTCCAAGGTCTCAAAAACCAGGCCTTCTTCGGTCAAAAAATCAACAGCCTTGTGTTTGGCGGTGCGCAGGATGATGTTCTTGGCCTTTTTTAAGTGATTCAAAGCGCCCAGGGTGATGAGCTCCGGTGAGCCCGGGCCAAGCGGAACAACGGTGATGGAATACATGTCATTTTCTCCTTAGTCTTGCGGGCAGGTCATCCTGTTTGATGGCTTTGACCTTCAGCCCAACGGCAAAGAAGACCAGGACGGCCACCAGGATAACAAGCCCCATGAACAGCCAGCTGCGGCTTAGGCGTTCCGCCTGCCAGACGGAAATGAGGTAGACCGGCAGCGCCATGGCCAGGGTGGCCAGACCCGGGCGCAGGATGAGCTCCAAAAAATCCAGCTTCAGACCGGAATACTTGGAAACATAGTAAAGGTTGAGCCCCGCTGAAATGATGTAGCAGGTCAGGGAGGCAAAAGGCGCGCCATAGATGCTGACCGCGGGGTTTTGAACCGCGGTATAGTTGATGATGACCTTGACCACCACACCGATAAACAGCGTGTACATGGGGATGCGCTGCTTGTACAGCCCCTGGAGGATGCCGCTGGTTGACTGCACCAGGGTAAAGACCACGATGGTGAGGGCAGAGATGTTAAGGAGCTCAGAGCCCAGGCGCAGTTGCTCCACCGTGTACTTGCTGTGAAAGAGCAGATGCAAAATCGGGTAGGACAGGAGGCTCATCCCAACGCTGGATGGCAAACCCACCACCATGGCCAAGCGCAGGCCGGAGGCGGCGTCGCGCTTGATGCCCTCATGGTCCCCCAGCGCCCTTTTGGAGGCGATGGCCGGCACCAGGTTGCTGGACATGGCCATCGCAAGCGCCGTGGGCACGTTGATGAGGGAAATCACCAGGCCAGCGTAGATACCATAGTTGGCCACGGCGATTTCTTCCGGTAGATAGACCTTCATCAGACGAACCAGCATGAAGCTGTCTATGGCCCCGGCCAAGGGCACAATGCAGGCGCCGATGGTGATGGGCACCGCGGTATAGAGCAATTCCTTTGAAATGGATGGATAGGGCTCAACAGGATGGGTATCACCCGCGATGGCAGGCAGCAGGCTGGGCCTTAGGAAATAATAATCCACCGCCATGTACAACAGGGCGACCGCCTCAGCGATGCTGGTGCCCAGCAGCGCGCCTGCCACACCCATGGCGTAACCGCCCTTTTGCATAAAGGCATAGGCCAGCGGCAGGGCGACAGCCACCTTGCCCACCTGCTCAATCAACTGGCTGATGGCGGTCGGCCACATGCGCCGCCTGCCCTGCATAAAGCCGCGGAAGGCGCTCATCACGCAGACTAAGAACAAACTAGGCGCGATGCTCAGGAAGCCGTATACCGATTCCGGCGTTCCGGTGGCGTTTGCGAAATGCTGGGAGAAGGCCATCATGACCAGGGTGCTGACAAAGCCCAGCACTGCCAGGATAACAAGCGCGGCACGGAAAACCCGGTTGGGGTTCTTGGCTTGGCCGCGCACCAAGCGGGCCGCGACCATTCTGGATATCGCCACAGGGATGCCGGCTGATGAAATGGTCAGCATGAGGTTATAGGAGGGAAAGACCTGGTTGTAAACACCCAGGCCCCTGGCTCCAATCAGGTTGGCCAGCGGAATCAGGTACAGGACACCCACGACCTTACAGATAAGGCCCGCGATACCTAAAACCGAAATGCCGCCGACCAGCGTTTGCTGCTTGTTTGTCATGCACCGATTATACCAGTGAATTGCGCCGAATCAATCCTTTTTGGCCGCGCAATCACAAAAAACGGGGACATCCGTGACGGATGTCCCCAAAGTCTGATTGATGTAGCTTAGATGTCGCTCTCCACTTCGCCCGATTCGGTGTTTTCAAGGGCGTTTTCAAGGATGTCGGCGACGTCGTTCTCAGCGGCGTCCTCCTCTTCCTTGGGTTCGCGCTCAGCGCGCGCCACGTCCACAATTTTGGAGCCGCTCAGCACGCGCATCAGGCGCACGCCCTGGGCGTTTCTGCCGGTTTGGCGCACATCCTCAGCCGGGGTGCGGATGACGGTGCCGTCATCGGTGATAATCATGATGTCCTCATCCGGCTGCACCATCAAGAGCGCCGCCAGAAGGCCGGTTTTCTCCGTGAGGTTCATGGCTTTCACGCCCTTGCCGCCGCGGTTGGTGACGCGGTATTCATCGGCCTCGGAGCGCTTGCCGTATCCGTTCTCGGTAACCACCATGACCTGGGCGCCTTCCTCAATGGAGGCCAGCGCGATGACTTCATCGCCCTCATCCAATCGCATACTCCTCACCCCCATGCTGCCGCGGCCGGTCGCCCGGATGCGGTCATCCGAGAAGCGGATGGCCTGGCCCTGGCGGGTGCCCAGGATGACGTCGCCGCCTTCAATGAGCTCAGCGCCAATCAAGGAGTCGCCTTCCTGAAGTGTAACGGCAATCAAGCCGGACTTTCTGATGTTGCGGTAGGCGGCCAGGGAGGTCTTTTTAATCAGACCAAAGCGGGTGGCCATGATGAGGAACTGGCTGTCGCGGTCTTCCTTGGGCACGGGAATCATGTTGGTGACCTTTTCCTCGGCAAAGAGCGGCAGGACGTTGACTATGGCTGTCCCCCTCGCGGCACGCCCGGTCTCCGGGATTTCGTAGCACTTGAGGTTGTAGGCGCGGCCCTGGTTGGTGAAGAAGAGCAGGTCATCATGGGAGTG
>CAZHPW010000090.1:0-9607 GCA_964534515.1 uncultured Christensenella sp.
GGCTACAAGGTGGGCCTGGACTGCGCCAACGGCAGCACCTGGATGATTGCCAAGGCCGTGTTTGACGCCCTGGGCGCGTCCACCTATGTCATTAACAACCAGCCCTCCGGCACCAACATCAATCAGAACGCCGGCAGCACGCATATAGAAGGCCTGCAGCAGTTTGTGGTTGACAACAAACTGGATGTCGGTTTCGCCTTTGACGGGGACGCTGACCGCTGCCTGGCGGTGGACGAGAATGGTCGGCTGGTGGACGGCGACGGCATCCTCTACCTCTATGGCCGCTTTATGAAGGAGCGGGGCAACCTCAATGACAACACCGTGGTAACCACCATCATGTCCAATTTCGGCCTGTACAGAGCCTTTGACGAGATAGGCATCCAGTACAAGCAGACCGACGTGGGCGACCGCTTTGTATATGAGTGCATGCGGGAGAACGGCTACCTGCTGGGCGGCGAGCAATCCGGCCACATCATCTTCAGCAAGTACGCGAACACTGGGGACGGCATGTTAACGGCGATCAAGGTCATGCAGGCGATGATAACCAGGGAGCAGCCGCTGTCCAAACTGGTGGAAGCCTATGAGGTCTACCCCCAGGTGCTGAAGAATGTCCGCGTGAGCGACAAGGAAACGGCGCTCAACCACCCCGAAGTCGAAAAAGCGATAGAGGCCGCGGGCACCCGCTTGGGCAAGGAGGGACGTGTGCTGGTGCGCAAGTCTGGCACCGAGCCCGTCATCCGCGTGATGGCCGAGGCGCACACCAAGGAGGCCTGCGAGCACGCGGTCAATGACATCATCGCGGTCATGAAGGACAACAACCTGGTGGTGGAGGGGCATTAAGATGCTGACAATCAAAGATTTGTTTGACTTAAGCCACACAAAGGCGGGCGAATGGCTTTCCACCCTAACCTATCCGCATGAGGCGCTGGGCGGGATAGCCGACTTCATCCTGGAATTGGGCAAAACTCTCAACCCGGAAGAATATGACCAGCCCCAGCAGGATGTATGGATTCACAAAAGCGCCAAGGTCTTCCCCTCCGCCTACATCGCGGGGCCCTGCATCATCGGGAAGGAAACTGAGGTCCGCCACTGCGCCTTTATCCGGGGTTCTGCCCTGGTGGGCGAGAACTGCGTGGTTGGCAATTCAACGGAATTAAAGAACGTCATCCTCTTTGACAAGGTGCAGGTGCCGCACTACAACTACGTGGGCGACTCCATCCTGGGTTACAAGGCGCACATGGGCGCCGGCTCCATCACCTCAAACGTCAAATCCGACAAGCAGCCGGTGGTGCTGCGCTGCGGGGATGAAAAACTGGACACCGGGCGCAAGAAAGTGGGCGCGATGCTGGGCGATGAGGTGGAGGTGGGCTGCAACGCCGTCCTAAACCCGGGCACCGTCCTGGGACGGCGCACCAGCGTCTACCCCACCACCTGCGCCAGGGGCACAGTGCCGGAAGACCATATCTTAAAGGCGGACGGCAGCCTTACAAAGCGCTCCTGAGCCGCAAGCCTTGACTCTTCACAGTTTGCTCACGGGCTTTGCTTGTGCTTTGGGCATGAACTGGGTATAATTGCGGGGTATTGTCCCGTAAATTTAAGTTTGGAGTGTGTCTGATGAAATTCAACCTGTTCTCCCGTAAAACCGCGCTGCTGGCGCTGCTTTTGGCGGCTGCCCTGTTCCTTAGCGGCTGCAACCTGGTGGTAAAGGACCCTGAGGTGGATGCCAAGCAGGTCATCATCAAGGTCAATGATGAAGTGGTGACCAAGGAACAGTTCAACGTCTACTACAACAACGCCTATGAGCGCGCCCAGGCCGAACAGGAGCAGATGCAGCAGTTTGGCTACCCTGCCCAGCCCATTGACGCGCAGGCGCTGCTGGACAGCACGATTGAGAACGTGGTCCGCGACAAAGCTCTGCACCAGAAAGCCCATGAGCTGAAGCTGGATGAGTATAACGCGGAAGAACTTGCCGAGATTGATGAGCAGGCCCAGGCCAGCTACCAGAGCATCCTGGACCAGATTAAGATGTATTATTTCCAGGACACCCAGCTGACCGGCGAGGAACTGGACAAGGCCATTGAAAAGCAGGCGCTGGACTTTGGCTTCACCAAGGACTTGATGGTGGAAAACGCCAAGGAAACCAAGCTGCATGACAAATTGCACGCCTACGCCGGCGAAGGCATTGAAGTGACTGACGAGGAAGTCAAGACCGCGTTTGAAGAGAAGGTCAAGGCCGAGCAGGAAGCCTATGCCGCCGACCCCGCCGCCTTTGGCGACAAGGTCTTAAGCGATGAAATCGTCTACTACACCCCCGGCGGCTACCGCTATGTGCGCCAGATTCTGCTCCCGCTGGAAACAGAGGACCAGACCGCCATCACCACCCTGGAAAGCGAAAAATCCTCCCTGCAGGCAGCCTTAACCACCGCCCAGAGCAGTGTGAATAGCTACCTGGACGCGCTGAAGGCTGAGGAAGCGACCGAAGCCGGCAAAACAATCCTGGATGCCCAGGCCGCCGTGCTGAGCGAGGAAGAAAAAGCCCAGCTGGAAGAGCTGCTCAAGGCTGAGACCCTGGACCAGGCCGCCCTGGACACCCTGCTGGCGAAGACCCCCGTGTACACCGCGCTCAAGGAAGCCCAGGAAGCCCTGGACAGCAAACAGGCTGAACTGACCGCCAAGGAAACCGAAGCCTTTGGCAAAATTCAGGCCAAGACCGATGAAATCTACCAGAAAGCCATCGCTGAAGGCGCGGACTTTGACGCCCTGATCAGCGAAAACAACAACGACCCCGGCCAGCCCGCGGCAGGCTACGCGGTGAGCGAAGGCACCACCTCCTTTGTAGATTCCTTCACAAAGGGCGCCATGGCGCTTGCCAACATCGGCGACGTTTCTGAGCCCATCAAGAGCAATTACGGCTATCACATCTTAAAGTATGTCGCGGACATCCAGGAAGGCCCCGCGAGCCTGGAGACCCATGCCAATGTGGTCAGGAACGAACTGCTCCACACCAAGCAGGATGAAAACTATGCCCGTCTGGAAGAGCAGTGGCTGAGCGAGTTCAAGGTGGAAACCTACCCCGAGCGCGTGACCAACTAAATTGAACTAACATTAAACCGCCTCCGGACCATCCGGAGGCGGTTTTGATTCAAGATTCTTTATGGTTTAGATTGAGGTGAAGAAGGGCTCGTTGTCCTGGGTGCGCAGCACCTTTTGCTCATCAAAATGCAGCGGGGTGGGCTTGGTCTGCATGTACTTGAGGATTTCGTCCATCCGCACAGTCTCCTGGAAGGTCAACATGGTGAAGGCGACGCCGTGGCGGCGGGCGCGGCCAGTGCGGCCGATGCGGTGCAAATAATACTCATTCTCATTGGGCAGGTCATAGTTAATGACTGCCTCCACATCGTCCACGTCAATGCCGCGGGCGGCGACGTCGGTGGCGACCAGGATGGGGAACTTGCCCTTTTTGTAGTCGTTCATGATGCGGGTGCGCTGGGACTGGCGGATGTCGCCGTGCAGCGCCTCCGCCTTGTAGCCCTGCTTGACCAGGCGGTCCGCGACGCGCTGGGTCATGAACTTGGTGTTTACAAAAATCATGATGCGCTCGTACTCATCAGAATCCAGCAGGTACTGCAGCGCGCCCATTTTGTTCTCCCGGGACACCACCATGGTGTACTGGGTAATCTGGGGGCGGTTTTCCTTGGTTGCTTCCACCGTGATTTCAACGGGGCTCTGCTGGTATTTCCAGGAGATGGTCAGCACGTCGCGGTTGGTGGTGGCGGAAAACATGACAAGCTGCCGGCCCGGGGGAACGGATTCAATAATCTTGGTGACGTCCTTGACAAAGCCCATCTTGAGCATTTCATCGGCTTCGTCAATGACCATGGTGTGCACCTGGTCCAGCCTCAGATGGCCGCGGTTGAGCATATCCAGGAGGCGACCTGGCGTGGCGACCACGATTTGGGGCTTGCGTTTGAGCTGATTAATCTGCTTGACCATGGGCTGGCCGCCATAAAGCGCCGCGATGCGAATCTGCGGGATGAACCTGGCCAGTTCGGTCAACTCGGCCACAATCTGCATGGCCAGCTCGCGCGTAGGCGCCAAGACCAGTTCCTGGACACGGTTTTCAGTCAGGCTGATGTATTCCAGCATCGGGATGCCAAAGGCCAGGGTCTTGCCCGTCCCGGTGGGCGCGATGCCGATGATGTCATGGCCCGCCATCATGGGCGGGATGGTTTCTGTCTGAATCTGGGTGGGGGTATGAATCTCCATCTCCTGAAGTGCCTTGAGCACCTCTTTTGAGACTTCGAGCGCTTCAAAACCGTTTTCTGGGGGCAAATTGAACTCCTTCTGAACCTTACAGGTACTTGCGTGTTAACTTACTGATTATAACCACCGGAGGGGCGACCTGTCAAATCTGGTTGCCAACTTTTGCCGTTTGAAGCCAGGCTCTTGCCTGATGAATGGCATTCAAGTACAATCAGAAAAACACAATCTGAAAGGAAAACGCTATGAAAGCTTTATTAATTGGCGGAACCGGCACCATCAGCCTGCCCATCAGCCGCAAACTGGTGGAATTGGGCTGGGAGGTGACACTGTTAAACCGCGGCAGCAAGAATGACCTGGTACCGGGCGCCCACACCATCACCTGTGACATCAATGACGTGCAGGCGGCAGAGGAAGCGCTGGAGGGCACGAGCTATGATGTGGTCGCCCAGTTCGTGGCCTACAAGCCCGAGCAGGTCCTGCGCGACATCAGCCTGTTTACCGGCAAAACCCGGCAGTACATCTTCATCTCCTCCGCCTCCGCCTATGCCAAACCCGCGCGCAACGCCGTCATCACCGAGTCCACCCCCTTATACAACCCCTACTGGCAGTATTCCAGGGACAAGGCCAAGTGCGAGAGCGTGCTGAACTTTGCCCGGGATGTGGACAACTTCCCGATGACCATTGTCCGCCCCAGCCATACCTATGGCTTGGGTTCCCTGCCCCTGTCCATCCACGGCGGCAAGGGTCCCTGGCAAATCATCGACCGCATCTTGAAAAACAAGCCGGTTTTAATACCTGGCGACGGCACCAGCCTGTGGACGGTGACCTGGTCAGAGGACTTCGCGGACGCCTTTATCGGCCTGATGGGCAATGACCACGCCATCGGGGAGGCGGTTCACATTACTTCTGATGAAGCGCTGACCTGGAACCAGATTCACCGGCTGGTCTGTGAGGCGCTGGACCGCCCCTTCATCCCCTGCCATGTCCCTTCCACCCTCTTGGCCCAGGCGCCCCAGTATGACTACGCCGGCAGCCTGCTGGGCGACAAGGCCAACTGCGCGGTGTTTGACAACAGCAAAATCAAGCGCCTGGTGCCCGGCTTTACCGCGAAGACACGCTTTGACCAGGGCATGCGCAAATCCCTTGAGTACCTGATGAACACGAAGGAAAAGCAGATTGCTGACCCGGAGTTTGACAATTTCTGTGACAAAGTGGCGGACTTGATGCAAAAGGCCGAGGCCGAGCTTGGACAAGGCCTGTAAAACGTGTTAGGATATGGGAACAGAAAGGAGGGTGTGAGAAGATGAGAAAAAGCCTGTTTGCATGCGTCATTGCCATGATGCTGGCCTTCACCCCTCTTTTGGGCCTGGCTAGCCAGGTTTATTTCGCTGACCAGGGCGTCACGGTGGATTTCCCGGCCAACGTGGATGTCTTAACCCGCGGCATGGACGCGGGCGACCCCATCCTGGCGCTTTACGGCAAGACCGCGGACGAGGTAACCCAGGAGCTCAAGTCCGCCGGCCTGCAAGCGATGGCGCTGGACATTACCGGCAACTTTACGGTCAGGCTCAGCCTGAAGAATCGGAATGAGATGCCCCTTGGCGATATGACAGTGGCGCAGTTGAGCGAGCTGGCCGGGCGCTATGGCGGCAGCCAGTATGAACTTTACCAGCCCGGGAACACCGATTTCCTGTTCATCTACGGGGATTCAGGCCGCGCGCTCATCTGCCTTGGCAATAGGGGCGGCGTCCAGATGGAATTGCGCCTGGCGGCCAGCCGGAAGGTTGACCAGGGCATGATTAGAACTTTGAAGGACATCGCGCGCAGGACCAGCCTGCCCGGTTCACAGTAACAAGCACATCATACTTACGCCCGGGCATCTGCCCGGGCGTTTTTCACGTCTTATTCCACCGCTTCACCGGGCGAGAGCGGCTTATCCGCCAATGTGCCCGAAAGCCGCATAGCCGCCTCATCCCCCACGTCACAGCGTAGCGAAAAGGCCTTGTCCTTTTGCATAAAAGACAAATTGATTTTATCCCCCTCTAGCATTTCCCGATGGTAGGAGGCCTGCAGGGTCTTGACCGGATAATGACCAATGTCCGCGGTCTCGTTTAAGAAGCACAGCCCCCAATCCGCCGGGCGGGTGTTATTGACATGGCCGTTGCGGTCAATATCAGTGTAAATAGGCTGCCAGAGGGCGGTTCTGGTCTGGCCCTCCGTCAACTCCTCCACCGGGCCGGGGTTGCGGAAGGGCTGGGTGAGCATGGAGGTGTCCGGCATATTCTCAGAAATTTCCTTAAGGTCAATCATCTGCCTGGTGTTCACATCCGCCAGCACCCAGAAACTGCTGCCGCGAACCAGGGGCCTGCCCTCCTCATCCTCAATCAGATAATAGCGGGGGTAGATGCCCCGCCTGGCGCGGCCGGGGAAGGTTTTCCCGATGACCGTCTGCCCAATGACGGGATAGCGCTCCACCTCAAACTCATTGCGCGTGACCACCCAGACAGCGCCCAATTTGTAGGTGTCCTCAAAACTGCAGCCCAGGATATCCGAATGCTCCCCCGCCAATTCCTGCATCAATACCAGGATGCGGTCCATCTTCCAGAACTGATGGCGGTCGGTGTCCGAGGACAGGATTTTGTATTTGGTGACAAGCTGGTTCATCATTTCCTCCCATGAAAAAGCGGGCCGTACGCGGCCCGCTGAAGGTGTGTGTTGGTTTCGTTTCCCGCGAATCAAATTCAGAGTAATGGATTCTGTCTGTCTTCGCAAGGCGGTTTTGCTTAAAAAACTGCTAAAGCACCGGGGATTACTTTGCGTACTCGACGCTTCTGGTCTCGCGGATGACGTTCACGCGGATTTGGCCGGGGAACTCCATCTCGTTCTCAATGCGCTTGGCGATTTCCTTGGCGACAATGCGGATGCCGTCATCGTTGATGTCTTCGGGCTTGACCATGATGCGCAGCTCGCGGCCGGACTGGAGGGCGTAGCATTTTTCAACGCCGGAGAAGGAGGTCGCGATTTCTTCCAGTTTGGTGAGGCGCTTGATGTAGTTCTCCAGCATCTCACGGCGGGCGCCGGGGCGGGCCGCGGAAATGGCGTCGGCTGCCTGCACGAGCACGGCGATGATGGTCTGGGGCTCCACATCGTTGTGGTGAGAGAGGATGGTGTGAATGACCTCAGGATGCTCCTTGTACTTTCGGGCCAGGTCAGCGCCCAACTGGGTGTGGGTGCCCTCCTGCTCTCGGTCCAGGGCCTTGCCCAAGTCATGCAGCAATCCGGCGCGCTTGGCGACCTGGGGGTCCTCACCCAGTTCGGCAGCCATGAGGCCGGTTAAGTGGGCGACTTCAATGGAGTGCTTCAGCACGTTCTGGCCGTAGCTGGTGCGGTACTTCATGCGGCCCAGCACCTTGACGATTTCAGGGTGGATGCCGTGCAGGTTGGTCTCAAACACGGCCTGCTCGCCGGCTTCCTTGATTTGCTCGTCAATTTCCTTCTTGGCTTTCTCCACCATCTCCTCAATGCGGGCGGGGTGGATGCGGCCATCCTGCAAGAGGCGCTCAATCGCGATGCGGGCAACCTCGCGGCGGACGGGGTCAAAAGCGGAAATGGTGACGGCCTCGGGCGTGTCGTCAATCAAGAGGTCAACGCCGGTGGCCTGCTCCAGGGCGCGGATGTTGCGGCCCTCGCGGCCGATGATGCGGCCCTTCATGTCGTCATTGGGCAGGGTAATAACAGAAACGGTGGACTCGGCCACGTGGTCGGAAGCGCATTTTTGAATGGCCAGCGCGATGATGTTGCGGGCCTTTTTCATACCCTCGTCCTTGGCGTTTTGCTCAATGTCGCGCACCATGGCGGCGGCATCGTGGTAGGCGTCGCGCTCAACGCGGGCGATGATGGACTGGGCTGCCTCATCGGCTGTCATGCCGGCGATGCGCTCCAATTCGGTGGATTGCTTTTCCTTGAGGGCTTCCGCCTCAGAAAGGCGCTGGGAAATTTCCTCGTTCTTCTGGTTGAGGCGCTCCTCGCGCTTTTCCAGGTTGTCCAGTTTCTTGTCCATGGTCTCTTCGCGCTGGGCGACACGGCGCTCGGCGCGCTGCTGCTCGGCACGGCGGTCATTGATTTCGCGGTCCAGCTCGCCCTTTAAGCGGAGCACCTCTTCCTTGGCCTCAAGGATGGTTTCTTTCTTCTTTTCATCCGCTTTGCGGGTTGCGTCGTCCAATAGTTCCTTGGCGTACTTGTCAGCGCGCCCGATTTTCTTTTCCAAGGTGTTCTTGAAGTAGCTGAAGCCTGCTAAAGCGCCTATGACAGCAGCCACAAGCACCAACAGGACCCAGACAATGGTCGGCATGGTTTCCTCCTTCTTACTGTACTCTCATACATCAAAAAATATTCAGGTGTCCGGGCTCCAAATGAAAAAACCGCGGGAAAACAATCCCTCGGCTCCGTCGCTGAACGAATGACAAGCAGCAAACAATCAGAATGCTTCACAATCTGTATGCTCAAAGCGAAAACCATTTCGCGAAGATTAGCAACCTGTTTATCTAAACAGCAATTCCCGAAAATTTTCGGGTCAAGCCGGACACGATTATATTAACAAAGTGTCCGGAATTTTGTCAAGTTGAACAAAAATTTGCCGGGCTTTTCTGACGTTCTTCCAGTTTCGTTTATAAAAGTGGAATGCCCGCCTGTGCGCAGTCCGCCAGGGTCTTCTCATCCCAGTAGGAGGACTGCACCTCACCGATGTACGCCTTGCCCATCAGCAGCATGCACATGCGGCTTTGCCCGATGCCCCCGCCCATGGTGACCGGCATCTCACCCTGAAGCAGCGCCTTGTGAAAGGGCAGCTCCCGCCTTTGATCATTCCCGGACAGGCGCAACTGGCGGTCCATGGACTCGGGAGACACGCGGATGCCCATGGAGGATAGCTCCATGGCGCAATGCAGGGTCTCGTGCCAGAAGAGGATGTCACCGTTTAGTTCCCAGTCATCATAGTCCGGCGCGCGGCCGTCATGAGGCTGGCCGGATTTTAACTTGCCGCCGATTTGCAGGATACCGACAGAGCGGTGCTGCCTGGTGATTTTATCCTCCCGCTGTTTTGGGGTAAGCTCCGGCCAGAGGTCCTCCAGCTCCTGGGTGGTGACAAAGGTCATGTCATGCTTGAACTTTTGCTTGAGCCCCGGATATTTCCATTTGAGCAGGTCATAGGTGCAGATAATGGCGGTGGTGATATTCTGCATGGCGTCCTTTAAGGTGTCCAGCGTGCGTTCTTCCTCTTTAATGACCTTTTCCCAGTCCCACTGGTCCACATAGATGGAGTGGAGGTTATCCAGGTCCTCATCCC
>CAZHPW010000091.1:0-9327 GCA_964534515.1 uncultured Christensenella sp.
GCTGTTTGAAGGAACGACCATAGCGCGAATCACTTTTTTCAGCAGGCCCTAAATAGGAAAGAAAACAAAAAAGGAGAGTACCCCATGAAGAAGATTCTGTCCCTGATCCTGGTCCTGGCCATGTTCCTGTCCCTAGCCGCCACTGCTGTAGCGGAGACCGGCGTTGACACCAACGCGGTCGAAAAAGAAGGTGTTTCTTACAAAGGAACCATCAAAATCGGCTCTGTCATGTGCGAAGCCGGCGCGTATGCCGGTGTTGGCGCGCCCTCCAGCCAGTTCTACAAGCTGTTTGTAAAGTACATCAACGAGGAAATGGGCGGCGTGGCTAAAGGCGCTGATGGCGTTGGCTACTACCTGAACCATGTCTCCTATGATGATCAGTCCGAAGGCCCCTTGGCTAAAACCTACATTGAGAAGCTCGTGGAAGATGATGAAGTGTTCTCCATGGTCGGCAACCTGGGCACCTGGATTATCGCTGCCACCCAGGATTACATCGTTGAATCCGGCGTTCCTTCCGTGTATTGGGGCACCGGTTCCGCCCTGCAGTACTACCTGCCTGCCAAAGGCAATGAACGCTTCACCTTCCCCGTGCAGCCCATCTACAAAACAGAAGGCCGCATCATGCTTCTGCGTGCTATGAACCTGCCCCAAATAGCTGACTCCAACGTGAGTGAAGTCAAAAAGGTTGGACTGATTTACTCTGCTGATGATGTGGGCAACCAAATTCTGGAAGGTGTGAACCTGCAGATGCAATCCGTTGAAGAAACCAAGCGCCCCGAAATCCTTGGCGTGCAAGTCAACACCACTGTCGCTGATGAGTTGACCAGCCAGGTGGCTCAGTTGGCCGGTGCTGACGTCGTTGTCATTGGCGGCAACCAGACCTATTTCAACGGCATCTACACCGCCATGCAGCAAAATCCCGAAACCCGCGGCATCCCTGTCATTGTTTCTTATGTGAACGTTGCCCCCACCTTTGTCCCCGCCGTGGCTAATGAAGCTGACGCCGGCGACATTTACGGCGGTGCTTGGGTTGTTATTGACCCCGCTGCCCAGGATGAACGCCAGGCAGCCGACATCTCCGAGTTCCTTGATGTCCTCGCCTGGGGCGTTGAAAAGGGCTATGTTGATCAGGAGTCCGCAACTGCTTACAGCGCTTCTGCCTACTCCATGTCTTCCTTTATCGCGGTCAAGGTCTTCATGGAAGGCATCAACCGCCTGGCGGATAAGGAAATCACCCGTGTCTCTTTCCTGGAAGCCATGGAATCCGAGCGCATCAACGTGCCGATTTCCGGCGGCGTTGACTACTCTGAAGGCCAGCGCATCGGCCTGGACGGCATGGCGTTTGCCAAGTACGTCAAGAACTACACCGATGCCGCCACTTCCTTCGTCACCGTTGACGGCATGAAGTCCATTGGCGAACTGCTGGGCGAATAAGTCTCACAGCAAGTAAAACCATTCCCGGGGAGGGAGCCCCAAGGCTTCCTCCCCGCATTCATTCCATATGCCAGGCTGGGCCGCATGAAGCCAAGCGGGTACAAATAATCTAAAAAAAAGTGTAAAATAGAAGCTCAATTATGAAAGGAAACAGGGACATGGATTACAAAGAGAAGGTGATTACAGCGCAGCAGGCCGTGGAATTGGTGCGCTCCGGCGACTACATCGTGACCGGCCTTGGCTGCTCCACCGCGAACGCGTTTTTCAGCGTGCTTCACACGCAAGCGGACAGACTTAAAGATGTGCGCATCTCCACCTGCCTGCCCATGGGCGACTATCCCTGCTTTAATGACCCTGCCTATAAGTACAGCTTCCAGCATGACAGCTGGTTTTACAGCCCGGCCACCCGCAAGGCGCACAAGGCCGGCAGCACCTCCTTTGTGCCCAACAACCTGCATTTCGCGGCCACCAAGCGGCTGTATCACCGCGTGCCGCGCATCTATGTGGGCGCCGCCGCGATGCCGGACAAGCATGGCTACATCTCCCTCTCCTGCTCCAACACCTATGAGGTGCAGATGATTGAGCAGGCGGAAGTGGTCATCCTTGAAATCAACCCCAACTACCCGCGCACCTTTGGTGACTTGAACATCCACATTTCCAAAGTCACTCACCTCATTGAGGCGGACTACCCATGCCCCTCACTCCCCTATGTTGAGCCCAATGAGAAAGACAGGGTCATCGGCGGCTACATCGCCGACCTCATCAACGACGGGGACTGCATCCAGCTGGGCATCGGCGGCATGCCAAACGCCGTGGCTGAAGCCCTGCACGGCAAGAAAGACCTGGGCATCCATACCGAGATGCTGACCACCGGCATGATGGACCTGTACAAGTCCGGCGCGGTCAACGGCAGCAAGAAACAGACCCACAAGGGCAAGATGGTCTGCACCTTTATCATGGGCAGCAAGGAGCTTTACGAATTTGCCGATGACAACCCCGGCGTTGAGGTATTAGCCGGTAGCTATGTCAATGACCCCTATGTCATCGCGCAGAATGACAACATGGTATCCATCAACTCCACCATTGAGATTGACTTGACCGGGCAGTGCGCCAGTGAGTCCCTGGGCAGCGCCCAGTTCTCCGGCACAGGCGGGCAGACCGACACCGCCATTGGCGCGCAGAACGCCAAAAACGGCCGTTCCTTCATTTGCTTGTATTCCACCGCCAATGTCAAGAACCCGCAAACAGGCGAACGCGAGGAGAAGAGCAAGATTGTGCCCCAACTGATGCAAGGCGCCGCCGTGTCGCTTTCCCGCAATGACGTGGACTATGTGGTGACCGAATATGGCGTAGCCCACCTGCGCGGCACCAACATCAAGGAGCGTGTGGAGATGCTCATCAGCATCGCCCATCCCAAGTTCCAGGACGAGCTCAGAAGCCGCGCGATTGAAATCGGCATCATCACAGAATAATGGCTACATTTACTTTTAAGGATAAATCCGTTTACTACGAGCTGGTGGGAGAGGGTCATCCTCTCCTGCTGCTCAACGGCATCATGATGTCTACCAAGTCCTGGCCGCCATTTTTGGAAGCTTTCCAAAACGGCGGAAACCAGCTGATTCTGGTTGACCTGTTGGACCAGGGGCAGAGCGAAGCCATGGACTATGACTTCAAGCAAGAGCTGCAGGCGGACATGCTGGATGCCCTGCTGGACCACTTGAACATCCCGAAAGTCACAGTGTTTGGCACCAGCTACGGCGGCGAAGTCGCCCTAAACCTGGTGGTCAAATATCCAGACCGGGTTCACAAGATGGTGCTGGCCAACACCGTGGCGCGCACCAACGCCTGGCTCAAGGAAATCGGGGAAGCCTGGAACCTGGCCATCGGCGATCCCCTGGCGTATTATTCCACCACCATCCCGGTTATCTACAGCCCCGATTTTTACGACCGCAAGGCGGAATGGATGGCAAACCGCAAAAAGGTGCTGACCCAAACTGCCTTTGCCAACCCCGATTTTTTGGAGCGCATGGTCAGGCTGACCCGCTCGGCCGAAAGCCATGACGTGCGGGAAGCATTAAAGCACATTGCCTGCCCGGTCATGATTATTTCCTCTGAGCAGGACCACATCACACCGATTGAGGAGCAGGTCTACCTGCGCGATAACATCAAGGACGCCTGCCATGTCGTCCTGCCCAAAACAGGGCACGCGGCTTTTTATGAGCGCCCGGACGCCTTTATCAGCGTGATGATGGGCTTTGTCAACCACAGGACAAGTATCACAATGATGTGAGCGCAAGCCCGTTAAAAACAATCAGCTTCACTTTCAAGCAAACCATTACAGAAAAGGCTATCCCCTGACCAGGCATGCAGCCTGGTCAAACTTTGTCCCGCCGGAAAAACGCCTTGCTCAGCCTTTTAAAGTAAAATTGTGTTAGGATTAGTTGTTTCTACCAACCTTTACCAATGGATTTATCTGAATAGCACTAAAGCCGGAAAGGAATCATGATGAATCAGCCCAAGACCAGCCGCGGAAAAGCCACCATGAACCGCATCATCAAAGCGGCGGAGAAAGAACTCGGCAAGCGGGGCTATTACAACACCACCATCAACGACATCGCCACCTCCGCGAAAGTGGCGCCGGGCACCATCTATATTTATTTTGAAGACAAGTACACGCTGTATTCCAGCCTTTTGAACACCTATGGCCATGAAATCAGAAAAGGCATCGCCGAGGCGGTCGCGGGGCTGACAGACCGGCTTGAGATTGAGCGCGCGGGCTTGCTTTCCTTCCTCAAACAGGTCAAAAAAAGGCCCTACATGTACAACATCATCTGGGAATCCTTGTACATCAACAAAGACCTGTTTATGGATTACTATGAAACCTTCGCCAGCCGCTACGCCGCCCAGCTGGACCGGGCAGGAAACATGAATAACCACATGGACAGCACGGTCATGGCGTACATGCTCATGGGCATCTCCAACTTCATTGGCTTAAAGTACGTGTTCTTTGAAAAGAATGCCGACCTGGAGCAGGTGGCGGATGAGGTGATGAAGTTCCTGCGCTCCGGCTACCTTGGCGCACCTGAGGCGGCAGCGAAACAGGCAGACTAAGCTATTTCAGCCGCAAATCAACCGGAACCGCCAGCTTCACAGAATGATTGGAAAAAATCCGTTTTTTTCGAAAAGAATGCTTGACAAGCCCCATCCGGTGTGATATTTTTACTTCCGCACCTTGCGGGAATGGCGGAATTGGCAGACGCGCTAGATTCAGGTTCTAGTGAGCAATACGTTCATGCAGGTTCAAGTCCTGTTTCCCGCACCAGCACAAATGTCCTTATTGGATCCAAGAATCCTGTAAGGACATTTTTTATTGGCACATAATCTGCTCTAATCCTCCCATCAGCCCCAACATTAGATTTGACATAATCATCATTACACAAGAGCCGGGAGAAGGAATGCAACAGGATAAAATTGCTGATTACCAATCGATTTGATGGGATGATTAGTTCGCGTCATGAATAACTGTTTTGTAGATTGACATTTTTAAGAGTGGCATGTTATATAAACATGAAGAATACTACGACCGGCATGGGATTTTACTTCATTATGCCCTAAATATCCCCACAATCTCCGGTCAGTCTGGTAATGCACATGAGAGCCATTATGAGTTGGAGGACCTGAACATGAGAAGACTGAATTGGGCTCGGGGAGTCTTGATTGTATTGTTCGTTCTGGCTGTACTATT
Organism: uncultured Christensenella sp.; assembly: GCA_964534515.1. Taxonomy (GTDB): domain Bacteria; phylum Bacillota; class Clostridia; order Christensenellales; family Aristaeellaceae; genus UBA6115. Next base: position 5,180 of record CAZHPW010000091.1, read on the forward strand.
GGTCCCCTGCTTCCAGCCTGTCCAGGCAAGCGCCCCGGCAAGCGGGGTCATCACCATTGGCAGCCAGGAGTATCCAAGCCTGCAGGCTGCGGTAGCCGCGGCCAGCCCCGGCGATACGCTGCTGCTTTCCGGCGGGGACATGGTGGTCAGCCAGACTGTTGTCATCCCCCAAAACAGCAACCTCACCCTGGACCTGGGCGGCAACACGCTGGTATCCCGCGTAGATACCCAGGCCGGCCGCATGCTCAGTGCTGTCAGCAGCGGGCATTTTACTGTAAAAAATGGCAAGCTGCGGGCTGAGGACGTCAATGGGGATGGATTCAGCGGCGGCGCCTTGGCCAGTAATGGAAGCAACCTGACTTTGGACAACATCCAGGCGGAAGGCTTTCGCTCCTCATCAAGCGGTGCCGTGGTCAATGCCCTGGCAGGAAATCACGAAATCATCATTACCAACAGTGTTTTTGAGAAGAATGCCGTCATCTCAACCTGGAGTACGAGCAGCCTGTCCGGCGGCGCAATTGAAATCAATGGCTCAGTGCAAACTGCCAAAGTGCGTGTGGAAGGCAACCATATCGCCAACAACAGCGTCACCGGAGGCTACTATGCCAATGGCGGCGGCATCTCCATATCGGGCAGCGGCCAGTTTGAGTTGATTAATAACGTGGTCAACAGCAATCAAACCACCGCACAAACCGAGCTTTATCGGAATTACTGGTCCCATGGCGGTGGTATGGCCATCCGGTCCGCAGTCAGCAGAACCAGACAAATGCACGTGATTCTTGAAGGCAATGTTATCAGCAACAACCGCACTCAACTGTATGGCGGTGGACTTTATCTTTTCCAGGATAAAAGCAGCGGTGATTCCTTTGACCTGCGCAGCGGCAGTTTTTTAGGCAACCATTCAAATTTTGCGGGCGGGGCAATTGACTTCTCTGTCCATGGGCAACCCACCATGTTTTTAGAACAGGTGCTGATAACCGGCAACACCGCAAGGGCAGGCGGCGGCATTTGGGCCTGCCCCACCGCCAGGGTTCAAACCTTTTCAACCCTGGGCGGTGCCATCACCGGGAATGAAATCTCTCAGATACCCATGAGCACGTATTACCGACCCAGCGGGCATGATGTTCGCTTTGAAGGCCGGGATACTCAAATCCCCGGCATCCTGACAGACAATGACCCCGCGCTGCACATGCTCACTGTTCGTCAGCGCACCTACCTGGGTGACGCGCTCACCTGGTACCTGGACAACCCGGGAGATTTGTACCAGCCAGGCGACCTGCCCCTGGATACAGATACCTTGACAAACAACCCGAACACCCAGGGGCTGATTTCCCAATTGGATGCCGAGACAGCATGGCTATCGCGCTATCAGGAGGCGGCTGCCCTGGTGTTTATGAACAACACTGCGAGTTTTAGAGGCGGCGCCATCTCAACCAATTCCGATATCCAGATAGGCCAGCCCACAGACCTTTCCGTTACCGTGACAAAAACCTGGTTGGACGAGAAGGGCTCTCCCCTCACTTTGGGCCTTCCTGCGCAGGTAGAAGTGCAACTGCTTGCCAAGGACGAAAAGGGTGGAATCCATCCCCTGGAAAAAGTCATGCTAAGTCCGGATAATGCCTGGAGCCATACATTTATCCAGTTGCCCAGCCAACTTTGGGTAGCGGGTGAAATCTTAAGTGTTACTTACCAGGTGAAGGAAACCACCACTTTATCCGGCTTTGAAGCAACTTATGAGCCACTGAGACAAACCGGTGAGCAAACCTATGCGCTATCCATCACCAACAAAAAAGTGCCGGTCAGCATCGTCCGTTTACCACTTCAGGCAAAGAAAGTGCTGCTCAATGGGACACTCAAGGAGGGGCAGTTTACCTTCCAGTTGAAAGACAGACAGGGTACTGTCATCGCGCAGGCCAGCAACCTGGCGGACGGCAGCGTTACCTTCCCGGAACGCACCTTCAGCCAGGAAGTGAGCAACTGGATGTATACCATCCATGAAGTGGAAGGTACCGAACAGGACATCACTTATGACAAGACGGTTTACACCGTTGTTGTCAACGTAAGTCTGGTTGATGGACGCCTGAAAGCCCGAATGGACATCCAAAAAGATGGCACGCCGTTTGCCGGGGAGATGACCTTTGTGAACCGGACGACAATGCCCAGCACCGGGGACGCATATGCCAGTCAAATCGTATTGTTCTTAAGCTTGGCCTTGGTACTGAGTTTGGCAGCTATTTTCGTCCACCGGCGACAACGCAATTGATTTGTGCAGGTTGCTTTTCCCAAAGTGCCTGTCGGAAGATTTTCTGTTTTTCCTGAATAACAATGAGATTCTGGCATAGAAATATAAAACTGTTTGTGAACACTACAGAGTTTGGATAATGTGATCAAACAGCTGAGAAGGAATGAGTCCGGTATACTCCCGGACTTATTCTTTTTATTTGATTCTTCCTCTGGTTATTGATGCGGTAAGACTTCATTTTTCCACCGCTACTCAAAACACCTTTCTTGTCCAGAAAAGAGCAACAAAAGAAAAACTTGACCGTAAACTTTGCTCTCTATTATCATTTTTTTCATTGTTTTTGCAACATGGTACAAGCAATGATTATTAAACGGAGGTGGCGAACATGGGTAACATGACCAGAGAAGACATTAAGCAAAGCATCAAAGAGCACGACATTCACTTCATCCGTCTGCAGTTCACCGATATCTTTGGCCAAATGAAAAATGTGACCATCACCGCCTCTCAAATCGATAGAGCTCTTAATAATGAAGTGACCATTGACGGCAGTTCCATTGAGGGTTTTCTGCGCATTGAAGAATCAGACATGCGCCTCTACCCGGATTTGAGCACGTTTACCGTCCTTCCCTGGATGCCAGGGAAAACTGCCGTCGCCAGGATGATATGCGACGTGCACCTGCCGGATGGCCGCCCGTTTGAAGGTGACCCGCGCCATATCTTAAAAATGGTCCTCAAGCGTGCTGAAGATATGGGATACGACTTTATGGTCGGCCCGGAGTGCGAGTTCTTTCTTTTCCATCTGGATGAAAATGGCCAGCCCACAACCCACACAGGTGATGAGGCTGGTTATTTTGATTTGGGACCTTTGGATAACGGAGAGAGTGTCAGGCAGGATATCTGCTTATCGCTTGAAAAAATGGGTTTTGAAATTGAGGCTTCCCACCATGAGGTCGCACCTGGACAGCATGAGATTGACTTTAAGTACGCAGACGCTTTGCATACCGCCGATAACATCATGTCCTTCCGTTTGGCGGTGAAAACAATCGCCCGCAAGGCAGGAATGCACGCCACTTTTATGCCCAAACCTATTATGGGCATCAACGGTTCGGGTATGCACACCAACATGAGCCTCTTCAAGAACGGGAAGAACATTTTTTGTGACGAGTCTGACACGAAAGGCTTATCAAAAGAGGCTTATTGTTTTATTGCAGGGTTATTGAAGCATGTCCGCGGCATGGCAGCGGTGACCAATCCGCTAGTCAATTCTTACAAGCGCTTGGTACCTGGGTATGAGGCGCCATGTTACTTGGCATGGTCATCCGTCAATCGCAGCGTGCTGATTCGGTTACCCGCCAGCAGGGGGCAGAGCACAAGATTGGAGCTGCGCTGTCCGGACCCCTCCGCCAACCCTTACCTGACCCTGGCGCTGTGCCTGGCTGCCGGCCTTGACGGGATGGAAAAAGAGCTTGTGCCGCCTGATGAATCCCCAGACAACCTTTTCTTAATGAATCAGGCCATGCTTAAGAAAAAGGGCATCCTTAGCATGCCGGGCAGCTTGATTGATGCCATTGAACTGGCCAGGCAAGACCCGATGATTAAGAAGACCTTGGGTAGGAATACCTTTGAACGCTATATGGAAGGAAAGCAAAAGGAATGGGATGAATACCGCCTGCAAGTCAGCGGCTGGGAAACTTCCAAATACCTTGTGCTGTATTAAATTAAAATGAAGTACATTTTCGTGACGGGCGGCGTCGTATCCTCCCCTGGGCAAGGGCATTACTGCCGCTTCCCTGGGCAGGCTGCTGAAAAGCCGAGGACTTTCAGTAACAATGCAGAAGCTTGACCCATATTTAGGGCCTGCTGAATAACCCTCAACACGTTGAAAACACTGGATAAATCGCGTGAT